>NZ_CP142362.1:3515788-3831996 GCF_035918395.1 Mycolicibacterium sp. ND9-15
TTGGCCCCCGAGCGGTACCCGGCACCGATGCGGCCGGGCACCGGGAACGCCACCACCGGGCGGCGGCTGTCGTGAGCCGCCAGGTAGATGCGCGCCAGCTCGGCGTGCGTGTGCACTTCGGGTCCGCCGATGTCCGGAGCGCGACCGGCCGGTTCGGCATCGACAAGTTCCACCAGCCGGGACGCGACGTCGTGGGTGTCGATCGGCTGGAACTTCACGCCGCGCATCGCCCACAGCGCCGGAGAGAACCGCTGGACCGCGAAGATACGCTCGATCAGGTCGTGAAACTGGGTCGCCCGTAGCACCGTGTGGGCAACACCGGAGTCCGCAAGCGCCTGTTCGACGCGCAGCTTGGTCCGGTAGTAAGGCAGCGGGATGTCGTCGATGCCGACGATCGACACGTGCACGACGTGGCCGACACCGGCCCGGCGCACCGCCGCCGCGAGGTTCTGCATGGACGTGACGTCCTTGTCTCCGACGAACTGGGTGGCGCAGTTGATGACGGCGTCGACGCCCTCGAGTGCCGCGTCGACGCCGGCGCCGGTGAGCAGGTCACCCCTGGCCCAGTTCACACCGGTATACCCGACACGGCTCTTACGGCTCAGCGCACGGACCCGATGGCCCGCCCCGACCGCTTCCGGAACAACGCGGTGACCGAGCGTGCCGGTCGCTCCGGTGACGAGAACCGAGTGTGTCATCTATTGCATCCATCGGGGCGGACGCTTCTCGAGAAAAGCAAGCATGCCTTCACGAGCCTCCTCGGAGACGAACAACTCGGCCGAGTGCGTGGTGAGCGTCTCGGCATGACGGTCGAAGGTCTCCAGAATAGGCGCTGTGGTCAAGGACTTCGACGCCGCGAGTCCCTGTGGTGACGCCTTGCCGATCGCGGTGGCCAGCGCTGCCACCGTGGCGTCGACGTCGTCGGCGGCGACGGTGACCAGGCCGATGTCGGCGGCCTCTGCCGCCCCGAACTTCTCCCCGGTCACGAAGTACCGACCGGCGGCGCGGGCCGTCATCTTCGGCAGCAGGGTCAGCGAGATGATCGACGGCGCAACGCCGATGCGGGCCTCGGTCAACGCAAATGTGCTCTGCGGGCCGGCCACCACGATGTCGCAGGCGCCAACCAGGCCGAGGCCGCCGGCGCGAACGTGCCCGTCGACCGCACCGACAACGGGGACCGGCAACTCCAGAATGCGGCGCAGCAGCCGGGTCATCTCGCGGGCGCGGTCGACGGCCAGCTCACTCGGGTCACGTCCCGCAGCTTCAGCGAGATCGGCTCCCGCGCAGAAGGTTCCACCCGTATGGCCGAGCACGACGACCCGCACGCCGGGATCGGCGACTGCGTCGGTGAATCGGTGGTGCAGCTGTTCGACGAGCGCGGTCGACAACGCGTTGCGGTTGTCTGGTGAGTCGAGGGTGAGTCGGGCGACCGCCCCGTCCACCGCGTAACCGACGAGTGCGCTCATCAGTACGACTCCATCAGTACGAGCGAGGCAGTCCGAGCGAGGTCTGCGCGACGAAGTTGAGGATCATCTCCCGGCTGACCGGTGCGATCCGGGCGAGCTTCGACGCGGTCACCGCGGCGGCGATACCGTACTCCTTCGTCAACCCGTTGCCGCCCAACGACTGCACGGCCTGGTCGACGGCGCGCACCGATGCCTCACCGGCGGCATACTTGGCCATGTTCGCCGCCTCGGCGGCGCCGACGTCGTCTCCGGCGTCGTAGAGCGACGCCGCCTTCTGCAACATCAACTTCGCCAGTTCGATCTCGATGTGGTTCTGCGCCAACGGATGCGACAGCCCCTGGTGCGAACCGATCGGCGTCTTCCACACCTGGCGGGTCTTGACGTAGTCGACGGCCTTGTCGATCGCGAAGCGGCCCATGCCGACCGCACTGGCGGCGCCCATGATGCGCTCGGGGTTCAGGCCGGCGAACAGCTGCGCGATCGCGGCGTCCTCGGAGCCGACCAGTGCGTCGGCGGGCAGTCGGACTTCGTCGAGGAAGAGCTGAAACTGGTTCTCCGGGCTGACGATCTCCATGTCGATCTTGGTCGCGCTCAAGCCCTTTGCGTCGGTCGGCACGATGAACAGCGCGGGCTTGAGGTTGCCCGTTCTGTGATCCTCTGTGCGTCCGACGACCAGCACCGCCTGCGCCTGGTCGACACCGGAGATGAACACCTTCTGCCCGGACAGGATCCAGTCGGCGCTGTCGCGGCGCGCGGTGGTGGTGATGCGGTGGCTGTTTGAGCCCGCATCGGGTTCGGTGATCGCGAACGCCATCGTGATCGAGCCGTCGGCGATGCCGGGCAGCCAGCGCCTCTTCTGGTCCTCGGTGCCGAACTTGGCGATGATCGTGCCGTTGATCGCGGGGGAGACCACCATCAGCAGCAGCGGACACGCCGCGGCCGACATCTCCTCCATGACGATCGACAGCTCGTACATGCCCGCGCCGCCGCCACCGTACTCCTCGGGCAGGTTGACCCCGATGAAGCCGAGTTTGCCCGCCTCCTGCCACAACTCGTCGGTGTGCTGATCGGTGCGGGCCTTCTCCAGGTAGTAGTCCTGGCCGTAGTTGGCGGCCATCGCGGCGACCGCCTCGCGCAACGCCTGCTGCTCTTCGGTCTCGACGAAACTGCTCACTGCTCTCCTTCGACTCGGGCCAGGACGGTACCGACATCGACCTGTTGGCCGACCTCGACGTTGAGTTCGGCGAGCACACCGGCGGCGGGGGCCGTCACGGTGTGCTCCATCTTCATGGCTTCCAGCCACACCAGCGCCTGGCCTGCGGTGACGGCGTCGCCGACCGCCGCGCCGATGCGCAGCACCGAACCAGGCATCGGCGCCAGCAGCGAACCGGGGTCGACGGCGTCGTCGGGATCGCCGAAGCGCGGCAGCGCGACGAGATGCACCGGGCCCGAGGGCGAGTCGACGTACACGTCGTGGCCGTAACGTGCGACCTCGAACGGTTGGTCGACTCCACCCACGACCAACACGACCCGGTCCGGTGACGCGGAGACGAGTGACATGCCGTCGTGGGCGGACAGGTCCAGCCCTGAGCGAGTGAACCGGTAGCGCACCTCGTGTTCGGCGCCGGCGGCGTCCGCATACCGCTTGACCTGATGGCCCGACACCAGATTTCGCCAGCCGCTGGGCGCTGCCGCGAAAACCGTCGCATCGGTGCGGTTCTGCGCAGCATCGGCCAGCGCGGCGGCCACGGCGGACAACGCGATCGCCTGGTCGTCACTCTGCGGTGTCGCCAACTCCGCGAGACCGTGGGTGTCGAAGAACGAGGTGTCGGTGGCGCCGTCGAGAAACGCCGGATGCCGCAACACGTTGACCAGCAGGTCGCGGTTCGTGCGCAGACCGTGGATGCGGCTTCGGGTCAACGCGTCGGCGAGCACGGTGGCCGCCCGGCGGCGGTTGGGCGCGTAGGCGATCAGTTTGGCCAGCATCGGGTCATAGAAGATGGACACCACCGAACCGTCGACGATCCCGGAATCCACACGGACGTTCGCCGGGACCTCGAATCGGTGCACGGTACCGGCCTGCGGTTGCCAGTCCTTGGCCGGGTCCTCGGCATACAGCCGGGCTTCGATCGCGTATCCCCGCGAAGGCGGCGGTTCGGTGTCGAGCCGGCCGCCGTCGGCGACGACGAGTTGCAGCTCGACGAGATCCAGGCCGGTGGTCTCTTCGGTGACGGGGTGTTCGACCTGCAGCCGGGTGTTCATCTCGAGGAAATAGAAATCACCCGCGGTGTCTGCCATGAATTCGACGGTGCCCGCGCCGGTGTAGCCGATCGCGCCGGCCGCCAGCCGGGCGGCGTCGAAAAGCTTGGCGCGCATTCCCGGCGTGCGCTCGACCAACGGTGAGGGGGCTTCTTCGATGATCTTCTGATGGCGTCGCTGAATCGAGCACTCCCGCTCGCCGACCGCCCAGACCGTGCCGTGTTCGTCGCCGAGTATCTGGACCTCCACGTGGTGGCCGGTGGCCAGGTAGCGCTCGCAGAACACGGTCGGATCGCCGAACGCGGAGGCGGCCTCGCGGCGGGCGGCCTCGACTTGGCCTTCCAGCTCGGACAATTCGCGCACGACGCGCATTCCGCGGCCGCCACCACCCGCCGAGGCCTTGATCAGCACCGGCAACTGGTCGGCGCTGACGCTGTCGGGGTCGAGCTCGTCGAGGACGGGCACGCCGGCGGCGGCCATCATCTTCTTCGCCTCGATCTTGCTGCCCATCGCGGCGACCGCGGTTGGTGGCGGCCCGATCCAGGTCAGGCCCGCATCCCGCACCGCGTTCGCGAATTCGGCGTTCTCCGAGAGAAACCCGTAACCCGGATGGATCGCGTCGGCACCGGCGGCGTGGGCGGCCGCGATCAACTGACCGGCGTCGAGATATCCGTTACGCCCGTCGAGCCGCACTCGCGCATCCGCCTCACCGACGTGCGGAGAGTGCTCGTCAGGGTCGGTGTAGACCGCGACGGTGCCGATGCCCAGGCGCCGACATGTCGCGAAGACCCGCCGGGCGATCTCACCGCGGTTGGCCACCAGGACTCGAGTGATCATGCGGCCCCTCCGGGACGCCGAACGTTGACTTGTGTTCGAAAAATCAGCCGAAATTCGCTCACAAGTTCACGTTCGAGGCGGGATCTCTTCATGTGCGCGCTCACATCCGGAAGACGCCGAAGTTCGACGTCCCCTTGATCGGGCCATTGGCGATGGCCGACAGACATATTCCCAGGACGGTGCGGGTGTCCCGCGGATCGATCACCCCGTCGTCGTAGAGTCGGCCCGACAGGAACATCGGCAAAGACTCGGCGTCGATCTGCGCCTCGACCGCGGCCCTCAGCGCGGCATCGGCGTCCTCGTTGACCTGCTGTCCGCGGGCTTCGGCGGCCGCGCGGCTGACGATCGACAGCACGCCGGCCAACTGCGTCCCACCCATCACCGCCGACTTCGCGCTGGGCCAGGCGAACAGGAACCGCGGGTCGTACGCACGGCCGCACATACCGTAGTGGCCGGCCCCGTAGGAGGCGCCGATCAGCAGCGAGATGTGCGGAACGGTGGAGTTCGAGACGGCGTTGATCATCATCGAGCCGTGTTTGATCATGCCGCCCTCCTCATACTTGCGGCCGACCATGTACCCGGTGGTGTTGTGCAGGAACAACAGTGGAGTGTCGGAGCGATTCGCCAGTTGGATGAACTGGGTCGCCTTCTGCGATTCCTCACTGAACAGCACGCCGCGCGCGTTGGCCAGAACGCCGATCGGGTAGCCGTAGAGTCTCGCCCAACCCGTCACCAGCGACGAGCCGTACATCGGCTTGAACTCGTCGAACTCGGAACCGTCGACGACGCGGGCGATCACGTCGCGAGGGTCGAACGGGATTCGCAGATCCGCGGGCACGATGCCCACCAGTTCCTCCGGATCGTAGACCGGAGCGATGACCGGCGCGGGCGTCGGGCCCTGCTTGTGCCAGTTCAGCCGGGCGATGATGCGGCGCCCGATGCGGATCGCGTCGGGCTCGTCGCGCGCGAAGTAGTCGGCCAGACCCGAAGTGCGCGCGTGCATCTCGGCGCCGCCGAGCGACTCGTCGTCGGCCTCCTCGCCGGTGGCCATCTTCACCAGCGGCGGCCCGGCCAGGAACACCTTCGAGCGTTCCTTGATCATCACGACGTGATCGGACATGCCGGGGATGTACGCGCCGCCGGCGGTGGAGTTGCCGAACACCAACGCGATGGTCGGAACGCCGGCCGCCGACAACCGCGTCAGGTCACGGAACATCTGGCCGCCGGGGATGAAGATCTCCTTCTGCGTCGGCAGGTCGGCGCCGCCCGATTCCACCAGCGAGATGAGCGGAAGCCGGTTCTTTAGCGCGATCTGGTTGGCGCGCAGGATCTTCCTCAGCGTCCACGGATTGCTGGTGCCGCCCTTGACCGTCGGGTCGTTGGCGACGATCAGGCATTCGACGCCCTCGACGGCGCCGATGCCGCTCACCACGCTGGCGCCCACGGTGAAGTCGCTGCCCCACGCGGCGAGCGGGCTCAGCTCCAGAAACGGCGAGTCCAGGTCGAGCAGCAGTTCGATGCGCTCGCGGGCCGTCAGCTTGCCCCGGTCGTGGTGCCGCTGCACATACTTGGCGCCGCCACCCGCCAGCGCTTTGGCGTGTTCGGCCTCGAGTTCGGCGAGCTTGGCGGTCATCGTGGCCGCCGCCTCACCGTAGGCGGGTGACGTGGCGTCCAGCGTGGAGCGTAGTGGCGTCATCACGACCTCCACTTCGCTGTTTGTGAACCTGTGGCGATTTCCGGGTCGATTTTCCGCCAACGATTCACACGGAGTGGCATCACGATTGGAATCCCAACGTCTTCGCGGCCAGTGAGGTGAGGATTTCGGTGGTACCGCCGCCGATCCCGAGGATGCGCATGTCGCGGTACTGGCGTTCGACCTCGGACTCGGCCATGTAGCCCATCCCGCCGAACAGCTGCACCGCCTGGTTGGCCACCCATTCGCCGGCCTCGACAGCGGTGTTTTTGGCGAAGCACACCTCGGCGATCAGGTTAGGGCCGTCCGGCCCTCCATCAAGAATTTGCCGTTCGACGACGTTGCGGGTGTAAACCCGCGCGACGTCGACGCGGCGTGCCATCTCGGCCAGCGTGTTCTGCACCTGCTGTCGCGAGATCAACGGTCGGCCGAACGTCTCCCGGTTGCGGCACCAATCGACGGTGAGGTCGAGGCAGCGTTGGGCGCTGGCGTAAGCCTGCACGGCAAGACCGACGCGTTCGGCGACGAACGCCCCCGCGATCTGCAGAAAGCCGGAGTTCTCGGCGCCGATCAGGTTCTCCGCGGGCACTCGAACGTCGGTGTAGGACAGTTCGGCGGTGTCCGACGACCGCCACCCCATCTTGTCGAGCTTGCGGCTGACCTGAAACCCCGGTGTCTCCTTGTCCACCACGATCAACGAGATGCCGGCCGCACCCGGCCCGCCGGTCCGTACCGCGGTGACGACGTAGTCGGCGCGGACTCCCGATGTGATGTACGTCTTGGCGCCGTTGACGATGTAGTCGTTCCCGTCGCGGACTGCTCTTGTGGTCAGGTGGCCGACGTCAGAGCCGCCGCCGGGTTCGGTGATCGCGAGGCTGCCGATCTTCTCACCGCGCAGGGTCGGCCGCACGTAGGTCCCGATCAACCGCTCGTCGCCGGAGGCGATCATGTGCGGCACCGCGATGCCGCAGGTGAACAGTGAGGCGAACACTCCACCGGGGGCGCCCGCATAGTGCATTTCCTCGCATATCACCGCCGCATCGGCGCCGTCGCCGCCGCCCCCGCCGACCGCCTCGGGGAACCCCGCGCCCAAAAGTCCTGCCGCCCCGGCCTTGAGGTGCAGTTCGCGCGGCAACTCACCGCTGGCTTCCCAAGCCTCGGCGTGTGGAAGCACCTCCCGCTCGGCGAACGTCCGTACGGTCTTGCGTAGTTGTTCTCGTTCGGGGGTGTGCCAGATACTCACGACAACAGCTCCTTTGGGATATCGACATGACGGCTGCGCAGCCATTCGCCGAGGCCCTTGGCCTGGGGGTCGAACCGGGCCTGGTAGGCGACGCCCTCGCCGAGGATGTCCTCGATGACGAAGTTGACCGCCCGCAGGTTGGGCAGCAGATAGCGCGCGACGGGCAGATCTGTTGTCTCGGGCAGGAGTTCGCGCAGCTTCTCGATGGTCAACATGTGCGACAGCCAACGCCACTGCTGCTCCGTACGTACCCAGACGCCGACGTTCGCGCTGCCGCCCTTGTCCCCGCTGCGGGCGCCCGCGATGAGCCCGAGCGGCGCGCGTTCGGTTTCGCCGAACGGAAGTGGCTCGGGTAGCGCGAACGGTGGCACGGGCGCCAATTCGAGAGTCTGCGCGCCTGCCGGTATCTCGACACGAGAGCCGTCGGCGTGCACGGCGACGTGGGGCACCTCGGTGGCCGCGATGAACGCCGGCTTGAACACGCCGTAGACCTGACCATGGCCCGGAGGACTGGTGGCGTGGAAGCCCGGATAACTCGCCAGCGCGAGTTCGACGGCGGCGGAGGAGAACTGGCGACCCACCTTGGCGGGATCGGGGTCTCGAACCACACATCGCAACAGGGCGCTCGCCGTCTCTTCGGTGTCGGCGTCGGTGTGGTCGGTGCGCGCCAGCGTCCACTCCAACTCGGCGGGTTTGACCGGTAGGGCGACTTCCAGCTGACGCCGCACCAGCTCCGCCTTGGCCTCGATGTCGAGGCCCGTGAGGACCAGCGTCATCTCGTTGCGGAAGCCGCCGATGCTGTTGAGCGACACCTTCAGCGTCGGTGGCGGCGGCTCACCCCGCACGCCGGAGATCCGCACCCGGTCCACTCCGTCGTCGGTGAGCCCGATGCTGTCGACGCGCAGCGTCGCGTCGGGGTTGGCGTAGCGCGCCCCGCTGATCTCGTACAGCAGTTGCGCGGTCACGGTGCCCACGGTGACCGCACCGCCGGTGCCGGGGTGTTTGGTGATGACCGAGGAACCGTCCGAGTGGATCTCGGCGAGCGGAAACCCCGGATAGGTCAAATCGGCGACTTCGGTGAAGAAGGCATAGTTGCCACCGGTCGCTTGGGCGCCGCACTCGATGACATGCCCCGCCGCGACGGCGCCGGCCAGCCGGTCGTAGTCGGTGCGGCCCCAGCCGTGGTGCGCCGCGGCGGGCCCGACGATCACCGACGCGTCGGTCACCCGGCCGGTCACCACGACATCGGCGCCCGCGTCGAGGCAGTCGACGATGCCCCACGCGCCGAGGTAGGCGTTGGCCGCCAGGACTGAGCCGGTCCCCGATGTCGCCGCCGTGGCGGCTCCGAACCCTAGCTCGTCGGCGCGCGCGATGAGGTCGTCACCCTCCACGTGCGCGACGTTGACCGTCAACCCCAACCGCTCGGCGAGCGCGCGCACCGCGTCGGCCAACCCCGCCGGGTTGAGTCCGCCCGCATTGGCGACGATCCGCACGCCGCGATCAAGCGCCAGCCCGAGGCTCTCCTCGAGCTGGGTCAGGAAGGTCTTCGCGTAGCCGCGGTCGGCTGATTTGGCGCGGTCCCGGGCCAGGATGAGCATGGTCAACTCGGCGAGGTAGTCGCCGGTCAGGTAGTCGAGGTCGCCTCCGGTCAGCATCTCGCGCATCGCGTCGAGCCGGTCGCCGTAGAACCCCGAACAGTTGCCGATGCGGACCGTATCGCGAGCAGAGGTCACGCGGGCTCCCTTCGTCGCGGCCGCCACCAACCAGCCGGTAGGTTAGCGATGACCGACGGTATCGCGTCAAGGTTCGGGTCAGCGGAGTCGCCGTTTTGGAGGCTACGCAGGTCGTTGGCTATCCTGAAGGGCACTTGCCGTCGCCTGACATGTGCGCGGCGCCAGACTCACCCCCTCAAGAGGAGACCCGATCATGGCTGTGCCCAAGCGCAGGATGTCGCGCTCGAACACCCGGAGCCGGCGCTCGCAGTGGAAGGCCAAGCGCACCGAACTCGTGGGCGTCAACGTCGCCGGTCAGCAGCACAAGGTGCCGCGCCGGCTGCTCAAGGCGGCCCGTCTCGGCCTGATCGACCTCGACCGCCGGTAGCGCGGGGCCGGATGTCCGCCGCCGGAGCGGCTTCGGTCGAATGTCGCCGGCAAGCGGCTCCGGCGGCGCGCCTCTCAGGTCAGTCTCAGACAGGGGGATGACACTGTGGCTGTGCGCATACTTGTCGTCGACGACGATCGCGCGGTGCGCGAGTCGCTGCGCCGGTCTCTTTCCTTCAACGGTTACTCCGTCGAACTCGCAGAGGACGGCCTCGAGGCTCTCAACCGGATCGCCACCGATCGGCCCGACGCCCTGGTGCTCGATGTGATGATGCCCCGGTTGGACGGCCTGGAGGTGTGCCGTCAGCTGCGCAGCACCGGTGACGACCTGCCGATCTTGGTGCTGACGGCGCGGGACTCGGTCTCCGAGCGGGTGGCCGGCCTGGACGCCGGCGCCGACGACTACCTGCCGAAGCCGTTCGCCCTCGAGGAACTGTTGGCCCGAATGCGGGCGCTGCTGCGCCGCACCGGTCCTGTCGACGGAGCCGAGACGGCCGCGATGACGTTCTCCGACCTGTCCCTTGACCCCGTCACCCGTGAGGTCACCAGGGGGCAACGTCAGATAAGCCTGACGCGCACCGAATTCGCGCTGCTCGAGATGCTCATCGCCAACCCCCGCCGGGTGTTGACCCGCAGCCGCATTCTCGAAGAGGTGTGGGGATTCGACTTCCCGACATCCGGCAACGCCCTCGAGGTGTATGTCGGTTATCTGCGCCGCAAGACCGAAGCCGCAGGAGAGCCGCGACTGATCCACACCGTGCGCGGGGTGGGTTATGTTCTGCGCGAAACGCCTCCGTGATGTCCGCGCCGAATTACGGGTCTGCGCCACAACCCGATTCGCTTCGTCCGCCGTCGAGAACCAGTTCGGTGTCGCTGCGGTGGCGCGTGATGCTGTTGGCGATGTCGATGGTGGCGATGGTGGTGGTCCTGATGGCCGTGGCCGTCTGGGCAGTGGTGTCCCGCGCACTGTACGACGACGTCGACAACCAACTACGCAGCCGGGCTCGCCTTCTCATCGAGAGCGGATCCCTGCAGGCAGATCCGAGCAAGGCGATCGAGGGCACCGCGTACTCCGACGTCAACGCGATGCTGGTGATTCCGGGCCGAGCCATCTTCACGGCCAACCAGGAGGGGGAGACGCTACCGCTCGGCGACCCCGAGAAAGCGGTGCTGCGCGGGGATCTGATCATGTCGCTGCGTACGGTCAACCATCAGCGGGTACTGGCGATGCACCTGTCGAACGACAGCTCCCTGCTGATCTCCAAGAGCATGGTGCCCACCGCTCAGCTGCTTCAACGACTGAGCACGGTGCTGATCATCGTCGGAGGAGTCGGCGTCGCGGTCGCCGCAATGGCGGGTGGTGCCGTCGCGCGCGCGGGCCTGCGTCCCGTGGCGCGGCTGACCGAGGCCGCCGAGCGGGTGGCACGCACCGATGACCTGCGCCCCATTCCGGTGTTCGGCAGCGACGAACTCGCCCGTCTCACCGAGGCGTTCAACATGATGCTGCGTGCCCTGGCCGAGTCCCGGGAACGCCAGGCCCGCCTGGTCACCGACGCCGGCCACGAGCTGCGCACACCGCTGACGTCGTTGCGCACCAACGTCGAACTGCTGATGGCGTCGATGGCCCCCGGCGCACCGCGGTTGCCGGACGAGGAAATGGCGGACCTGCGCGCCGACGTCATCGCCCAGATCGAGGAGTTGTCGACCCTGGTCGGTGATCTGGTCGACCTGACGCGTGACGACGCGGGCGTCACCGTGCACGAGTTCGTGGACGTCGCCGAGATCGTGGACCGCTCGCTGGAACGAGTTCGCCGCCGTCGCAACGACATCGAGTTCGAGGTGACGACCACACCGTGGCTGGTCTACGGCGACGATGCCGGGCTGGGGCGCGCCGTGCTCAACCTGCTCGACAACGCGGCGAAGTGGAGCCCCCAGGGCGGCCGGGTTACCGTGCGCTTGAGCCAGATCGATCCGATGCACGCCGAGTTGGTGGTCTCCGATTACGGCCCGGGCATTCCGCCACAGGAGCGACCGCTGGTGTTCGAACGGTTCTACCGGTCGACGACGGCCAGGTCGATGTCCGGATCGGGCCTGGGGTTGGCGATCGTGAAACAGGTTGTGCTCAAGCACGGTGGTTCAGTGCGCATCGAGGACACCGTGCCCGGTGGGCAGCCGCCGGGCACCTCGATGCACGTCGTGCTGTCGGGTCGGCCCACGGTCGAGCAGCCGAGCGAGTGGGTCGTTCCCCGACACGCCCCCGCCGAGTAGCCCCGCAGCAGGCCGCCGTCGACGATGATTGACAGTGGCGGGAACGGGGGAACGAACTTTGGGTGAGTCCCGAACGTTCTCTAAGTGGATTCTCAGCCCGGCTGGGCACTGTTGGCCATGCGTCCGACGTTGTGCAGATGACAGGGACCGGAAGACCGGAAAAGAACAGGAAGAGCCCGAGCGACATGACGAACCACCCGAGGTACTCGCCGCCGCCCCCGCCACCCGGCCGCCGGCCGATCGCTCCCGGGCATGCGGTGCCCGGCTACCCCGGTGGCGCCCAGCGCCCGGGCCCCTACCAGCAGCAGCAGCCGTACGACTGGCGTTACGCGACCCAGCAGCCCCCGCAGTTGCGGGTGCCGTTTGACCCCTACCGCGGTGCACCGCAGCCACTGTCCGGCCAGCCGCCGCAAAAGCGTTCTCGCGCCGGTGCATTGACGGTCGGCGCGTTGGCTGTAGCGGTCGTCTCCGCCGGCATCGGCGGTGGGGTGGCGCTCCTGGCGCAACCGGACCACCACTCGGCGTCGTCGTCGGTCAACGGTGCCGCGCCCAGTGTGCCCGCAGCCAGCCTGCCCGCTGGCTCCGTCGAACAAGTCGCCGCGAAGGTGGTGCCCAGCGTCGTCAAGCTCGAAACCGACATGGGGCGGGCGTCTGAAGAGGGGTCGGGCGTCGTCCTGTCCTCCGACGGGTTGATCCTGACCAACAACCACGTCGTGTCGGCCGCCGGCTCTGCAGATCCGGCCGGCCCGGCGGGCCCGGGCGCCGGTCCCCCCGGGCAGACCAAGGTGACCTTCTCCAACGGTCGGACCGCCCCCTTCACAGTCGTCGGCACCGACCCGAGCAGCGATATCGCCGTTGTCCGAGCCCAGGGGGTCTCGGACCTCACTCCGATCACCATCGGCTCGTCGTCCGACCTGCAGGTCGGCCAGGACGTGGTCGCCGTCGGCTCGCCGCTCGGCCTGGAGGGCACGGTGACCACCGGCATCATCAGCGCCCTGAACCGGCCGGTTGCCGCCAGCGGTGACGCCCGCAACCAGAACACCGTGCTCGACGCGATCCAGACCGACGCCGCGATCAACCCCGGCAACTCCGGCGGTGCGCTGGTCAACATGAACGGGGAACTGATCGGCGTCAACTCCGCGATCGCCACGTTGGGCGCCGACGCCGGGCCTCAGGCCCAGAGCGGTTCTATCGGCCTTGGCTTCGCGATCCCGGTCGATCAGGCCAAGAGGATCGCCGATGAGTTGATCAAGAACGGCACCGCGGCGCACGCTTCGCTCGGTGTGCAGGTGGGCAACGACGCGTCGATCGACGGCGCGCGGATCGTCGAGGTCACCGATGGTGGCGCCGCCGCTGCGGCGGGCCTGCCGAGCGGGGTCGTGGTCACCAAGGTCGACGACCGGGTGATCGGCAGCGCCGACGCGCTGGTCGCGGCGATTCGCTCCAGGGCGCCGGGGGACAAGGTCACGCTGTCCTATCTCGACCCGTCGGGTAAGTCGCAGACGGTCCAGGTCACGCTCGGCAAGGCCCAGCAGTGAGCACCCCGACGGACTCGAGGACGTTGAGAGTGGCCGCGCCCATGTCGCGACCCACATATACGGTTGAGCTCATGGAGCAGCCAGGGGAGTTGGTGGGCCGGGCGCTGGTCGTCGTGGTCGACGATCGCACCGCACACGGCGATGAGGAGGACCACAGCGGTCCGCTGGTCACCGAATTGCTCGGCGAGGCGGGATTCGTCGTCGACGGCGTCGTCGTCGTGTCGTCCGACGAGGTCGAGATCCGCAACGCTCTCAACACCGCGGTGATCGGCGGGGTGGATCTGGTGGTGTCCGTCGGTGGCACGGGCGTCACTCCCCGCGACGTCACTCCCGAGGCCACCCTGGACATCCTCGACCGGGAACTCCTCGGCATCTCCGAGGCGTTGCGGGCCTCCGGGTTGTCCGCGGGTATCACCGACGCCGGGGTGTCGCGCGGGCTTGCGGGCATCTCGGGTAGCACGCTCGTGGTCAACCTCGCCGGCTCCCGCGCCGCGGTGCGCGACGGTATGGCCACGCTCAATCCGCTGGCGGTTCAAGTCATCGGCCAGCTGTCCAGCCTCGACATCTGACCCGTAGCAGCGGCTGATGGCACAAAATGTGATCTTCGTCACAAAATGAGCCGAAATGGGTGACCGGTCGAAGCGCCGCCGGGAAACCATCGACGAGGTTTTCGGCGAGGACGTTCCGCGGATTTCGGATGACGAGCGCGACTTCCCCACCCCCGAAGACGAAGCCGATCGTGATCGTTGGTTACGGGAAAACCGTCCGCCGCACCATCTTTGACGTATCACGCTCTCGTAGCTCCGGTGACGATTCTGACCTCTGCCGAGCCGAACACGTGCTGGGCGAAGTCACCGGTTCGCCGTCCGGGTTATCGGTGGGTAACGGCGGGGACCGCGCCGCTCCATGGCCCTCCCCAGAGCAAATGGGCAGGTGAGGTAACGCTCCGCTGCTCTTGCGCGATCTCACGTTGCCGGGCTGGTGCCCGACCGTTATGTTCCTCGTGTCAACGATGAGCATCACGTAACAGCCGTATGTGAGGTTTCTCATCTGCGGTACGTGGGGCCGTGCCCCGTGTGGTGTCAGGACCAGGCACCAGCAACAGAGGGCGGTGAGTTAGGGGCTCACCGTCGGCACAGCTAGGGGGAGCATGAAGGTTTTCGGTCGGGTGCTGGTCGCGATGGTGGCGGCCATCGCGTCGTTGTTCGTGAGTACGGGCACCTCTCACGCGGGGCTGGACAACGAGTTGAGCTTGGTCGACGGCAAGGACCGGACGCTGACGATTCAGCAGTGGGACACGTTCCTCAACGGGGTGTTTCCCCTTGACCGCAACCGGTTGACGCGGGAGTGGTTCCACAGTGGGCGTGCCAAGTACACCGTGGCCGGCCCGGGCGCTGAGGAGTTCGAGGGCACGTTGGAGCTGGGGTATCAGATCGGCTTCCCGTGGTCGCTGGGGGTGGGGATCAACTTCAGCTACACCACGCCGAACGTGCTGCTCGACCAGGCGCCGCCGTTTCCGTTCGCCAGCCTCAATACCGGCTTTCTCACCACGCCGAACCTGTTTCCCGGGGTGTCGATCAGCGCCGATCTCGGCAACGGTCCGGGGATCCAAGAGGTTGCGACGTTCTCGGTCGATGTGGCGGGCGCCAATGGCGGTGTGGCGGTGTCGAATGCGCACGGCACGGTGACCGGTGCGGCCGGTGGTGTGTTGTTGCGTCCGTTCGCTCGGCTGATCTCCTCGGCCGGTGACAGTGTCACCACCTACGGCGAGCCCTGGAACATGAACTGACCAACGCTCTCCCGAGCAACAGAACAGCCCCCGGAGAACCCCGGGGGCTGTTTCGTCTCGCTGACGCGAGGCCAAACGCGTCGTTGCCAATTGGTAAACAAGAGAGCCGCTTTGCTGGTGATCTTGATCACAGGTTGTCACCGCGCCGCAATCATCGTTGAGCGTGCGCGTTCGCCGGTGGCTCTGCAGCACATGGCCTCCCGAGAACAGTTGCAGCGGAAACCTGGCGCACGACCCGTCGCGACATGCAGGGCAGGCCCCAGAACCCGTTGACGCAAGCGTCGAATCGCGCGCAGATTTGGAATCCAGCAAACGGTGGCCGGGGAAGGGCCGGAGGCTGTGGCGCTCGTACGCTCGCGTTGCCGGTTCGCCTCGGCACCGTTATGTTCCTCGTGTCGACGCTGACAGCAGATGCGGGACCACCGTGGGCCCGCGCCGACTAGCTAGGGAGAGCATGAAGGTTTTCGGTCGGGTGCTGGTCGCGATGGTGGCGGCCATCGCGTCGTTGTTCGTGAGTACGGGCACCTCTCACGCGGGGCTGGACAACGAGTTGAG
Source organism: Mycolicibacterium sp. ND9-15 (assembly GCF_035918395.1). Classification (NCBI taxonomy): domain Bacteria; kingdom Bacillati; phylum Actinomycetota; class Actinomycetes; order Mycobacteriales; family Mycobacteriaceae; genus Mycobacterium; species Mycobacterium jinjuense. The sequence continues at coordinate 3,531,536 of NZ_CP142362.1, forward strand.
CTTGGTCGACGGCAAGGACCGGACGCTGACGATTCAGCAGTGGGACACGTTCCTCAACGGGGTGTTTCCCCTTGACCGCAACCGGTTGACGCGGGAGTGGTTCCACAGTGGGCGTGCGAAGTACACCGTGGCCGGCCCGGGCGCTGAGGAGTTCGAGGGCACGTTGGAGCTGGGGTATCAGATCGGCTTCCCGTGGTCGCTGGGGGTGGGGATCAACTTCAGCTACACCACGCCGAACGTGCTGCTCGACCAGGCGCCGCCGTTTCCGTTCGCCAGCCTCAATACCGGCTTTCTCACCACGCCGAACCTGTTTCCCGGGGTGTCGATCAGCGCCGATCTCGGCAACGGTCCGGGGATCCAGGAGGTTGCGACGTTCTCGGTCGATGTGGCGCGCGCCAATGGCGGTGTGGCGGTGTCGAATGCGCACGGCACGGTGACCGGTGCGGCCGGTGGTGTGTTGTTGCGTCCGTTCGCTCGGCTGATCTCCTCGGCCGGTGACAGTGTCACCACCTACGGCGAGCCCTGGAACATGAACTGACCAACGCTCTCCCGAGGAACAGAACAGCCCCCGGATTTTTCCGGGGGCCGTTTTGTGGTCATTGTCAGGACTTGTCGGCGCTTGTCGTCTTCGCGGTGTCGGGATCGGGGCCGGTGCCCGGACCGGCCGAGTGCGCGCCACTCGATCCGTTGGTCTCGGCGAGGATGTTGCGGATCTCGGTCAGCAGGGTCAGCTCGGTGTCCTGGGCCTGTTCGACCTCGCCCTTCTTGCGCAGCCGGTTGTAGGGCATGACGACGAGGAAGTACACCACCGCCGCGACGAGGATGAAGTTGATGGCCGCCGACAGCAGCACGTTCAGGTCGATCGTCTGACCGCCGCCGATTCCGATGCGCAGAATGCCATAGTCGGATTCACCGCCCGCGCCGATACGGTTGATCAGCGGTTGGATGATGCTGTCGGTGAACTTGGTGACCAGCCCAGTGAACGCCGTGCCGATGACCACCGCGACCGACAGGTCGACGATGTTGCCTCGGGCGAGGAATTCTTTGAAGCCCTTCAACATTGTCTCGGATCCTCCTTGTGGTATTCGGCCGACAGTTACGCACGTTAGCCGCGTTGGAATCTGCCGGGGGCGGAAACGCCGGCACCAACAACCTCAGTGCAGCGTCAGCGTGACCGTCTGCACCAGCGTCGCGGCCGCCACCTCGTTGGCGGCATGGGCCGGCAGCGCCACCAGCACGACCCGATCCGTGCCGGCGCCTACCCCCGAGGGCTTCGCGGACACCAGCACGACGATCGCGTCGGTCGCGACAATCGTTGGCCGGGCGTCGGATTCGGGGCCGGCGGCCAGCACGTCGACAACGTCGCCCGGACGGATGAGGTCGAGCACCGCCGTTTCGTCGAGGGACAGCGGCACGATGCGTGCCATGGGACCCGCCGCCGCTTCGGCGAGCCGCGGACTCAACAGGCGCACGTCGGTGAGCGCCTCGCCGCGACGAACCGGGCCGGTCAGCGTGGTACCGAGCACCGCCTCGACATCCGACTGAATGCCATCGGGAACGGTGGCGGCACTGAGTGTTTCAATCCGGACGTCATCGGCCGTCAGCGCGCTGCCCGGGCTCAGATCGCGCGCCGCGACGACCGCGTCGATGCGCTCGTCATCGGGATCTGGGCGCAGTGCGGCGACGGCGGCAAGCACCACCAACCCGCTCGCGGCGATCCGACGGGCCAGGACCGTGCGCGTCCAGTCCGGGCGCAGCATCCCGGTCAGCCGATGGAGCGGCGACGGATTGAGCGAGTCCCCCATGCCGCCAAGTTAGGCAGCGCAGAACCGCGGTGGGCGAGATACCAACCCGCTTGTGGATAACTTGAGCGTCAGCTCGACGCGGCGGCCACCGCGGTGGAGCCGGAGTCGCTCGACGAGCCGGCGCTCGACTTCTCCGAAGAGGACTTCTCGGAAGACGACTTCTCGGAAGACGACTTCTCGGAGGACGAGCTCGACTCCGAGGTGCTGCCGGATTCACCACTGGACCCGTTGGACGAACTCTTGGCGGATTCGCGGCTGTCGGTGCGGTAGAAGCCGCTGCCCTTGAACACCACTCCGACGTTTCCGAAGAGCTTGCGCAGACGACCGTTGCACTTGTCGCAGGTGGTCAACGAGGCATCGCTGAACGCCTGAACCGCGTCGAACCGGTCGCCACACTCAGTGCACGCATACGAATAGGTAGGCACGAAACCCTCCGTGGTGGTCAAAACTATTAGCACTCTACCGGCTCAAGTGCTAGAACCGCTACGTGGCGTGCGTCATTCCCGGCCGACCGAGGGCCACCAGCCCGCGCCGCGGTGTCAGCGCGTGGGTCATCAACACGTCGTGTGGTTCGGCGGGCAACCGGTCGACGAACTCGTCGTCGCGCACGACCGCGACCACCCGCGCCGACCGCGCCGCCAGCCGCAGCGACCGGTCGTAGAAACCCGCGCCACGGCCAAGCCGCACACCGGCCCGATCGACGGCGAGCGCGGGTACCAGGAGCGTCCTGGCGACCGTGATGGTCTCTGGCGCCAGCCACGGAGGGGCGGGCTCCCGGAGCCCGAACCGCGCCTCCACCAACTCGCCCGGTGTGTACTGGCCCCACTGCAGCGGCTGCGGAATCCCGGCAGCGTCGTGCCGTGCCACCGGCAGCAGCACGCGGACACCGCGGCGGTGAAGAGAGTCGATCAGCTCGAGGGAGCCGGGTTCGGACCCGACCGGGACGTAGGCGCACACGGTCTCTCCGGCCGCGACGAGCGTCGTCGCGTGCCTGCTCAACACATTCGCCTCGGAGTCGTGTTCATGCGCGGCCAGTGCCCGGCGGGCCGTCAGAATCGCGGCGCGAAGATCCGCTTTCGTCGCGCTCACGTCATCGCTTCCCAATCGCTTCACTCACCCGGCTTCGGCAGGGCCAGCCTGCCCCTGGAGGTTAATGTGTGAACGATGACACGGCCTCTGGTACCGATCCCGTATACGGCGGTGGTTCCTGCGGCGGGGCTCGGCACCCGATTCCTGCCCGCCACCAAGACGGTGCCCAAGGAACTGCTGCCCGTTGTGGACACCCCGGGCATCGAGCTGGTCGCCGCGGAAGCGGCCGAGGGCGGCGCAAAGCGGCTGGTCATCGTCACCTCCGAGGGCAAGGACGGCGTCGTCGCGCACTTCGTCGAGGACCTCGTGCTCGAGGGCACGCTGGAGGCCCGCGGCAAGACATCGATGCTGGAGAAGGTGCGGCGCGCGCCGGCCCTGATCAAGGTCGAGTCGGTCGTGCAGGCCGAGCCGCTGGGCCTCGGCCACGCGGTCAGCTGCGTGGAACCGACGCTGGGTCCGGACGAGGACGCGATCGCGGTATTGCTGCCCGACGACCTTGTGCTCCCGACCGGCGTGCTCGAGACCATGTCGAAGGTCCGTGCCAAGCGTGGCGGCTCGGTGCTGTGTGCGATCGAGGTGCCGCGCGAAGAGATAAGCGCCTACGGCGTCTTCGATGTCGAGCCCGTCGCCGACACCAACAACCCGAACGTGCTGCGCGTCAAGGGCATGTACGAGAAGCCCAAGGCCGAGGACGCGCCGTCGCCGTACGCCGCGGCGGGCCGGTACGTGCTCGACCGGGCCATCTTCGACGCGCTGCGGCGGGTTCCGCGCGGTGCGGGCGGGGAGATCCAGTTGACCGACGCGGTCGCGTTGCTCATCAACGAGGGGCATCCCGTGCACGTGGTCGTGCACCGTGGCTCTCGACACGACCTCGGAAATCCCGGAGGCTACCTCAAGGCTGCGGTTGACTTTGCGTTGAAGCGCGATGACTACGGGCCGGAACTCCGGCAGTGGTTGGTGGAGCGATTGGGGCTGATCGACTGCTGACAGCCCTGACGCATAGATAGGGGTGCAGTGCGTTCGGTCGAGGAACAGCAGGCACGGGTTGCGGCTGCGGCGGTGGCGCCGCGGCCGGTCCGCGTGGCGATTGCCGAGGCGCAGGGCTTGATGTGCGCCGAGGAGGTCGTCACAGAGCGTCCACTGCCCGGATTCGACCAGGCCGCGATCGACGGTTATGCGGTCCGCAGTGTCGACGTCCTCGGGGTCGGCGATGACGGCGAAGGGGAAGAGGCGGCCGACGCCGAGGTAAGCCTGCCGGTGATGGGTGTCATCGAGGCGGGCGCCCGCACCCCGAGTCGCCTGCAACCGCGCCAGGCCGCGCGTGTGCAGACCGGCGCTCCGATGCCGACGCTCGCCGACGCCGTGCTCCCGCTGCGCTGGACCGACGGCGGCGATGCGCGGGTGACCGTGTTGCGCGGCGTGCGGTCGGGCGCCTATGTACGTCGGACCGGCGACGATGTTCAGCCCGGCGACGTCGCGGTGCGGGCGGGCGCAATCATCGGTCCCGCGCAGGTCGGCCTGCTGGCCGCGGTGGGCCGGGAACGCGTCTTGGTGCACCCGCGGCCGCGGCTGTCGGTGATGTGTGTGGGCGGTGAGCTGGTCGACATCTCCCGCACCCCGGGCAACGGTCAGGTCTACGACGTGAACTCCTACGCGCTGGCCGCCGCCGGCCGTGATGCCGGCGCCGAGGTGAACCGCGTCGGCATCGTCGACACCGATCCCAAACGGCTCCGGGAGGTCGTCGAGGGCCAGCTCAACCGCGCCGAAGCGGTGGTGATCGCCGGCGCGGTCGGCGGGGTGGCCGCCGAGGCGGTCCGATCGGTGCTCGCCGAACTGGGTGAGATGGAGGTGACCCGGATCGCGATGCACCCCGGTTCGGTGCAGGGGTTCGGCCAGCTCGGCCGCGAGGGCGTGCCGGTCTTCCTGCTGCCCGCCAACCCGGTCAGCGCGCTGGTGGTTTTCGAGGTGATGGTCCGGCCGCTGATCCGTCTGTCGCTGGGCAAGCGGCAGGCGCACCGTCGGATCGTGCAGGCCCGCACCCTGTCGCCGATCGAGTCGGTGGCCGGGCGGACGGGGTATCTGCGCGGTCAGCTCATGCGGGATCAGGACACCGGCGAGTACCTCGTCCAGGCTCTCGGCGGGGCGCCGGGCGCGTCGTCGCATCTGCTGGCCACTTTGGCCGAGGCGAACTGTCTGGTGGTCGTGCCGCCCGAGGCCGACCAGGTCCGTACCGGCGAGATCGTCGACGTCGCGTTTCTGGCCCAGCGCGGCTGAACTCGCGGTGTCGAGGTGAACTTGTGGCGGTCGAGTTCCGTGCATCCGGGATGGCCGGTGCCGGCCGGTCCGCTGCGGGTGGCCGCCGGTGTGGTGCGGTTGCGTCCGGTCCGGTTGCGGGACGGTGCGCAATGGAGCCGCATCCGACTGGCCGACCGTGCGCACCTCGAGCCGTGGGAACCGGCTGCCGGCGTGGACTGGGAGGCGCGGCATGCGATCATGTCGTGGCCCTCGGTGTGTTCGGGACTGCGGTCCGAGGCCCGCAAGGGCCGGATGCTGCCATACGTAATCGAATTGGACGGCCAGTTCTGCGGGCAGCTCACGATCGGCAACGTGACGCACGGCGCCCTGCGGTCGGCGTGGATCGGGTACTGGGTGGCCAAGGCGGTCAACGGCGGCGGCGTCGCGACCGCCGCGCTTGCTCTGGGGGTCGACCACTGTTTCGGACCGGTCGGATTGCATCGTGTCGAAGCGACCGTGCGCCCGGAGAACGCCGCGAGCCGTGCGGTTCTCGCGAAGGTCGGCTTCCGCGAGGAGGGGCTGCTGCGCCGATATCTCGATGTCGACGGTGCCTGGCGCGACCATCTGCTGGTGGCCATCACGACCGAGGAGCTCACCGGGTCGGCGGCCGCCGCGCTGGTGCGGCGGGGACGCGCCGCCTGGGCATAGGGCTTTAGCTTCGCCGAAATCTGCGCAAGGGCTGTCCTACGAGCGAAATCGCGACCCTGGTGCAGATTTCGCGACGCTGAAGCAGCCCCAGCTGTTACCAATGTGACATTTGTGACTGTTGGTGCTTGTCAGCAGTGAATTACAGGTGTGTAATTGTCTCGGCGCGCCGCTCACGGATGCGCAGGTCACGGACCTAGCCTCTAGGGGAAAGGAGCAGGCGACATGCCAAGCATCCCCCAGTCCCTTCTGTGGATATCCCTCGTCGTCCTCTGGCTCTTCGTGCTCGTGCCGATGCTGATCAGCAAGCGCGACACCGTGCGCCGGACCAGCGACGTCGCGCTTGCCACGCGGGTGCTCAACGGCGGCCGCAACGCGCGACTGCTGCGGCGCCACGGCCCGGCGGCGGGCCACGCCAGCGATCCGGACTGGCGCCCGTCCGAAGAGGATCTCGACGACGAGGTCGAAGAGGAACCCGTGAGCCGCGCGGTGGTGCGCTCCGCTGCCGTCGACGTCGAAGCCGGCGCTGAACCCGACTATCTCGATGTGGACGTCATCGGCGAGGACTCGGGTGCACTGCCCCTTGGGGAGTCCGATCGGCAAGCCACCGAAAACGACGAGCTGACAGTGCAATTCGACGATTCCGCGGATGAAGAGGAAATCGTCGAGGAGGCCGTCGACGAGGAAGAGGACGATCCCGACGCCGACGCGCAGGACGAGTATGAGACCGTCGACGATTCGTCCGGACTGGAGGCGCCATCGGAGGCCGACCTACGGATGGCCGACTCGCTGTCGGAAGCGCGCCGGCGCCGGTACGAGTCGAAGACGGCGGTCGCGGTGAGCGAGCGCAAGTACAGGTTCCGCAAGCGGATGCTGATGGCGATGGGCGCGCTGTTGGTGGTCACCGCCGCGGCGTCGTTCACGATGAGCTCGGCGTTGTGGTGGCTGTGCGGCGCGGTCAGCGGGATCTCCGTGCTGTACCTGGGCTACCTACGCCGCCAGACGCGGATCGAGGAGCGGTTGCGTCGCAGGCGCGCACAGCGCATCGCTCGCTCGCGGCTGGGTGTGGAGAACACCGACGACCCCGAGTTCGACGTCGTGCCGTCGCGGCTGAGGCGGCCGGGGTCGGTGGTGCTGGAAATCGACGACGAGGATCCGATCTTCGAGCATCTGGACTACGCGCCATTCGCCCGTCACTTCGATCTTCCGCGGGCGGCGGGCCAGTAGCCCGTCGGTTTTCGACGGCCGTCGGATGGCTGGTAGCCTGCTACCGGTATCAGGGGCTATGGCGCAGTTGGTAGCGCGACTCGTTCGCATCGAGTAGGTCAGGGGTTCGATTCCCCTTAGCTCCACAAAGATCCGCAGTGCCGTTTAACTCGGTCACCTGCTCGCCGTCGTCGCGAGCCCACCGTCGACCGGGATGATCGCGCCGGTCAGGTAGGCGCCCGCCCGGGTCGCCAAGAAGACCGCGATACCGGCCATGTCGTCGTCGCGGCCGATCCGGCGCAGCGGCGCCGACGCCGCGATCTCATCGCCGAAGGCTTCCAATGTTGCCGCCATCATCTTCGACGGAAATGGGCCTGGCGCAACGGCATTCACGGTGATGTGCTGCGGCCCGAGCTCGCGGGCGAGCACGCGGGTGAGCTGATGAACGGCCGCCTTGCTGGCGCTGTAGGAATACGTCGGCAACTCGGGCACCCGGATGCCGTCGACGCTACCGAGGTTGATCACCCGCGCGGGATCGTCCGCGCTGCCGGCGGCACGCAGGGCGGGAAGCAGCGCCTGCACGAGCCAGAACGGCGACTTGACGTTGAGGTCGAGCACCTTGTCCCACGCCGAATCCGGAAAGCTCTCGAGTGGTTCGCCCCATGTCGCGCCGGCGTTGTTGACGAGGATGTGCAACGGCTCGCCGCCGGTGACCTCTTCGGCCAGCCGCAGGCATTCCTCATGCCGCGAGAGGTCGGCCGGTATGGCACGCACCTCGCCGAAGGCGGACAGTGCGGCTTCGGCGCGTTCGCATGCGTCCGCCTTGCGGGAGCTGATGACCACGCTGGCGCCGGCCTGCAGCAGCCCGCGGGCCATCATCACCCCGATGCCACTGGTGCCGCCGGTGACGAGGGCTCGCTTGCCCGTGAGGTCGAAAAGCTCTGCGTGAGTGCTGAACTGATTGTCGCTCATCGGCAAGCGCCTCCGTCTCGTCCGCGGCGACGCGCCAGGCCGCCCGAATAGAGACTAGAAGATCAGTCCCGGCGCCTTGCTGGTGGCCGCGGCGTAACGGTTCTGCACGTCTTCCCAGTTCACGACGTTCCAGAACGCCTTGACGTAGTCGGTCTTCACGTTCTTGTACTGCAGGTAGTACGCGTGCTCCCACATATCGACCTGCAGCAGCGGGATGATGCCCAACGGCACATTGGCCTGCTGGTCGTACAACTGGAAGGTGAGCAGTCGCTGACCGAGGGCGTCGTAACCCAGCACCGCCCACCCGGAGCCCTGCAGACCATTGGCCGCGGCGGCGAATTGGGCCTGGAACTTGTCGAACGATCCGAACTGGTCGTCGATTGCGGCGCTCAGATCGCCGGTTGGTTTGTCGCCGCCGTTCGGCGAGAGGTTCTTCCACCAGATCGTGTGGTTGACGTGCCCGCCGAGGTGGAACGCGAGGTTCTTCTCGTTGAGGAAGATCGCGGCATGGTCGCCGTCGGCGCGCGCCTCCTCGAGCTTGGCGATCGCGTCGTTGACACCTTTGACGTAGGTGGCGTGGTGCTTGCCGTGGTGAATCTCGTTGATCTGGCCCGAAATATACGGTTCCAGGGCGCCGTAGTCGTAGTCGAGGTCAGGCAGTGTGTACACGGCCATGAACTTCCTTTCTGATGCCGTCGTCGGTGCGCAGGCGGGTTCCTCGAAGCCTATGGCCGTTGGGTAATACCTGTCTACCTGAACAGGCATTGTGGTAACCTGGCACAGGCGGGCGGCCGTGGACCACATCGATGCAGCACATCATGTAGCGACTTGTCTTCCGGCGGGTGGCGGGGCGCCACGGCCGACCCGCGCCAGCGCTGCAATATTTGCCGGCCGACTCATCTGACAGTTGCCACAAGCCGGGGGTGGCCGAACTGCAAACGAACGTCGGACCTTGCCTGCGGCGACAAGCTGCCCGTAGCCTCGTGGCGTGGCCGGCCTGACTGGAGTCCACGCCGACGAACTCACATCGCTGGAAGTTTTCGCTGGCTATGGGGCCGATGAGCTCGTCCCTCTCGCAGCCCACCTGAGTCCGCTGACCGCAGCAGCCGGGCAGGTGCTCATGCAGCAGGATGAACTCGCTGTCTCCTTTTTGCTGATCGGTTCCGGCGAGGCCGAGGTCACCCACGTCGGAACCGACGGGCACGACACCGTCGCGAAGCTGACGTCCGGAATGATCGTCGGCGAGATCGCACTGTTGCGTGAGGCCACGCGCACCGCGACCGTGGTGGCCACGCAGCCCGTTCGCGGTTGGGTCGGGGGACGCGAAGCGTTCGCCACGCTGCTCGAGATCCCGGGCATGCTCGACCGCCTGCTCAGCACCGCCCGGCAGCGCCTGGCCGCTTACGTCAACCCCATACCGATTCAACTGCGCGACGGAACGGAGCTATGCCTGCGCCCCGTACTGCCCGGCGATAATGAACGCAGTTCCAAAGGGCCCGTCGAATTCTCCAGCGAGACGCTGTACCGACGTTTTCAGTCCGTCCGCATCCCGAGCAAGTCCCTGATGCGCTATCTATACGAGGTCGACTACGACCACCACTTCGTGTGGGTGATGACCGACGGACACGACGGGCCGGTCGTCGCCGACGCCCGCTTCGTGCGCGACGAGAAGGACCTCGACGCCGCGGAGGTCGCGTTCCTCGTCGGTGACGCTTACCAGAACAAGGGCATCGGAACATTTCTCATGGGAGCACTCGCGATCGCTGCCGAATACCATGGCGTGCAGCGCTTCACCGCGCGGGTGCTCACTGACAACTATGCGATGCGCGCCATCCTCAACCGCTACGGCGCGCACTGGGAGCGCGACGATCTGGGAGTGGTCACCACGACGATCGCTGTGCCGCGGCCGGCCAATCCGCCGTTCACCGCGGATCTGACCAAACAGATCCGGGACGTGGCCTTCCAGGTCGTGCGGGCCGTCGGCTGATGCGCGTACCGCTGTCCAAGGACACTCGGCTGCGCATCTCGCTGTCAGGTCGGCCGAGCAATATCGGGACCCGCTTTTACCGCCTCCGCGGTGTCACGCGCCTGAGTCAGGGCGTGATCTTGGTCTGGTCGTCGATCACCCCGGTGGCGTCCATCAGCGCCGTCATCTGATCCTCGCGGCCGTCGGCGTTGAGTTGCAACACGAAGAGGCCGTCCTGCCCGGGGATCACGACGGTCTTCTGAGCGATCGCCCGCATGACTCCGTTCTTGGTGTAGGTGCCGCCGATTTGCACCGCCTCGAAATCGGCGAGCGTGGAGGGGGAACCTTCCTCGGGACCTTCGTACCCGGGCAGGTTCTTGATCTCTCCCGGTGCGAACTCGAGGATCTTCGCCGGGTCGACATTGCCGGTGAGTTTCGACAGCAGCGCAATGATGGTCGGGGGGTCATCGGCCACCGCAGGATCATCGGAAACAATTGCGCCGTAAGCCCATTCCGGGGTACGCGGTCCGGCATCACTCCAGCCGGGCGGGAACGGCAGGTCGATGGTGGGGGAGCCGGGGTCGCCGCGCTTGACGGGGGTCTCGACGATCCCGTTCTCGCGGATGTAGTCGACGATGGTGTAGTTCGCGCCTGCGGCCTGTGGCGACGTGGTCGGCGCGGCCGATGTGCTGGTCTCGGTTGTGGTGGCCTCTTCCGAGGTCGTCGTCGACTCGCTCTTGGTGTCCGAGTTGCAGCCCGCCAAGCCGAGACCGAGTGCCACGGCCGCGACCATGATGATGCCGGCCCTCACAGAAGTCCTCATTTGCTCCTCCGTCGGTTTGATCTGCGCCGTAGCCTACGGGCGGCGTCCGTGGTGCGCAGTGGAAAACGTGCGTAACAGCTGTAACGCGCACGAGCGCGCTCCCAAGAGAAGTTTTGCCAAGACGCCCCGGCATGCTTAGCTGTGGGCACGGCTTGTTCGGGGTACACCGGCCATGGTGGCGAGAAGGGGACGCGCGATGGGGGAGCAGGGTGGGCGAATGAAGGCGGCACTGCGTTCGCTGGGGGCGATGTGTTTGGCGGTGCTCGCGGCGGTCGCCTTGGCCGTGGCATGGACCACCGCGACCGCGGTGCAGTTGGCGGCGAGCGCACTGATCATGGGCGGGACAGACCATCCGCTGAGCACACCGCCGGATGACCCGTTCTATATCAACCAGTACTTGAGCAACGCCGTCACTGCGTTCATCAACCCGGCCGCGGACGCGCCAACGGCCGGAAGCGATCCCATCGACGGCGTGGACCGCAACGTCTATGCCGTCGTCTATCCCGCGCAGTTCTTCCCGGTGTTCGGCAGCAAGACCTTCGACACCTCCATCCGTGAGGGTGTGGGCAGCCTGGACGGATGCGTGCACGGATCGGCGTCCTGCGTCTACAACAGCGACGCCAGTTACAACGTCGACCCGACTCAGCCGACGCCGCCCCCCGCCGCGGGCGAGGACTATGTCATCTTCGGCTACTCGCAGAGCGCCGTGGTCGCGTCCTTGGTCAAGCGAAGCTTGATCGCCGACCCGAGGGATGAAGGGCAGACCTCGTTCTTCCTCCTGGCCAACCCGATGCGTCCCAACGGCGGCATCCTGGCACGTGGACTCGAAGGGTTCACGATCCCGATCCTCGGCGTGACCTTCTATGGCGCCACCCCGACGAACAGCTGCGAAGGGGAGGGGCCGTGTATGCCGACGGTCGACGTGGCGGCGCAGTACGACGGTCTCGGGGGCGACGCACCTGCCAGCCTCACCAACGTGCTGGCCATCCTCAACGCCGCCGCCGGCTATTACTACCTGCACGGTGAGCTGCAGAACGCGGATTTTGCGGGCGCGAAGTATCAGGGCCACTACGGCGATACCGACTACTACCTCTACCCGACGAAGCGGCTGCCGATCCTGATGCCGTTCGACGGTATCGTGCCGTCGCCGATCCTGACGCTTCTCGACGCACCGCTTCGCGTCCTGATCGAGGGAGCCTACGCGCGTGACGTCAACCCCGGCGTCGCGACGAAGGTGGGCTTGCTGCCGTTCAGAAATCCGATCAAGACGGCGATCAACCTGGTGAAGTCGGTTCCGACCGGCGTCGACGACGCACTCGCCGAGGTGGCGCACGACCCTGACTTCCGCCCGCTGGGCACGAAGCCGACCACCAGTCCTTTCGGTGTCGGCGGGCCTGACCTGCCGCCGCCGCCGGCCGAACAGGACGCTTCACGGATGTCGATGAGGTCGTCACCCGGGGACGACGACCTCATCGGCGAGACCATCACGGATGGCGAGGTCGGCTCCTCGGCTGACCCGCTCGCGGAGAATGTGTCGGGCGACAAGCCGCTCCGGGGTGTCGAGAACCCGACAACACCCGGCAACAAGGAAGAGACCGGCGACGAAGATGTCGTCGAAGACACCGTCGGTCAAGCGGGCGACGAGAACGCCGAAGACGACGTCCTCAACGGTAAGCCGCAGAGGGTTGGGGCCAAGCCCGGCCAGGCCAAGCCCGGCCAGGTCAGGCCCGCGCAGGTAAAGCCCGCCCTGCCCAAGTCGCCCAAGTTGCCCAAGCTGCGCGGGCCCATCAAGTTCGATTCACCGAGTCGGATGGGCCCATCGCCCGCCGGTCGGGCCGATCAGAACGTGACTGGCGGCGCTGAGCAGGTTTCGAAGCCCGACGACTCCCCCGGCGATCCTGCCGGCGGGTCCGAGGGGGAGGCCCCTGCCGCCGCCTGACCGCGGGCGACGCCCGAGCGCACGAGAATGGCGCCCCGGCCGCTGCTTGCTGCCACACTGCGAAGAGCGCGCATGACAGCCTCCCGTCTTCTGAGAGTCAAAGTTGTCCCTTGTCGATCGTCGGAAAGCCTTGAGTCGTTGCGTCGTCGTCGCCGTAATCGCGCTCCTTGCGACCTGCCCGGCCGCGTGCGGGACGGCCGAACGGGCACCGGATCAGGTGCCCTCTACCGAAGCGACGGCGACGGTCAATCCGGCTCGAATCGATCGGGCTCGCACCGCCCTGCCAACCGGATACGAGATCGCCGACCTCGACGGCCCGGTCGGACCGGTCACCGCCTGGGGGTACGGCGCGCGATGGAGTACGGATCCGCCCATCTGCGCCGTGTTGGCCGACCCCACCGCGGACGCCACGACTACCGACGGCTGGTCGGCGTCGGGACCTGGGGGGATCGTCTACGCCGTCGTCGCAGCGGCACCGGGGAAGGCCGACCCGACGGTGATCGACGAATGCCGGCGTTGGACGATCTCGGGTGGGCGCACCACGGGGACCGTCACGCTCCAACCCGCGCCGGCCATAGACGACGCGCCGACGGTCGCGATGGCCACGTCCAGCAAGACCGTCGTGGAGGGCGGCACCGAGACGCATTCGCACGCCGACACCGTCACCGCATACCTCGGTGACCACGTCGCGTTCGTCGCCGTCGTCACCGATCCCGGTTCCCCGAACCCACAACTCGGCTCGGACTTCACCGCCAACCTCATGACGGAAACGGTGTCCTGGTTACGGAGTTGAGCGCGCCTCGGCGGGTAGCCTGTCCGGCGATGTCGAAGAGGGCGGTAGTGGTGTTCGCATGCGCCGGTGTGCTCACCGCGTGCACCACCGGCCAATCGGCCGACGACCCGTCGATCGCCGACATCGCTCGGGTCAAGGATGTCCGATCGAGTTTCGGACCCGAATTCACGATCACCGATGTCGGGCCGAGCGGCATCGACCCACGACTCCTCGCCCGGCAGGAACTGCCGCAGGGAATGAGTTTCGAACCCCCCGAGTGCGCGTCGTTTGCGAATCAACAGATGCTTCCTGCAGGCGCGAAGGGCAACATGGCCGCGACCACAGCCGAGGGGCAGGGCAACCGGTTCATCGCGATCGCCGTCGAGACGTCCGAGGCCGCGTCGGTCAACGCGCCCGCCGACAACTGCCGCAAGGTCGGGTTCGCCGGCGGCGGGATGCGTGGATTGGTCGAGGTCGTCGAGGCGCCGCGGATCGAGGGGGCGCAGACACTGGGCACGCACCGTGTGGTGCAGACGACGGTGGACGGCAAGCCCCGCACCGGCGAGTTGTACAACTATCTCGCCGGTTTCGGTTCCTTCCTGGTGATCGTCACCGCCAACCCCTTGGTGCTGCCCGACAAGCCGGTCACGAAAGTGGACACGCAACGCGCCCGCGACCTGCTGGTCGAGGCGGTGCATGCGATCAAGGCTTAGCGCACATCGTGTGGGCGGAACTGGATGCTGATCCTCGGGCCGACGTGCCGTGTCGTCTTGGGTATCGCATGCTCCCAGGTGCGCTGGCACGAGCCGCCCATCACGAGCAGATCGCCGTGCGAGTGCTGCAGGCGTAGCGACTTGCCGCCGCCGCGTGGCCGCAGCGCGAAAACCCTTGTGGCGCCGAGGCCTACGATCGCGACCATGGTGTCTTCGGTGCTGCTGCGGCCGACGGTGTCGCCGTGCCAGGCCACGCTGTCGTTGCCGTCGCGGTACAGACACAGGCCTGCGGTGGTGAACGGTTCGCCGAGTTCCCCGGCGTAGACATCGTTGAGCCGACACTGGAGCGGCTTGAGCATAGCGTGCGGCGGCGGGTCGTCTTGGTTGGCAAGATTCACGAAGCAGATCAGGCGGGGGACGTCGACGATGCGGTCGTACATCGGCCTGCGTTCGGCGCGCCAGGGGACTGTCTCGGACAGCTCGTCGAACAGCGCGTCGGCGTCCTGCAGCCACCCGGATCGGAAGTCGATCCAGGCCCCGTTGCCCAGATGGCGGCGTTCGGCGTGCTCGAACAGCGAGCTCTGCAGAGCCAGCTCCATGACCGCGATCCTATCGCACAGGCGTTCGATTCGTCACAGTCTCACCGCGCCGGGGCCTCGCTCGGCAAGCACATCCCCGGGGTTGGACAGCGCGCATGTCTTCAGGCTCAGGCAGCCGCAGCCGATGCAGCCGGCCAGGTTGTCGCGCAGGCGTTGCAGGTGCAGGATGCGGTCGTCGAGATATTGGCGCCAGCCCGCCGACAGCTTCGCCCAATCCTTGCTTGTCGGGGCGTGGTCGGTGGGCAGGGTGGCCAGCGCTTCGCGGATGCGGGACAGCGGGATTCCGAGCCGCTGCGACATTCGGATGAACGCGACGCGGCGCAGCGTTTCTCGTGCGTAGCGACGCTGGTTGCCGCCGGTGCGTCTGCTGTGGATGAGACCTTCGCGTTCGTAGAAGTGCAGTGCCGAGACCGCAACGCCGCTGCGAGCGGACATCTCGCCGGGAGTCAGCTCGTGGATCAACTCCATAACATCAACCATAGTTGAGGTGCGGTTGCGGGTTACCGTGCTAGATGTGACGTTGGGCTGCGACTCCGAGGTGGGTCGACTGCGCGCAGTGATCCTGCACCGGCCAGGGGCCGAACTCCAACGGTTGACACCCCGCAACAACGATGCGCTGCTGTTCGACGGCCTGCCCTGGGTGGCCAGGGCGCAGCAGGAGCACGATGCGTTCGCGGCGCTGCTCGTCGACCGCGGTGTCGAGGTGCTGCTGCTGGCGGACCTGCTGACCGAGGCGCTGTCGCACAGTGGCGCGGCCCGAATGCACGGCATCGCAGCGGCTGTCGATCCGCGGCGGCTGGGCCTGCCGCTGGCGCAAGAGCTTTCGCAGTATCTGCGGTCGCTGGAGCCGGCGCCGCTGGCGCGGGTCCTGATGGCGGGCATGACGTTCAACGAGTTGCCGCTGTCGGGTGCCGAACTGTCGCTGGTGCGGCGGATGCACCACGGCGCCGACTTCGTCATCGATCCGCTGCCGAACCTGTTGTTCACCCGCGACTCGTCATTCTGGATCGGCCCGCGGGTGGCGATCACCTCGCTGGCGCTGCCGGCGCGGGTGCGGGAGACCTCGCTGACCGACGTGATCTATGCCCACCACCCGAGGTTCCTGGGCGTTCGGCGGGCATACGAGTCGCGGTCAGCGCCCGTCGAAGGTGGTGACGTGCTGCTGCTCGCACCCGGTGTCGTCGCGGTCGGGGTGGGGGAGCGGACCACGCCGGCGGGCGCGGAGGCGTTGGCGCGCAGCCTCTTCGACGACGGCCTCGCCGATATCGTGCTGGCCGTCCCGATCGCGCAGGGGCGGGCGCAGATGCACCTCGACACCGTGTGCACAATGGTCGACGTCGACGCGGTTGTGATGTACCCGCCGATCGTGGACTCGTTGTCGGCGTTCGCGATTCACCGCGACGGCAACGGCGGGGTGCGCATCGACGACGAGGTGCTGTTCGTGGACGCCGCCGCGACGGCGATGGGAATCGAACGCCTGCGGGTCATCGCCACGGGCCTCGACCCGGTGACGGCCGAGCGTGAACAGTGGGACGACGGCAACAACACGCTCGCGCTCGCGCCGGGTGTGGTGGTGGCCTACGAGCGCAACGTCGAAACCAATGCGCGGCTTGCCGATGCGGGGATCGAGGTACTGCCGATTCAGGCGTCGGAGCTGGGTACCGGCCGGGGCGGTCCGCGGTGCATGTCCTGCCCGGCCGGCCGCGACCCACTTTAGGCGCTTCTGTGCCGTTGCGCCCTTGCGCCCTTGCGCCCTTGCGCCCTTGCGCCGAAATAGCATTCCTGGCTGCTAATCGACGTTATCCACAGCCGCCGCTTCTCATTCGCTGAGGCGAGCGCGACTTCATACATGATCGGACGGGTGGGAGAAGCGCTGATCGGCTCGGAGGCCATCGCTGCGGGACGGATTTCGCGGGGCGATCTCCGATGGAACTACCGGACGATTTTTCCCGACGTTTATCTTCCCCGAGGTGTCGAATTGACGATGCCGGTCAAGGCGGAGGCGGCGTACCTTTGGGCACGACGTCGCGGCGTGATCACCGGTCGTGCGGCGGCGGCGCTACACGGCGCGCAATGGGTGGCCGACTCGGATCCCGTCGAACTCATTTGGACGAACAACCGCTGCCCAAGCGGCATCATCACCAGACGTGAACGCATCTCGTCGGAGGAGATCGTCATTGCGGACGGCATGGCACTCGCGACGCCGAGCCGTACCGCGTTCGATCTGGGACGCCATTTCCAGCGAACTCAAGCGGTCATTCATCTGGACGCGCTCGCACGGAAAACGGGTCTAACTGCCGACGAAGTCGTGTGGCTGGCAGGGCGGTATAGCGGTGCGCGCGGCGTTCGACGCTTCCGCGAAGCCATCGAGTTGATGGACGGCGGGGCTCAATCACCGAAGGAGAGTTGGCTGCGATTACTGCTCATCGACGCCGGATACCCGAAGCCGCACACCCAGATCCCTGTCGCCGATGACTGGGGCAATGAATTCGCCTTCTTGGACATGGGCTGGCGGGACTTGAAAATTGCCGTCGAATACGACGGTGACCAGCATCGGAAGGATCGGAAGCAGTACGTCTGGGATGAACGACGCCTCCGGAAGCTGCTACGCATCGGCTGGTTGCACGTGAAGGTCATCGCGGAGGACTGCCCAACCGACATTCTTGCCCGGGTCGAAACCGCATGGCGGATGCGCCAAAGAAGAGGTGTGGCTGTGAAATTGCCCGCATAGCAGCCCGGAATGCTATTTCGGCGCAAGGAAGTTATCGCCAGGAGGGCAGCCAGATCTGCATATTCCACGTCGACTGCGAGATCGGGATACCCGTCAAGATCGGGTACATCCACGCGAAGTTCGTCAACACCACCGCGATATAACAGCTCACCGCGATCAACCCGAGCGTCCGACGCTCGGCGTTCTGGTTCGGCTTGTGCAGGATGTCGCCGAGGATCAACGCGATCATGATCACCAGGAACGGCGCCATCGTCGCTGCGTAGAAGAAGTACATCTGACGGTCGATGTCGGCGAACCACGGCAGGAAGCCCGCGCTGTAGCCGACCAGCGCGACGGCGTAACGCCAGTCGCGCTTGACGAACGCCCGCCACAGCGCCCAGGCCAGTACCGGCACCGCGAGGAACCACATCGCCGGCGTACCGACCAGCATCACGGCCTTTACGCAGGACTGCGCGCCACACCCCGGTACGTCCTGGTTGTCGATCGCATAGAGCACCGGGCGCAGCGACATCGGCCAGGTCCACGGCTTGGACTCCCACGGGTGATGGTTGCCGTCGGCGTTGGTCAGCCCGGAGTGGAATTGGTAAGCCGAGTAGGTGTAATGCCACAGCGAGCGCAGCGCATCGGGGATCGGCAGCACGCTGTCCTGACCGATCGACTGTCCGACCTCGTGGCGGTTCACCGCCGTCTCGGAGGCGAACCACGGCGTGTATGACGCGAGGTAAACAACGAACGGAATGAGTACCAGGGCGTACAGCGACGGGCCCAGATCCCGGCGGAATGCGCCGAGCCATGGTCGCGGCACCCGATACTGTCGCCGCGCCACGATGTCGAAGGCCATCGTCATGACCCCGAAGAACGCGATGAAGTAGAGCCCCGACCACTTTGTCGCACAGGCCAACCCGAGTAGCACGCCGGCACCGAACCGCCACCACCGCACACCGAGTCGCGGTCCCCACAGCGTCTCGCCGATGCGGCCCTCCAGCAGCGCGACGTGCATACGCTCGCGCACCTGGTCGCGGTCGACGATCAGGCAGCCGAACGCGGCCACCACGAACGTCACCAGGAACCCGTCGAGCAGCGCGGTTCGCGCAGCAACGAAGCTGACCCCGTCGGCGATCACCAGCAGCCCCGCGATGCCGCCCACCAACGTCGAGCGGCTGATGCGCCGTGCGATACGCGCCACCAGCACCACCACGATCACGCCGCATACCGCGCCGGAAAACCGCCAGCCCAGCCCGTCGTAGCCGAACAGCGCTTCGCCGATCGCGATCAACTGCTTGCCGACCGGCGGGTGCACCACCAGGCCGTAGCCGGGGTTGTCCTCGACGCCGTGGTTGTGCAGCATCTGCCAGGCCTGAGGCGCGTAGTGCTTCTCGTCGAATACCGGCGTGCCGGCATCGGTCGGCGAACCGAGGTTGAGGAACCGGGTCACCGCGGCCAGCGCGGTGATGACGGCGGTCATCACCCAGCCCTGCAGGCGGTCGACCGGGCCGAAATCGGCGACCGGCACCTGCGGCGCCGGGCTGATGACCGGGACCGCGCGCGGCGCTTTGGTGGCAGGAGCGGTCACGAGTGCGATCGTAGGCTGTCCCGCATGAGCCTCGGCCGACTGCTTATCTGCGCCACGCCGCTGGGCCAGCCCTCCGATGCCTCCTCGCGCCTGATCGCCGCGCTCGAGGACGCCGACGTCGTCGCCGCCGAGGACACTCGCCGCGTCCGTATCCTGGCTCAGTCCCTGGCGGTCAGGCTGACCGCCAAGGTGGTCAGCCTCTACGACCAGAATGAGGCGTCGCGGGTGGCGGGCCTGCTCGACGAGGTCCGGGCCGGCGCGACGGTACTGCTGGTCAGCGATGCCGGCATGCCGTTGATCAGCGACCCGGGCTACCGCCTGGTGAGGGCGTGTATAGAGGCGGGCCTGCCGGTGAGCTGCCTGCCGGGCCCATCAGCGGTGACGACGGCGCTGGCGGTCTCGGGGTTACCGACCGAGCGGTTCTGCTTCGAGGGCTTCGCGCCGCGCAGACAGGCCGCGCGCAAGACGTGGCTGAAAACGCTGGCCGCCGAACAGCGCACCTGCGTGTTCTTCGAATCGCCGCGCCGGCTCGCGGGGACTCTCAGGGATGCGGTCGACGTACTCGGCCCGGACCGGCGCGCGGTGGTGTGCCGCGAGATGACCAAGACGCACGAGGAGATCGTGCGCGGCACCCTGAGCGAGTTGGCCGAGTGGGCAGGCGACGGCGTGCTGGGCGAGATCACCGTCGTTCTCGCGGGCGCGGTACTGCACGCCGATATCCCTACGCTCGTCGCCGAAGTCAACGCGCTTATTAGTGATGGTGTCCGGATCAAAGATGCCTGCGCCGAGGTGATTTCCCAACACCCCGGGGCGCCGTCACGACGTTTGCTCTACGAAGCCGTGGTGCGGTCGCGAGAATGACGGGCCGCAATTTGTGTGCATCAGCAATTACCGCGTCGACCCCGGCGTGAGGCGGCGTCGCCGATATCAACAACCGCCCGGATAAATGGAGTAACAAGTCATGCGACGTGGCGCAGTCGGGGTTAGGATCAATTCGCCAACCGGCGCTGCAGTTCCGATTGTTAACATCACGCAAACAACGGGGAAACAATGAAACTTGCCTTTGCTGCGGCCGGGCTTTTCAGTGCCGCCAGTCTGATAACCGCTGTGCCCGCTTCAGCTGGGCCCGACGTCACCTTTTCCTGCAGCACGAATGTCGCCAGGTGCGCAGAAGGCGACCAAACGGTGCGCATCTCGGCAGCGGCAGAGCCAGAAGAAGACGAACCCGAACAGCCGATCTTCTACAACCAGTACATCCGTGAAGCCGCCAGCCCGGCTGGATACATCACGGAGGCGCTGACCGGGGTACCGATCGATGAGCAGGATGACATCGGCCTGCCGGGCTATACCGGGAGCCTCTACTGGACATGTTCCGGCCCAGGCTGCTGGAACGGGGGTAACCCCCAACCGCCGACGACGAGCTTGTTCGGTGGTCCCGTCGGTGCCCTCACCAACGGGGTCTTAGGCGGCGGCGGTGGTGTCAGCGGCCCGACTGGCTTCAGCGCCCCGACCGGCGGCGGCACTCCGGGCGGCGGCACTCCGGGCGGCGGTGCATTGGGCGGCACCGCCCCGGGTGGTGGCGGCGCTCCCGGGGGCGGTGCCCCGGGTGGCGGGGCGCCCGGCGGCGGGGCCCCGGGCGGCGGCGAGTCGGGGCTTCAGTAGTTGCCCTGCGGGAGCAGCACCTCGGATTTCAATTTGATGCCCGTTTGGGGCCGCGCGCTCTAGCGCGCGGCGTCAAATGCTCTCTGCGGCGCGTATGACCCCGATGATCGGCGCCGCCTTGTGCAGGCACTCCTCCCACTCGAGGTCCGGGTCCGAGTCGGCGGTGATACCGCCGCCGACGCCGAGGACTGCGTTTCCCGACTCGTCGAACTCCACCGTCCGGATCGCCACGTTCAGTTCGCAACCGGCGACCGGCGACGCCAAACCCACTGTGCCGCAGTACACCCCCCGGCGAACCGGTTCCCACTCCGCGAGCAGCTGACGGGCCCGCGTCTTCGGAGTGCCCGTCACCGACGCGGGCGGGAACGTGGCGTCGAGTACTGCCGACATCGGCACGTCGACATCCACTCGCGCCGACACCGTAGACACCAGATGCCACACCCCCGGAGCCGGCTGCACGTCCAGTAACTCGGGGACCGTCACCGTGCCGACATCGGCGACGCGCCCGAGGTCGTTGCGCACGAGATCGACGATCATGATGTTCTCGGCGACGTCCTTGACCGACGCGCGAAGTGCGGCCGGATCGGCGGACAGCGGTAATGTGCCCTTGATCGGGCTCGACGCGATGTGGTCACCACGCCTGCGCAAGAACAACTCTGGCGACAGCGACGCCACCGCGCCCCACGGCCCGGCCAAGTACGCCGCGCGGGCGGGCGAGAAGCGCTGCACGGCATCGACGAAGAAGTCGATCGGAGCCGTACTCGATGCCGCCGCCCCAGCGGCTCCGGCGGCGAGTCGGCCGCGGAACTGCGTGCACACACACGCCTGGTAGACCTCGCCGGCGGCGATCGCGTCCAGGCAGTCCAGCATCCCGCTGCGATGCGCATCGCGATCGGCCTCACCCCACTCGAGGCGAAACGGCCGTGGTTCGACGGGCACCCGCAGGGCGTCGGCCACCCAGTCCGGAATCGTTGCCTCGGTGAGGCTTTCGAACCACCACCGGCCGTCGCCATCCTGGCGCAGCACACAGTCGGACCAGCCGCCCGCAGCATGTGGGATCCGCGGGCCGCGTCCGTCGGCCGCGGCATCCGGATACGACAGATAGCCGAACCATCCGCCTCCGACGGCATCCCCCGATCCGCCCGGTACGACGTCGAAAACGTGGGCGGCCTCGACGGGCGTGACATTAACCGTCGGCGCGATGACGGCACCGGAGCCGAACCAGTCGCCGATCAGTGCGGCGGGCGGCGCCAGCCCGTGCTCTGCAGCGGCATATCCCACGGCGCGCAGTACCGCCGGGGCGCTGCCCAGGTCGCCGAGCCGGTCGATCCGCACCGGCTCAGCTTGTCAGATGCCGCGCGATCTTCCGCGCGATGCCGGCGCCGGCCAACTTGTCCGGGTTGCGCATCACGTAGAAGTGCGAGATCCGGCCCTCGGTGAGCTCGACGGTGATGACGCCCTCGAAGCTGTCGCCCAGGTAGAGCCGCAGCGCCGGGGCGTTGTTGTACACCGCCGGTTCCACCCGGCCGGCCGCGCCCGCCACCCGGACCAGCCCGATGACGACCCTGGCGACCTTCTCGGCGCCGACGATGGGCCTGCGGGCGGCGGTGACCTTGCCGTCGCTGTCGGCGGTCCAGCAGGCGTCCTCGGTCAGCATCTCCAGCAGGCCCGCCAAGTCGCCGTCCGACGCCGCCGCGAAGAACCGTGTCGTGATCTCCATCGACAGCTTCGGATCGACGGGCTCGAACCGCTTGCGGCGGGACTGCACGTGCTCGCGGGCCCGGTGTGCCATCTGACGAACCGCGGCCGTCGACTTGCCGATGGTGGCGGCAATCTCGTCGTGGCCGAAACCGAACACCTCGCGCAGGACGAACACCGCGCGCTCGTCGGGACTCAGCGTCTCCAGGACGACGAGCATGGCCATCGAAACCGACTCGGCGAGAACCACATCGGTCGACGCGTCGGTGGTGTCGAGCAGTAGCGGTTCGGGCAGCCACGGGCCGACGTAATCCTCGCGCCGTCTGGACTGCGCTCGCAGCGCGTTGAGCGACTGCCGGGTGACCAGCTGGGCGAGGTAGGCCTTGGTGTCGCGCACCGTCGCGAGGTCGACCTCGGCCCAGCGCAGGTAGCTTTCCTGCAGCACGTCGTCGGATTCGGTTGCGCTGCCGAGAATTTCGTATGCGATCGTGAACAGCAGCGGACGCAGCGCCGTGAACCGTTCGGCGTGTTCGTCACCCGGGCTGCTCATTGCGCCGGGACCGCCTGCGCGGCCGTCACCTGCTGGCGGCGCGGGTTCGTCTTCCAGGAATACGAGCCGGGCTTGTCAGCCTCGCCGCGAAGCCACTTCAGCGTCAAGCGGCACACCTGCTCTTTGACCAGCGCGCCGGTGCGGCCGCCGACGTACCACCGGCGCGGTGTGTCGTCGACGTCGGCGAACTGGAAGGTGCCGGCCTTGCGGCCCAGGCTGATGCACTGCCCGGCCATCGCATGGTTCACCGCGGCCGGGTCCTCGCCGGTCATCCGGGCCAGCACCGTGTTCGCGGCTTGCGCGCCCAGCGGGAGCGCGGCCTGGCAGCTCATCCGCCAGGGTGCGTCGGACGGTGACGCCGCGTCCCCGGCAGCCACGACACGGCTGTCGTCCACGCTGGTCAGCGTCTCGTCGGTGAGCAGCCGACCAAGCGCGTCGGTGGTCAGCCCGCTGGCCGCGGCCAGCCCGGGCACACCGAACCCGGCCGTCCACACCGTCACCGCGCTCGGCACCTCGGAGCCGTTTGCCAGGACCACACGATCGTCGAAAACTCGTGCGACGGCGGAGCCTTCGATCACGGAGACCCGCAGCTTGGCCAGCCGCTTGGTCACCGACCGCAGACCGCCGGCGGCCAGCGACGGCCCGAGCACGTCGGTCACCAACGCGACCGGGCGGCCGGCCTCGGCCAACTCGGCCGCGGTCTCGATACCGGTCAACCCGCCGCCGACCACCACCACCGGTGCCGACAGCGGGACATCGGCCATCCGCTCGGTCAGCCGTTGTGCCTGCTCCAATTCGCTGAGCGGATAAGCGAACTCGGCGGCGCCCGGCACCGACGCCGGTACGGTGCCCACGCTGCCGACGGCATACACCAGGTAGTCGTATTCCAGCGAGGCGCCGGAGGTGAGCACGACGGTGCGGGCGGCCGTGTCGATGCGGTCGGCGCCGTCGACCACCAGCCGCACGGCGGGTGACAGCACCGTCGTGTAGTCGGCGACCGCATCGTCGTTACCCGCGACGAGTTGGTGCAGGCGGATTCGTTCGACGAACTCGGCGCGCGGGTTCACCAGCGTGACGCGCGCGTGCGGGGCGAGTCGGTTGGCGGCCATCACCCCGGCATAGCCGCCCCCGACCACGACGACGTTGCTGTTGTATTCGGTCATCTTCGATCTCCTCGGGTCATCAGGCTCGCTCAGAGCGGGTCTGACCTCGAGACACCCCGCATGTCCGCACTGTGACATCTCCGAGCGCAGATGTGGCACACGTCACTACCGGCTGATCCGGCGAGGGATCGTGATACCCGCCAGTTTGTCCGGATTGCGCATCGCGTAGAGGTTCGTGATCTGGTCGTCGATCACCTCGAACACGAAAAGGCCCTCGAGGTGGTCGCCGGTGTAGACGACCACCGCCGGCGCGCTGTTGTAGATCGCCGTTTCGAAGCGGAAGTCCGGCGTCTCCCTGGCCACCTGGAACAGCCGCGCCATGAGGGCGGCCACCCTCCGCGCACCGACGACGGGTCTGCGGATCGCTGTGGCCTTGCCGCCGTGGTCCGCGGTCCATGTGACGCCTGGCGACAGCAGCGACATGAGTCCCTCGATGTCGCCGGTTGCCGCTGCGGCCAAGAACTGCTCGGTGATCTGCTCGGTCCGCCGTTCATCCACCGGGCCGAACCGATTGCGCCGTGCGTGCACGTGTTCGCGTGCGCGGTGGGCCATCTGGCGCGCCGTCGGCACGGATTTACCCACCGCGCCGGCGATCTCGTCGTAGTCGAAGCCGAACACCTCGCGCAACACGAACACCGCACGCTCCTCGGGTGTGAGCGTCTCGAGCAGCACCAGCATCGCCATCGAGATGGACTCGGCGAGCACGACATCGGACGAGGCGTCGCGGCAGTCGAGCAGCAGCGGTTCGGGTAGCCAGGGACCGACGTACTCCTCCCGGCGGCGCGACCTCGCCCGCCGCGCGTTGAGTGCCTCGCGGGTCACCAACTGCGCCAGATACGACTTGGTATCGCGCACCGTGGCGAGATCGACGTCGGCCCACCGCAGATAGCTGTCCTGCAGCACGTCATCGGATTCGGTTGTGCTGCCGAGGATCTCGTAAGCGATCGTGAACAGCAGCGGCCGCAGCACGGTGAAGCGGTCGGTGTGTTCGCCTGCCGAGGTGGTCACGTCTGCGCGACCACCTTCGGCACGAGCGCCGGCTGCTCTGGGCGCGGGCCGCCCTTGAGCCACAACGTCCAGTCCGGCTTGCGGGCCGAGCGTCGCATCGCCCACAGCGTGCCCATGCAGACCGCCTCCTTGACCACGGCGAGCGGCCGTCCGCCGATATAGAGGTTCACCGCGGTGTCGTCCTTGCGGGTGAACTGCAGCGTCGCGGCACGCCTGCCCAGGCTGATGCACGCCCCCGCGTAGGCGTACTCGAACCGGGCGGGTGCGGTGCCCGCGATGCGGCTCAGCACGGTGTTGGCCGCCTGCGGGGCGAGCTGCGTAGCTGTCGCACAGCACATCCGCAGCGGCTGATTCGACGGCGCGGCACAGTCACCGGCGGCGACGATACGCTCATCGTCGACGCTGGTGAGGGTTTCGTCGGTGATCAGCCGGCCTATCGAGTCGGTGGTCAGCCCGCTTGCCGTCGCCAGTCCGGGCGCCCCGAAGCCGGCGGTCCAGATGGTGACCGCGCTCGGGCGCACGGCGCCGTCGGCGAATACCACCGCGTCGGCCCTCACCTCGGTGACCACATCGGTCTCCATCACGGTCACGCCGAGCTTGGCCATCGCCTTGGCGACCGAGCGACGGCCGGGCTCGGACAGTGACGGCCCGAGCCGCCCGCCACACACCAGAACGACATTGCGGCCCTGCTCGGCGAGTTCTGTGGCGGTCTCGATACCGGTCAGGCCGGCGCCGACGACGGTGACCGGAGCGGCGGGATGAAACTGGTCGAGTACCGCGCGCAGCCGCTCGGCCTGCTCGAGTTCGGCGACGGGATAGGCGAATTCGGCCGCTCCGGGGATGGCCGACGACACTGTGCCGGTACTTCCGACAGCGTAGATGAGGTAGTCGTAGTCGAGCTCGCGGCCGGACCCGAGCGCCACGGTGTGCGCCGCGGTGTCGATGCGAGTCGCGGTGTCGACCACGAGCCGGATTCCCTCGCCGAGCAGCGTGCCGTAGTCGACGCTCGCGTCGTAGCCGGCGGCCACCGACTGGTGCAGCCGGATTCGCTCGACGAACTTCGGCCGGGGGTTGACCAGTGTGATGTCGAGATCGCCGCCCGCTCTCAGGTGGTTGGCCGCCAGCGTTCCGGAGTAGCCGCCGCCGATGACGACGACCCTGGTGCGTGCGTTATGGGTCTTGGGTGCGGTGAATTCAGTCATGCCCTCTAGACACCGCCGGGCCGCCGGACGTGACAAATAGTGACGTGCGTCACATCCGCGGTCAGACCAGGCCGAGCGCCAGCATCGCGTCGGCCACCCGGATGAACCCGGCGATGTTCGCACCGGACACGTAGTTGCCCGGTTGGCCGTATTCCTCGGCGGTCACCAGACAGCGGTTGTGGATGCGGCGCATGATCTGCTCCAGCCGCAACTCGGTGTCGGCGAACGTCCACGAGTCCCGCGACGCGTTCTGCTGCATCTCCAGCGCGCTGGTGGCGACGCCGCCGGCGTTGGCCGCCTTGCCCGGTGCGAACGTCACGCCGGCCGCCATGAAGTGCTTGACCGCGGTGGGTGAGCACGGCATGTTCGCACCTTCGGCGACGATGCGACAGCCGTTCTCGATCAGTGCAAGCGCTTCTTCGCCGTTGATCTCGTTCTGCGTGGCGCACGGCAGCGCGATTTCACACGGCACGTTCCACACGTTGCGGTCCTCGACGAAATGCGTTGCTCCACCACGTATCTCGGCGTAGTCGGCCACCCGACCGCGGCGCACCTCCTTTATCTCCTTGAGGAGGTCGAGGTCGATACCCTTCTCGTCGACGACATAGCCGCTCGAGTCCGAACAGGCGACCACGATGCCGCCGAGTTCCTGGATCTTCTCGATCGCGTAGATCGCGACGTTGCCCGAACCGGACACGACGGCGCGTTTGCCCTCGAAGGTGTCGTTGCCGGTCCGCAGGATCTCGTTGACGAAGAAGACCGTCCCGTATCCCGTTGCCTCGGTGCGGACCTGAGAACCGCCCCAGGTCAACCCCTTTCCGGTGAGCGTGCCGGACTCGTAGCGGTTGGTGATCCGCTTGTACTGCCCGAAGAGGTAACCGATCTCGCGCATGCCCACGCCGGTGTCGCCGGCCGGTACGTCGGTGTACTCGCCGAGATGGCGGTACAACTCGGTCATGAACGACTGGCAGAACCGCATCACCTCGTCGTCGGAGCGGCCCTTGGGGTCGAAGTCGGCGCCGCCCTTGCCGCCGCCGATCGGCATGCCGGTCAGTGAATTCTTGAAGATCTGCTCGAAGCCGAGGAACTTGACGATGCCGAGGTAGACCGACGGATGGAACCGCAGGCCGCCCTTGAACGGGCCCAAAGCGGAGTTGAACTCGACGCGGAAACCGCGGTTGATCTGGACCGTGCCGCGGTCGTCGACCCAGGGCACCCGGAAGATGATCTGGCGTTCCGGTTCGCACAGCCGCCGAATCACCTCGGAGTCGACGTACTCGGGATGCTTTTCCACCACCGGTCCGAGGCTGTTGAGCACCTCGTACACCGATTGGTGGAATTCGATCTCTCCGGCGTTGCGCCTGGCGACCTCTTCGTAGAGGTCGTGCAGTTTCTCGTGTAGTCCGTTCACTTCTCGAATCACTCAGCTTGGTAGCGGGGGAACACGCCGGCAGGGGCCGGCAGGGCGGTGCCTGGCTTCAGACGGGTGCTGACAGCGGCGAAGGTCCTTTCGTCGGGATTCTGCCCCAACAAGTCGAGCAGCTTAGCCGTCGAGTCGGGCATCACCGGCTGCGCCAGCATCGCCGCGATCCGCACCACCTCCAGCGTCGTGTACAGCACCGTATCGAATCGCCGCTGGTCGTCGGGGGATTCCGACTTGCGCAGCACCCACGGCTCCTGAGCCGAGAAATACTTGTTCGCCGACCCCAGCACCGACCAGATGGCCTCCAGGGCCAGGTGCATCGCGATCGCGTCGAAATGAGCGCGCACCCGGTCCAGTAACCCGTCGGCCGACTCCAGCAGCGCGGTGTCCTCGGCGGTGAAATCCCCCGGCTCCGGGACGATGCCGTCGAGATTTCTGGCCACCATCGACAGCGAGCGCTGCGCCAGGTTGCCCAGCTCGTTGGCGAGGTCGGCGTTGATGCGCCCGATGATCGCCTCCTCGCTGTAGCTGCCGTCCTGGCCGAACGGCACCTCCCGCAGGAAGAAGTAGCGCACCTGATCGAGCCCGAACGTGTCGACGAGGTTGACGGGGTCGATGATGTTACCGACGGACTTGCTCATCTTCTCGCCGCGGTTGAGTACGAAACCGTGCGCAAACACCTTGTGCGGCAACTCGATTCCCGCAGACATCAGAAACGCCGGCCAGTAGACGGTGTGGAAGCGGATGATGTCCTTGCCGATCATGTGCAGATCGGCGGGCCAGTACCGTCCGAACTCCTGCGACGATGTGTCCGGGAAGCCCACCCCGGTCAGGTAATTGGTCAACGCGTCCACCCACACGTACATGACGTGATCGGGGTGGTCGGGCACCGGCACGCCCCAGTCGAAAGTGGTGCGCGAGATCGACAGGTCCTTGAGCCCGCCGGAGACGAAGCTGACGATCTCGTTGCGCCGCACGCCGGGCTCGATGAACTCCGGATGCGCCCGGTAGTGAGCGAGCAGCTTGTCGGTATAGGCCGACAGCCGGAAGAAGTACGTCTCCTCCTCGGTCCACGTCACCGGCGCCCCGGTTTCCGCCGCCACCCGCACGCCGTCGGCACCGACGCTGGTTTCGGCGTCGGTGAAGAACCGCTCGTCGCGGACGGAGTACCACCCCTGGTAGGAGCCGAGGTAGATGTCGCCGGCGTCGTTCATCCGCCGCCAGATCTCCTTCGAGGCCTCGTAATGGTCGGCGTCGGAGGTGCGGATGAACCGGTCGAAGGAGATGTTGAGCTTCTCCTGCAGGCCCTGAAACACATCGGAGTTCTGCCGCGCCAGGTCGGCGGTGGGGACGCCCAGCGCCTGCGCTGCCTCGGCCATCTTCAATCCGTGCACGTCGGTTCCGGTCAGGTACCGCACGTCGAACCCGTCCAGCCTTTTGAACCGGGCGATCGCATCGGTGGCGATGTACTCGTAGGCGTGTCCGACGTGCGGATCGCCGTTCGGGTAGGCGATCGCGGTGGTGATGTAGAAGGGCGCGCCTGGGGTGGGCGCTTGCGCCCCGGGGACAACGGTAGTCATTTGAACTCAGCTTATGGTGTGGCGGTGAGTGAGAAGCGCCCAGGCAGAAGGGAGCAGCCGCCCGCCCCGGCTCCGCTGAGCCCACTGATCGACGCGCACACCCACCTCGATGCGTGCGGCGCGACGGACGCGGCGAGCGTCACCGCGATCGTCGATCGCGCCGCCGCGGTCGGCGTACAGGCCGTCGTCACCATCGCCGACGACCTCGAATCGGCGCGTTGGGTCACCTACGCCGCCGATGCGGACGCGCGGGTCTACGCGGCGGTCGCGCTGCATCCGACGCGGGCCGACGCGCTGACCGACGAAGCCAAGGCCGTCATCGAGCGACTCGCCGGCCATCGTCGCGTCGTCGCGGTCGGCGAGACCGGCCTCGACCTGTACTGGCCGGGCAAACTGGACGGCTGTGCGGACCCGACCACCCAGCGCGACGCCTTCGCCTGGCACATCGACCTCGCCAAGCGGATCGGCAAACCGTTGATGATCCACAACCGCGAGGCCGATGCACAGATTCTCGACGTGCTGGCCGCCGAGGGCGCACCGGCGACTGTGATCTTCCACTGTTTTTCCTCGGGTCCGGAGATGGCCAGAAAATGCGTGGACCAGGGCTGGCTACTCAGCCTTTCGGGCACCGTCAGCTTCAAAAACGCCAAAGACCTGCGGGAAGCGGCCACGCTGATCCCGTCGGCGCAAATGCTCGTCGAGACCGACGCACCGTTCCTCACGCCGCACCCGTACCGCGGCGCGCCCAATGAGCCCTACTGCCTGCCCTACACTGTCCGTGCGCTGGCCGAGATAATCGGCAAGCCGGCAGAAGTCCTCGCCCGAGAAACCACGACGGCTGCCATCGGGGCCTATGGCCTTGCGAGTTGCTGACGCCAGAGCACTCCGTTACCGTCTTGTGATCAAACGGGAGCGCTCTCAGGCAGCCGCGCACCGTCCGATAGTCGGAGATATACGACGTCTTGAACACTTTCACAAAACTCCATGAAGCGCGCTCACCGATGCTCCGCCTTTTGGTTGGTGCGACCTTGCTCGCACTCACCTTCGCGGGCGGCTATGCGGTGGCCGCGCACAAAACCGTCACGCTGAACGTGGACGGCTCCTCGGTGACCGTGGCGACCATGCAGTCACGGGTGATCGACGTGGTTCGGGAGAACGGCTTCGACGTCGGTGAACGCGACGACCTCTCCCCGTCGGCCGATCAGCCGGTGCAGCAGGACGACACCATCGTGTTGCGCCGCAGCCGGCCGCTGCAGCTCTCGCTGGACGGTCAGGACAGCCGGGAGGTGTGGACGACCGCCTCGACGGTCGACGAGGCGCTCGCGCAACTCGAGATGACCGACGCCGCGCCCGCCGCCGCTTCGCGCGGCAGCCGGGTCCCGCTGGCAGGCATGTCGCTGCCGGTCGTCAGCGCGAAGACGGTGACCATCCACGACGGCGAGGCCATGCGCACCGTCACCCTGGCTGCGCCCGACGTCGCCGGGCTGCTGGCCGCGGCGGGTGCGCCGCTCGAACAGCGCGACACCGTGGTGCCTGCCGCGTCCGCACCCGTGGCCGACGGCATGCAGATCGATGTCACGCGAAACCGGATCGACAAGGTCACCGAGCGAGTGCCGCTGCCGCCGGCCCACAAACGCATCGAGGATCCGACGCTGAACCAGAGCCGCGAGGTCGTCGAGGACCCGGGAGCGCCCGGTACGCAGGACGTGATCTTTGCGGTCGCGAAACTCAACGGTGTCGAGACGGGCAGGTTGCCTGTGGCCAACGTCGTCGTGACGCCGGCGCGCGATGGCGTGGTGCGGGTGGGCACGAAACCCGGTACCGAGGTACCGGAGGTGGCCAACCTGGCGGCGTGGGACGCGCTCGCCCGGTGCGAAGCCGGAGGTAATTGGGCCATCAACACCGGAAACGGTTACTACGGTGGCGTCCAGTTCGACCAGAACACGTGGGAGCGCAACGGCGGTCTCAAATATGCTGCGAGAGCGGATTTGGCGACGAAAGAAGAGCAAATCGCGATCGCTGAAGTCACTCGGGCGCGGCAAGGTTGGGGAGCGTGGCCGACCTGTAGCGGGAGGATTGGTGCGCGCTGACCATTCGACTACTTGGGCGGACCGAGATACGGCAGCTGGCAAAGGAAATCGACTTTCGGCCGCGTAAGACGTTCGGCCAGAACTTCGTTCACGACGCCAACACCGTTCGACGGATCGTCTCGGCGGCCGGGGTCAACAAACACGATCACGTTCTCGAGGTCGGGCCCGGCTTGGGCTCTCTGACGTTGGCTCTGCTGGACCGCGGCGCGCGCGTGACCGCCGTCGAGATCGACCCCGTGTTGGCCCGCCGGCTGCCGACCACGGTCGCCGAGCATTCGCACAGCGAGATCAATCGGCTCACCGTGCTCAACCGCGACATCCTCGGGCTGCGGCGTGAGGAGCTGGACGAGGAGCCGACCGCGCTGGTCGCCAACCTGCCCTACAACATCGCGGTTCCCGCACTGCTGCATCTACTGGCCGAACTTCCCTCGATCCGCAGCGTGATGGTGATGGTGCAGGCCGAGGTGGCGGAGAGACTCGCTGCCGAACCGGGCGGCAAGGATTACGGTGTGCCCAGCGCCAAGGTGCGCTTCTTCGGCAGCGTCCGGCGTTACGGCATGGTGTCGCCGACGGTGTTCTGGCCGATTCCCCGCGTCTACTCCGGCCTGGTGGGCATCGAACGCTACGAGACCCCGCCATGGCCGACCGACGAGGGCTTCCGCAAGAAGGTGTTCGGCCTGATCGACATCGCCTTCGCGCAACGCCGCAAGACGGCCCGCAATGCGTTCGCCGAGTGGGCGGGCTCGGGCAACGAGTCGGCGCGCAGGCTGCTGGCCGCCAGCATCGATCCGTCACGCCGCGGCGAAACCCTGGCCATCGCCGACTTCGTCCGGCTGCTGCAACGGTCAGGTGAAGCCGACAAGCCCGCGGCCGAGTCCAGCGAGCAGGACCAGCACGGCTCGATCGGCGTGCGAAGTAGCTAACCGGCTCGGGAGTGCAACGCACGGGCGATCAACGCGATGAACTCGCGGCAGGAGTGGTACCGGTCCGCGGGCGCCTTCGACAGAGCCTTGGCCGTTATCGAGTCGAAAGCGCGTGGCAGCCAATCGATCTCACGGGAAAGCCGCGGTGGCGGACGATGCAGGTGCGCGTCGACGAGACCCACCCGGGAATCTTCCCGAAACGGCGGAGCCCCGGTGATCAGCTCGATCGCCGTGCACGCCAGGGCGTACTCGTCGGTTGCCTCTGTCGGTGCTCGCCCGGCGATGAGTTCCGGCGCCGAGTACGGCAGCGACGCCTCCACTTGTGTCGGGCGGCGACCGATGTCGTCGGTGATCGTGACGGCGACCCCGAAGTCGATGAGCACGGCACGGGAGCCGTCGGGTTCGACGAGGATGTTGGCGGGCTTGACGTCACAGTGCACGATCGCGCGGTTGTGGATGTAGTCCAGCGCGTCGGCGATCTGGCCCAGCGCGCCGAGGCGATCGGGGATCGTGCGGAGCCGTTGCACCCCGCCACCTGCGATGAACTCCATCGTCAGCCAGCCTCGGCCCCGCTCGTACACCGTCACGATGTGCGGATGGTCCAACCGGTGCGCGAACTCGTACTCCCGTCGCAGCCGGGCCACGCGGGCCCGATCACGGCTGTGTTCGTCGAGGATCTTCAGGGCGACCACCCGGGCCGGGTGCTCGGCGTCGTGCACCCGGTAGACCGTGGCGGATCCGCCGTGGCCGAGGACCTCGTCGACCACGTAGTCCTCGAACCGGTCGCCGGTCGACAGCACGTGCTCAGACTAGTGCCGGCTGCCCGGCACTCCGCCCTTTCGATAGTGTCGTGCCGTGTCAGGCTGGAACGGCAACACCGCCTCGGAGTGGGTTCCCACCGGGACGGTCACCGTGCGCGTGCCCGGCAAGGTGAACCTCTATCTGGAGGTGGGAGACCGCCGCGACGACGGTTATCACGAGCTCACCACCGTGTTTCATGCCGTTTCACTGCTCGACGAGGTCACCGTCCGCAACGCGGACATGCTGTCGTTGGAGGTGTCGGGCGAAGGTGCCGAGTCGCTGCCGACCGACGAGCGCAACCTCGCCTGGCGTGCGGCGGAGTTGATGGCCGAGCACGTGGGCCGGGCGCCGGATGTGGCGATCCTGATCGAGAAGTCGATCCCGGTGGCGGGCGGAATGGCGGGCGGCAGCGCCGACGCCGCGGCGGTGCTGGTGGCCATCAACACGCTGTGGGAACTGGGCGTGCCGCGGCGCGATCTGCATGCGATCGCGGCCCGACTGGGCAGCGACGTGCCGTTCGCACTGCACGGCGGAACGGCGCTGGGCACCGGTCGCGGCGAGGAACTGGCGACGGTGCTCGCCCGCACCACATTCCACTGGGTGCTGGCCTTTGCCGACGGCGGCCTGTCCACGCCCGCGGTGTTCGCCGAGATCGACCGGCTGCGCACGACAGCGGGGGCGGGTCGCGACGCGCCCCCGCGGCTCGACGATCCGGAGCCCATACTGGCCGCGCTGGCGTCCGGCGATCCGAATGAGCTCGCGCCACTGCTCGGCAACGACCTGCAGCCCGCGGCGCTGAGCCTCAATCCGGAATTGCGCCGCACGCTGCGCGCCGGGGCCGAGGCCGGGGCGCTGGCCGGCATCGTGTCGGGATCGGGGCCGACCTGCGCGTTCCTGTGCGAGTCGGCAGGTGCGGCCGTCG
The DNA here is from genome assembly GCF_035918395.1 of Mycolicibacterium sp. ND9-15. Taxonomy (NCBI): domain Bacteria; kingdom Bacillati; phylum Actinomycetota; class Actinomycetes; order Mycobacteriales; family Mycobacteriaceae; genus Mycobacterium; species Mycobacterium jinjuense. The sequence goes on from NZ_CP142362.1 coordinate 3,565,686, forward strand.
ACGTCGGCGCGCAACTGTCCGGCGCGGGCGTGTGTCGCACCGTGCGGGTGGCCAGTGGCCCCGTGCAGGGCGCCCGCGTGGTACCGACGCCGTCGACGTCGGTGTAGGCCCGGTCGCGCCGCCACCGCGGTTGTGTACGAACGCCGAGTGGGGCCGTCGACAACCGTGCACTCGACATCGAATTGATCACGAGTCGGTGTGAGCCAGACCTCAATTCTCGTGAGAGTTTGGCGGCTACTTAAGAGTTGCTTAAGATGAGCAACGGTGAAGATTAGCTGTCATGTATCGGACGCGACCTTTTTCCCCGCCGGAAGCCTCGGTGGGCGTCTCGTCGGATACGGCACAGGCTACGGGGCATCACCGTTTCGAGACTCAACCGCTCCCTATTTGTGCGCGCGCCTCCGCGAACGCGCCTCTGATCGGGCGGAACATTTCCAAAGGACATTTGCGCTGATGCATATGTCGCCGGCGCCCCGGCTCCGGAAACCGAGGAGGTCGTCGTGAGCCGATTCACCGAGAAGATGTACCGCAATGCCCGCACCGTCACGACGGGCATGGTCACCGGTGAACCGTACGAACCCGTCCGGCACACCTGGGGCGAGGTCCACGAGCGAGCGCGGTGCATCGCGGGCGGCCTCGCCGAGGCCGGCATCGGCCTCGGCGACGCGGTCGGCGTGCTGGCCGGCTTCCCGGTGGAGATCGCCCCGACCGCGCAAGGCCTGTGGATGCGTGGCGCCAGCCTGACCATGCTTCACCAGCCCACGCCCCGCACCGACCTCGCGCTCTGGGCCGAGGACACGATGACCGTCGTGCGCATGATCGAGGCCAAGGCCGTCATCGTTTCCGAGCCGTTCATGGTCGCCATCCCGGTGCTCGAGGAGCAGGGCATCAAGGTGCTCACGGTGCCCGACCTCCTCACGTCCGATCCGATCGACCCGATCGACGTCGGCGAGGACGATCTCGCGCTGATGCAGCTGACCTCCGGATCGACCGGTTCTCCCAAAGCAGTGCAGATCACGCACCGCAACATCTACTCGAACGCCGAGGCGATGTTCATCGGCGCCGAGTACGACGTCGAGAAGGACGTCATGGTCAGCTGGCTGCCCTGCTTCCACGACATGGGCATGGTCGGCTTCCTGACCATCCCGATGTATTTCGGCGCCGAGTTGGTCAAGGTCACGCCGATGGACTTCCTGCGCGACACCCTGCTGTGGGCCAAGCTCATCGACAAGTACAAGGGCACCATGACCGCGGCGCCGAACTTCGCCTATGCGCTGTTCGCCAAGCGGTTGCGCCGCCAGGCCAAGCCGGGCGAGTTCGACCTGTCGACGCTGCGCTTCGCGCTCTCCGGCGCCGAGCCCGTCGAGCCCGCCGACGTCGAGGACCTGCTCGACGCCGGTAAGCCGTTCGGCCTGAAGCCCGATGCGATCCTGCCCGCGTACGGCATGGCCGAGACCACCCTGGCGGTGTCGTTCTCCCCCTGCGGCGCGGGTCTGGTGGTCGACGAAGTCGACGCCGACCTGCTGGCCGCCCTGCGCCGCGCCGTGCCCGCCACCAAGGGCAACACCCGCAGGCTCGCCTCGCTGGGCCCACTGCTGCGCGACCTCGAGGCGCGCGTCATCGACGAACACGGCAACGTGATGCCGCCGCGCGGTGTCGGGGTGATCGAGCTTCGCGGCGAGTCGCTGACACCCGGTTACCTCACCATGGGCGGCTTCATCCCGGCCCAAGACGAGCACGGCTGGTACGACACCGGCGATCTCGGCTACGTCACCGACGAAGGCAACATCGTCGTGTGCGGCCGCGTCAAGGACGTCATCATCATGGCCGGCCGCAACATCTATCCGACCGATATCGAGCGCGCCGCGTGCCGTGTCGAAGGTGTCCGCCCGGGTTGTGCCGTCGCCGTGCGACTCGACGCCGGTCACTCGCGGGAGACGTTCGCCGTCGCCGTCGAGTCCAACTCCTGGCAGGATCCCGCCGAGGTGCGTCGCATCGAGCACCGCGTCGCCCACGAGGTGGTGGCCGAGGTCGACGTGCGGCCCCGCAACGTCGTCGTGCTGGGCCCCGGCACCATTCCGAAGACGCCGTCGGGCAAGCTGCGCCGCAGCACCTCGGTCTCGCTGGTCACCTAGTTTTCCGCGCGCCTTCGCGCGAGCGTGCGTGCTTGCGCACGACACGCTGCGCCAGCACAGCAGTTTGCGCACTGTCGTCGGTACGAGTCACCCCGGCGGGGCTAGGCGCGGACCGCCGCCGTCGTCCAGGCGGGCAGGATCGGCGCCCGGGTGAGAAAGTGGTCCGACTGCCCGGTCGCCCGCAGCAAGACCTGCGTCCGCAGGATGCAGCAGCCCATGCGAACCATCGCGAAGATCTCGTACCAGTCGAGATTCTGCAGTGGCCGGCCGAGCATCTCCTCATAGCGGGCGACCACGGCCGCACGGCTGTCGAAGCCCGCCAATTCGGGGTCGAGGTCCAATCCGTTCACCTCGAGCATCTGCTTGCGAGTGGCTAACCACCATGCGACATCGGCTTCGGCGGGACAGATGCACGCCTGCTCCCAGTCCAACGCCCCGACGAGTTCGCCGGAGTCGTCGAAGATCGCGTTCGATAACCGCGCATCACCCCAGCAGATGCTCAAATCGACTGTGGGGCAGGGCTGGCGACGCCTCAGCCAGTCGAAAGCTTCGCTGATGACGTCGGGGACTTGATTGCCGGTGCCCCACCTGACGTACTCCTGCCACCAGTCGAGCTCGGCGGTGACGCCGACACCACCGGGCCGCGCCAGCCACGGCGCCTGCCCGACGGGCACGCGGTGCACCCGTGCCAGGGTCTTCACGAACGAGTCGTGAACTCTGCGTTGCACCACCGGCCCCGCGTCGTGTAGCCAGCCCCGGGTCGCATAGCTGGTGTCCGACGGCGTGTGGCCGACGATTCGCGGCATCACAAGGAATTTCGAGCCGATCCACGATTCGTCCGGCTCGAAGAGAATCGGCGACGGTGTTGCGACACCGTGGTCGTGCAGAAGTCTCTGCGTCGACGCCTGCGCGTCGAAGTCGTAGTCGGGAAAGATGCCGCCGCCGGCAGGTGGTATCCGGATGACGTATTCGCTTGATTGCCCATCGGTCTCGGCCGAGAAGACCAGCGTCTCGCTCGACCACCCCGCGGCCCGGTTCGCCGTGCGCAGTTCGGACACGGCCACGTCGTCGGAGTACCGGTCGACGAACCAGTCACGCAACCTCGCCCGGGTGGCCGTCAGGTCGCGTCGAACCAGGGCAATGCCAGCCATGCCAAGAGGCTTACACGCAGCGGGTTCGATGTAAAGAGCTGACCTTCCAAGTGGCCCGAGCGCTGCGACCGGTGTCGAGCCCGGCCGCGTGGCGCCGCCTCCGAACCATCATCGTCCTTTACATCTAAACGCCCAAATGTCACACTGACGCTACATCAAGCCCGAGCACGCCGGACCGCGTCATGTCACGTCCCGGCGCGGAGGAGAGCAACGGTGACCGACCTCGTCGTCCGCAAGATCGGATGGGAGTTCGACGCGACGGTGCCGTTCCTGTGGCAACCAACCAACCCGAACTTCGGGCTGTTCTGCAATGCGTTCACGTTCATCGCAGTGCCCTTCGAGCGCTACATCGTCAGCGCGGTGCGCATGGCCGCCGACCGGTTGGCCGAAAAGCCCGATGTCGCAGCCGAAGCCGACAGATTTCTCAAGCAGGAGGCACAGCACGCCGCAGCCCACCGCAGGCACATGCTCGCGCTGATCGAGCGCTATCCCGATCTCGGGCAGTGCTATGCGGCTGCCTGCGCAGCCTACGACGAGTTGCTCGAGCAAGAGCCGGTCGAGTTCCACCTCGCCTACATCGCCAACCTCGAAGCGACGTTCACGCCGCTGTTCAAAGTGATTCTCGATCACCGTGATTCGCTGTTCGGCGGGGGAGATGCGCGCGTCGCCTCGCTGATGATGTGGCATTTCGTGGAGGAGATCGAGCATCGCAGTTCGGGCTTGATCCTGTGCAACCACGTCAACCGCCGCCCGTGGTCCCGAGTCAAGCATGTCAGGCGGACCTTCGGCCACGTCGCCGCGATAGCCGACGCGATAGCGGCCGCGTTCGACGACGTCGTGCCGATCGAGGACCGGGGCGTGTCCACCCGCGCGCTGCTGTCCGGCGACTTCCTGACGGGCGAGCTCAGACACCGCATCCCGGTTCGCCGCCGCCCGCGCGGCCCCGGTCGGGCTCCGACGATCTTCCAACCGGTGCCGACCGCCGATCTGGTGAAAATGGTCTGGCGGCTGGCACTTTCGCAGACGCCGTATCACGATCCCGCCGATCAGCCGCTGCCCGACTGGGCGCAGACCTGGATGCGAGCCTACGACCGCGGCGCCGACATGACGACGTTCGCCCGGTCGTCGGGCACCACGGAAGGTGACATCGATTGCTGACGACGAACTACGGCGCTCTGGTGCCCGAGGACGAGTCGCTCACCCATCAGATCGTGGACACGTTCGCCACGGTGAGCCAGTCGGATCCGTCCTGGACGGAGAAGATCTGGACGCTCGCCCATGCGCGGGACAACTCGTTGCAGGTCGTTCTCGGCGTCGGGAAGTACACCAACCGGGGCGTGTTCGACGGTGCGGCGGGGGTGTGTCGCGGTACGGAGCAGTGGACGGTGCGGGGGGGCCGCCGCCTGTCGTCGGATCCGTCGTCGACCGAGGTGGGGCCGATCCGCTATCGCGTGCTGGAACCGCTGCGGTCGATTCAGGTGAGCCTCGACGCGACAGACCATGCGCCCATTGCCTTCGACGTCGTCATGCGCGGCAGCTTCGACGCCGCGTTGGAGGACCCATGGCCGGACCGCAGCCCCGACGGTTACCGGGTCACTCATAATGTGCTGCGGTACCACCAGATTGGGGTGGCGTCGGGGTGGGTCGAGGTGGACGGTAGGCGCACCGAGATCGAACCCGACGGATGGATTTCGGTGCGAGACCATTCGTGGGGTCTGCGGCCCGGCGTAGGAAAGCCCATCCCGGGTCTGCCCCGCGGTGGCCGCAAGATCAAGCAGATGTTCATGACGTGGCTGCCCATGACGTTGACCCGCTCCGATCAGACGTCGTACTCGTTGTTCGTGATGTACCAGGAGGAGCGCGGTGACGGGTTTCTCGAAATCCGCTGTCAGGCAGAGCAACAGAATGATGACGGAACGTCGCACCGCTTCGTGTCGGTGGAACAGGATCTGCACTTCAACGACGAGAACCGTCGGCTCACCCACGGGACGATCACGTTGATCGACGCCGACGGATCCAGGCGGCCGCTGACGATCACCGCGGCCGGGCCGACGGGGTTTCATCTCGGTACGGCCGGCTACTACGGCTGGAACGACTGGGTTTACGGCCAGTGGGTGGGCGAGCTGCGGGTCGAGGGCTATCACGTGGCCGACTGCGACACCCGCGAGAACGCACGCAAGCTGCATCAACTGCGCGATCTGCTGGTTCGTGTGGAGGATCCGATCGGAGGCGGGTCGGGGCTGGGTAACGCCGAGACATTCGCGCTGGGGGAGTTCCCGGAACGCGGACTCACCGCGGAGAACTCGTTCCTGTAGCGCGGGTGCCCCCGTGACGACGAAGTACCCCGCCCCACAGGACTTAGGTCTCTTCCGCCGCCGCTCGCCAGGTAGTCGGATTGAGGAAAGGCTCGCGATCGAGAGGTGGCAGCGGAATGGAGCGCTTGAGCGGGTTCGACGCCAGTTTTCTCTACGTCGAGAGTTCCGACACCCCGATGCATGTGTGTTCGCTCCTGGAGTTGGACACGTCGACCATGCCGGGCGGATACACGTTCGACCGGCTCCGCGAAGCGCTGCTTCAACGGATCGACGCCCTGCCGGAGTTCCGCGAGAAGGTGGTCGACACCGTCTTGAACCCCGACCATCCGGCGTGGGCCGAAGACGACCGGTTCGACATCGACCGACACCTGCACCGGGTCGCCGTTCCGGTGCCGGGCGGCCCGCGCGAGGTCGCGGAACTCTGCGGCCAGCTCGCCTCCGCCCCGCTTGACCGCGGCCTTCCGCTGTGGCAGATGTGGGTCATCGAGGGACTGGACGGAACCGATCCCCGGCGCGGTGGCCGAGTGGCCGTGCTGTCGAAGATCCACCACGCCGTCATCGACGGGGTGAGTTCGGCGGGCCTGATGTCGCGACTGTGCAGCCTGGCACCCGATTCGCAAGTGCCGGAACCACTTTCGGGTGCAGGTGAGGTCAGCACGCTGCGCTTGGCCCTGGGCGGTGCGGTCAACGTCGCGACGCGCCCGTTGCAACTGGCGGGCCTGCTGTCGAGAACGGTCTGGACCGCCGTGGACATTCTCCGGCGGATGCGGGCAGGACGAACCATGGCCGCCCCGTTCGCCGCCCCGGCCACTCCGTTCAACGCCGCGGTCAGCGGCCGCCGCGCCGTCGGGTTCGCCGAACTGGATCTGGCCGACGTCAAGTCGATCGCCAAGCGCTTCACGGTCACGGTGAACGATGTCGTGCTGACCCTCTGCTCAGAAGTGCTGCGGCAGTACCTGATCGAACGTGACGCCCTGCCCTCGGCCTCGCTCATCGCCGCGGTGCCGGTCTCCGTGCACGACAGAGTGCGAGAGTCCGGGCGCAATCAGACCTCGGTGCTGTTCACGCGCCTCGAAACGCAACTGGCCGATCCTGGCGAGCGCCTTCGCGCTGTCGCACTGGACGACTCGACGGCCAAGGAACACAGCTCCAGCATGGACGCCACACTGGTCATGGACTGGACGCGGCTGATGAACCATCTCGTGGCGGCGCCCATGATGTACCTCTACGCACACAGCCCGCTCAGCGAGCGGCCCATCCACAACCTGGTGATCTCCAACGTCCGCGGACCCACTGCACCGCTGTACTTCCTCGGTTCGGCCATCACCGCCATGTATCCGCTGGGGCCCATCTTCCACGGCGCCGGACTCAACATCACCGTGCTGTCGCACGACACGAAACTCGACGTAGGGATCATCACGTGTCCGGATCTCGTACCTGACGTGTGGGCAATGGCGGACGGCTTTTCGCTGGCGCTCAAACACCTGCTCGACGCAGAACCGTCTGCACCGTCCTGATCCGATCACGTTCGTGCCCACCGAGCGGCATTAGGCCGCAATACCCTGCGAAACCGGACCACATGCAGTGATATTGAGTGGTGCTGCTCAGCCACGACTCGCGCGTGCGGTTGCGCCGCGTCGGCGATGCGGTGCTTCGTGTCGTCGATCGGATCGGTGAGCACGCCGCGTTCTACGCCCTGTCGATCCGCTACCTGCCGCTGGCCGCGACGAGGTACCGCGGGGAAACGCTGCGGTTGGTGGCCGAGATGACGATGGGCGTAGGCGCGCTGGTGATGATCGGCGGCACCGTCGGTGTCGCCGCCTTTCTCACGCTGGCGTCCGGCGGCATCGTCGCAGTGCAGGGCTACAAGTCGCTGGGTGACATCGGCATCGAGGCGCTCACGGGATTCCTGTCCGCGTTTCTCAACGTGCGCATCATCGCCCCGGTGATCGCGGGCATCGCGTTGGCCGCGACGATCGGCGCCGGCAGCACAGCGCAACTGGGCGCCATGCGCGTCTCGCAGGAGATCGACGCCCTGGAGGCGATGGCCGTGCGGTCGATCGCCTATCTGGTGTCGACCCGCCTCATCGCGGGTTTGGTCGCGGTCATCCCTCTCTATTCGCTGTCGGTGCTCGCGGCGTTCTTCGCCGCCCGGTTCACCACCGTCTACATCAATGGGCAGTCCCGCGGCGTGTACGACCACTACTTCGACACCTTCCTGATCCCGGAGAACCTGCTGTGGTCGTTCGTGCAGGCGACGCTGATGGCGGTCGCGGTGATGCTCGTTCACACCTACTACGGCTATCACGCCAGCGGTGGACCCGTGGGTGTCGGCGTCGCGACCGGGCACGCGGTGCGGTTGTCACTGATCCTCGTTGTGATCACGACGTTGTTCGTGTCGCTCGCCGTCTACGGCGCGTCGAGTGGCTTCACCCTCTCCGGGTAGCCGGCGAAACACCCACCGCCGCCTCGAGTTCGGCCAACGACCGCTCGGTGCGTTCGGTAACCGTGTCGATATCTGGCATCGCATCGGCGCCGGCCACCCAACCGAAGCAGGCGCGGTCCGCGTAGGAGCACACCGTGACATTGAGTGCCTGCCCGCTATACACCGTCGAGATGGGGTAGATGTCTTCGACATGTGCGCCGTTCCAGTACATCTCGCGGTGCGGTCCCGGGACATTCGATATCGGCAGGTTGTATCCGGTGCGCAGCCGCGACACCCGCGGCATCGCCGGCGTCATCAGTGTAGGTGCGATGCCGAGCGACAGCAGGAGCATGGAGACGCCCCCGCCCCTGTTCGCGACCTGACCCTTGCCCTGCGTCATCGACCGGTGGATGAGGTGCAGTCGGGCGGCGGGATCGTCCAGATCGGTGCCCAACGGACACAGCCATCCCCCGAACGCGTTACCGCCGTCCTGGTTTTCCGGTTCGCGTGCCCGTACGGTGATCGGACAGAACGCCACCAGTGAGCGGTCCGGCAGTTCGCCGTGGTCCAGTAGCCAGCCTCTCAGCACCCCCGCCACGACGGCGGTGAGGACGTCGTTGCCGGTCACGTCGGCGAGGGCCTGTACGGCCCTGATGCGCGCCTTGGACACGGTGACGGCCGCGACGACGCGGTCGTGGCCGACCTCGTCGTTCAGTCGCGTGTAGGGAGCGGTCAGCGGCGCCACGGCGGCGTCGTCGGTCAGGTTGTGCACCAGGTCGGACAGGCCGCCGACGAGTCGTCCCGACAACTCGACCCCCGAAGTGGCGGCGCCGAGTACCGACCGGAGCACCGCGAACGGGTTGGGCAATCCGCCCGGTTTGGATATTCCGGCCCGGCCGGCGGAGGCGGCATGGAAGGGGGGCATCTCTCGGCGGTCCGGATCGGCGCTGAGGCTGTCGATGATCATCTGAAGGCCCGCGACACCGTCCATGATCGTGTGATGCACTTTCAGGTACCAGGCGAAGCGTCCGTCGTCGAGGCCGTCGATCAGACAGAACGCCCACATCGGGCCAGACCGGTCCAGGCGCTCGGCATGTAGTCGGCTCACCAACTGCCACAGTTCATTTCGGCCCGAACCGGCGGGCAGGGTCCGGCGCGTCAGGTGCCGGTCGAGGTCGACGGCGTCGGCTTCGCGCCAGCTCCACAACCCGCCGGTGTCGACGCCGAGGTGCGGATATCGGCGAAGCCGCCGGTCCGCGGCCACCGATGTCGTGCGCGCCTGCCGATAGAGGTCGTCGACGTATCCCGGCCCGGCGCCGTCGGGTGGTTTCAGGATCAGGACCGCCGCGACGTGCAAAGGGCTGGCGATGACTTCTCCGGTCATCATCGCCGCGTCGAGCGGGTCCAGCAAATCCACGTCACTCCACCTGAGCGGATACCCGCTTCACCAGACCCGACTGGACGAGCGCGGCTTCGATGAACCGCTGCACCGGCCGCGCCTCGAAGAACCCGGTGTGGCCACCGCGGTACCAGACGATTTCGGGCCGGCCCCAGTGCTCCCAGAGCCGCACCACCTGTTCCCGGGGGTGCACCAACCGGTCGGCGAGGCCCGCGTAGACGAACCGGCCCCGCATCGGCACGCGAGGAGTCAGGCTGAGCGGCGAGGTCATCCTGCCGAGCGGTTCGGCCAGTTCGATGGTGTCGCGGCGCGGATCATCGCGCCGGAACCCGGCGTGACGGCCCAGCAGTTCGACGAGGTCGACGACGGGGACACCAAGCACCGCGCAGGTCAGTCCCTCTTCCAGGCTGGCCACCAGCGATGAGACGTAGCCGCCGAGCGAGATGCCGTTCAGGCCGATCGGCGCGTCCGGCTCCTGGCTGCGGATCCACGACAACAGGCGGCGGACGTCCCACACTGCCTGCGCCGCCGCGTGCACGTCGTCGAGGATGTCCTCACCGGGGAACACGGCCCCCTTCGGCAGACCCCGCGCACGAGGACCGTGCATCGGCAGTACCGGCAGCACGACGTTCAGCCCAAGTTCGCGGTGCAGCCACTGCGCGCGGAAGAGGGTGAGATCGAGTGCGGCACGGCCCATCTCGGCGCCGTGCACACACACCAGCCAGGGTGCCGGCTCGCGGTGGCGCAGCATCAACGCATAGCATCGCCGGTTGCTGGTATAGCTCAGCCAGCGCTCGGCGCCCGGCTCCCTGGGATCGGGTACGTAGCCGCTGTCGAACACCATGCGTTGGTGAGAGTGCCTGCGGGACTTCACCCGATGGATCGCGATGTCGGCCAGCGCAGGCGGCGGCGCGAAGAATAGCGTCGGGTCGTCGAGCCAGCCCATCTGCTGGTAGAAGTCGACCGCGGCGGCCGCCTCACGAGTGATGCGCGAGAACGTGTCCGGGTCGCTCAGTGGTCGGCGCGCCCGCAGACCGAGCAGGACGATCTCATCACGGAACGCATGGGTCGCCAGCGACAGCGTGGGCCGCGCGACGGGGATGTCGCTGTCGGTCCGTTCGAAGTAGTCGCGCCAGGCTTCGGCGTAGAACCGACCGGTGCGCTCGAGGGGACCGAACACGTTTCCCAGCCCGCCACCGGACGGTGTGAACAGCGGGGGACTGGGGCGTCTGTCGTCGGTGTCGTCGTGGTCGGGTGCCGCCATGAGGTTCACGGTAGGGCGGGAACCGACAGCGAAATAGGGACTTTAGTCCGCCAGAAGGGCCCAATCGTCCCCCCTGCGCCGACTCCGCGGCCGAGTCGGGGGCGATTCCGGCTAGGCCCAGGCGTGGACGATGTTCTGCGCGGGCTCCAAACCTTGCGCCACAAGAATTTCGGTGGCGTCGGCGGCCTGCTCGCAGATCGTCGGAACGTCCTTCCACTCGGCGGATGTGAACGTGCTCAACACGTACTTCGCCCCGTCGGTCCGGCCGGGCGGGCGGCCGATGCCGATGCGGACCCGCTGAAAATCGTTGCTGCCCAACGACGCACCGACCGACCGCAGGCCGTTGTGCCCCGCCACTCCGCCACCGAACTTCAGCCGGATCCGGCCGAAGTCGATGTCGAGCTCGTCATGGATCACGACGATGTCGGCGGGCGACACCGAGTAGAACTTGGCCAGCGGAGCGACCTGGCGACCCGACTCGTTCATGTAGGTGCGCGGCTTGGCCAGCACCACCGGGCGTCCGGCGAGACGGCCGGTGACCACCTCGGCGCCGGACTTCTTGTGCACCTTGAACCCCGAACCCATGCGGTCGGCGAGGATGTCGGCGACGAGGAACCCGAGGTTGTGCCGCGTGGTGGCGTACTGCGGCCCCGGGTTGCCCAGGCCGACCACAAGAAGTGGTTCGGCCATACTGGGTTACTCGGACTCTTCGGCGGGTGCCGCTTCGGCCGCTTCGGCTTCCTCGGCGGCGGGTTCGGCCGCTTCGACGGCCTCCTCCTCGGCTGCACCCGCGCCCTCGGCCTCGAGTTCCTCGGCCGTCGGCGCGACGACGACGTTGACCACCAGCGCCTCCGGGTCGGTCACCAACGTGACCCCCGACGGCAGCGCAAGTGCGCCGGCCGTGAACTGCGTGCCGGCCTCGACGCCTTCGACGGAGACGGCGATGTTCTCGGGGATCGACTGCACGTCGGCTTCGACCTCGATCGTGTTGGTCTCCTGCGTCACCAGGGTGCCGGGTTCGGCATCACCCTCGATGACGACGTTGACCTCGACGACCACCTTCTCGCCCCGGCGGACGACCAGCAGGTCGGCGTGCGTGATGGTGCGACGGATCGGGTGGATGTCGAGCGCCTTGGTCAGCGCGAGCTGTTCCTTGCCGCCGATGTCGAGCGTGAGCACCGCGTTGGTGCCCGAGTTCCGAAGCACGGCGGCGAAGTCATGACCGTCGAGTTCGAGGTGCTGCGGGTCGCTGCCGTGGCCGTAGAGGACCGCGGGCACCTTGCCGTTGCGGCGGGCCCGGCGCGATGCGCCCTTGCCGGTCTCGGTGCGGACCTCGGCGGTCAGGTTGTTGGGGGCGTTCTTCGCCATGAGGTGGGTGCTCCTGTCGTGTACTCGGCACGGCCAGGGCTCAACCACCAGGGGTTCGCGTCGATAACGGTGGCTCCCGATATTTTCGCCACCCTCGCCGTGATCACCGGCCAGGTTAGCGGAAAACGCTGCTCAGCCCCAAATCAGAGCGGGAACTTGGTGTCGGTGAGCTGCTCGGAGAGCTCCCACAGCGCCGTCGCCATCTGCGCGTCTCTCGCCAGCGGGCTGCGCACCGAAGTGGGCCCGGTGGGACCGCGGCTGGCGAACCGTGGGCCGACGAAGGTGTCGCCCGGCAGGTCTTTCGCCACCGCGTACAGGGTCTGGCGGGCACCGAATTCGACATTGGTGGCGAACAGTCGGTTACTCGCGAGCCAGAACCGCGTGCCGAACCGATTACCGGTCTGCCCCTGCAGGTTGGTCGCGGAGTAACCGGGATGCGCGGTGATCGCCCTGACCGGTGACCCGGCCTCGGTGAGGCGACGCTGCAGATCCTTGGTGAACAGCAGGTTCGCCAACTTCGACTGGCCGTAGGCCGGCCACGCCAGATACGGCCGCGCCTTCCAGTTGAGGTCTTTGAGGCTGATCCAGCCGAAGAAGTGCATTATCGATGACACGGTCACGACCCGGTCGCTGATCTTGGGCAGCAGCAGATTTGTCAGCGCGAAGTGACCGAGGTGGTTGGTGCCGATCTGGCTCTCGAACCCGTCGACAGTCAACGCGTACGGCACGGCCATGATGCCGGCGTTGTTGACCAGCACGTCGACCGCGTCGACGCTGTCGGCGAAGGCGCGCACCGACGCCAGATCCTGCAGGTCGAGCTTGCGGACCTCGACTTGCCCGGAGTTGGCGGCGCTGATCGCCGCCGCGGCCTCGTCGCCCTTAGCGGTATTGCGCACGGCGAGGACGACCTTGGCGCCGGCGCCGGCGAGTTCACGCGCCGTGACCAGGCCCAGGCCGCTGTTGGCGCCGGTGACGACGACGGTGCGTCCGGTGAAGGAGGGAAGATCCGCGGCGGTCCAGTCGCTCATGGCGTTCACCCTAGTGAGGACGCGCGAAATGGTATTCCAGCAGGCCTCCACTCGACCTTTTCCTGCTGGAACGCCATTTCGCGAACTTGTCGGTGCAGGCCATCAAGATCTGGCCATGGGGGAGATACTTATCGGGTCAGAGGCCGTCGCGAACGGCGTCGTCACGCGACATGAACTGGCCCGCTGGTACCGGCCGGTCTATCCGGACGTTCATGCGTTGCGCGGACAGGAGTTGACGCTTCACGACCGGGCCACTGCGGCGTACTTGTGGTCGAAACGCGGCGGTATCCTCACCGGCATCGCGGCCTCGGCACTTCACGGCGCGGACTGGGTCGACGCGAACACAGCGATCGAGATGGTCTACGACTGCAACCGTCCACCGAGAGGGATCATCGCACGTAACGAACGCATAGTGAGCGATGAGTACGCTTGGCGGAACGGACTATTCATCGCCACTCCCGCGCGTACCGCCTTCGATCTCGGTCGACACTTACCTCGAGGGCAGGCAATCGCCCGGCTCGACGCCCTCATGCGAGCCTGCCCATCTTCGATGGAGGACGTACTGCTCCTGGCCAAGCGGTATCGGGGGACGCGGGGAGTCAAGCGACTGAGGGATGCGCTGCCTCTGGTCGACGGTGGGGCAGCGTCGCCGCGCGAGACATGGTTGCGGCTGCTCTTCATCGACGCCGGACTCCCGAAGCCGACCACCCAAATACCCATCCTCGACGAGTGCGGGAACCTCCTTCGAACTGTCGACATGGGTTGGGAGGACTTCAAGGTGGTCGCGGAGTACGACGGTGATCAGCACCGAACCTCCCGCGCCCAGTACGTGAAGGATCAGCGGGTCATTCCGAAGATCGAACGGCTCGGCTGGATCGTTCAACGTGCGATCAAGGAAGACCATCCTCAGTACCTGGTCAGCCGGGCCTGGGACGCGCTGGTCTCGCGCGGCTGGCGACCCTAGCCAGAATCTCGCGAAACGGTATTCCAGCAGGCCTCCACTCGAACTTTCGCTGCTGGAATACCGTTTCGCGGCACCAAACAGCTACTTCGGTACCGCGACGTTGAACCCGCCGATGATCTTTTCGATGTCCGGGGCCTCTTCGACGGCCTTTTCCGCATACCCGGTCACCGTGAACTGGACGAGATAGCGCTGCTTGGCGGGCGGTGCGCCGGTCGCGATCACGATGCGGTTGTAGCTGTGCATCCGGGCGCCGTTCAGGTCGTAACTGCCCTCGATCATCGCTGACGGAAAACCCTTGAAGTCATCCATTGAGGCGTTGAGCCGCTTGAAGTTCTGCGACGTCTCGGCGTCGACGTACCCGTGCTTGATGGCCTCTTCGGGATCGAAGTCACCGGTCAGCTTCATCACCACGAGCATCGCGATCGGGTACGTCTCGCCCTTGGCGATCACCCTGGTGCCGGGCGCGAAGTTCGTGTTGAAGTACGGCGCCCACCCCTGTGGCGTCGGATACGAGACCGTCAGATCGGTGAGCTTCTCGGGGAAAACGGGATCGCCGGTGACGCCGGCCTGCTCCAGGAACGCCGCGATCGGCACCGGCTTGTCGTCCGCCTCGGTGGTGGACGTCGGCGCCGACGACGTCGACCACACCGACTGGTAGTCGGGAGGTTCCGTGCCGCAGCCGGCTGCAGCGACGACCGCGACCGCACCGGTGAGAAGCGCAAAGCCCCGGCGGCTCACAGAATTTCGCGCACCGCGTCGATCGGCCGGGCCAGCCGGGTGCCTTTCGGCGTGACGACGAACGGCCGCTCGATCAGGATCGGGTTGGCGGCCATCGCGTCGAGAAGTTCGTCATCGCCGGCGCCGTCGAGACCCAACTCGGCGTAGAGGGGCTCCCGCTTGCGTACCGCCGTTCGGACATCGATGCCGGCGTCGGAAATCATCTTCTCCAACTCGGCGCGCGTCGGCGGCGTCTTGAGGTACTGCACGACTTCGGGCTCGATTCCGTTCTCCCGCAACAGGTCCAAAGTCTTGCGCGAGGTCGAGCACTTCGGATTGTGGTAGATGACGGCGGCGGGGCGCCCATCGGATTCAGACACTTACGCCGACCCGTCGAACAGGCTGGTGACCGAACCGTTGTCGAACACGGCGCGGATCGTGTTGGCCAGCAACGGTGCGATCGACAGCACGGTCAACTGCGCGAAGCGCTTGTCCTCGCCGATCGGCAGCGTGTTGGTGACAATCACCTCGCAGGCCCCGGACTCGGTCAGCCGGTCGCGCGCGGGATCGGACAGCACGCCGTGCGTCGCCGCGATGATCACGTCACCCGCGCCGTCCTGTTTGAGGAGCTTGACCGCCCCGGCGATCGTGCCGCCGGTGTCGATCATGTCGTCGGTCAACACACACGTCTTGCCGCTCACCTCACCCACGACCCGGTTGGACACCACCTCGTTGGGCTTCAGCGGGTCGCGGGTCTTGTGGATGAACGCGAGCGGAACGCCGCCCAGCGAGTCCGCCCACTTCTCGGCGACGCGAACCCGCCCGGAGTCCGGGGACACGACCACCATGTCGTGGTCGGCGTAGTTCTCGGCGATGTATCCGGTCAGCAGCTTCTGCGCCCGCATGTGGTCGACCGGCCCGTCGAAGAAGCCCTGGATCTGGTCGGTGTGCAGGTCGACGGTGACGATCCGGTCGGCGCCGGCGGTCTTGAGCAGATCAGCGACCAGCCGTGCCGAGATCGGTTCACGTCCCCGGTGCTTCTTGTCCTGCCGTGCATAGGGATAGAACGGCAGAATCGCGGTGATGCGCTTGGCGCTGCCCCGTTTAAGCGCGTCGATCATGATCAGCTGTTCCATCAGGTGCTTGTTCAGCGGTGCCGGATGGCTCTGCAGTACGAAGGCGTCGCAGCCGCGGACCGACTCGTCGAACCGGACGAAGATCTCGCCGTTGGCGAAGTCGCGTGCGGTCTGCGCCGTCACGGGTACGTCGAGTTCCTTGGCGACCTGTTCAGCGAGTTCGGGGTGTGCCCGACCCGAGAACAACATCAGGTTTTTGCGGTTGTCGGTCCACTCGGTGCCCACAGTGCGCCCTCAAGGTCGGGGGATCGATACTGCCTAATCGTACGGGTTGCCGGATCGCCAACGTCCGGCAACTGGCTCACGACTTGTCGGCGTCGTCCCGGTTCTCGTGTTCGCGGGCCTTGCGTGCGGCTTCGGCGGCCTTGGACCCCGGGCGTTTGCGCTCCACCCAACCCTCGATGTTGCGCTGTGTACCGCCGGACACCGCCAGGGCGCCGGGCGGGACGTCGTCGCGCACGACGGTTCCCGCGCCGGTGTAGGCGCCGTCGCCGATCGTGACCGGGGCGACGAACATGGTGTCCGATCCGGTGCGCACGTGCGAGCCGATCGTGGTGCGACTCTTGGTCTCGCCGTCGTAGTTGACAAACACGCTCGACGCGCCGATGTTGCTGTGTTCGCCGATGTCGGCGTCGCCGACGTAGGTCAGGTGCGGCACCTTGGTCCCGGCGCCGAGCGTCGCGTTCTTGGTTTCGACGAACGCGCCGAGCTTGCCGTCGGCGCCCAAGACGGTGCCCGGCCGCAGGTAGGCGAACGGCCCGACCGCCGCTCCGGCACCGATCGTCGACGAGCTGCCGTGCGTACGGATCACGCTGGCCGCCTCGCCGACCGTGACATCGGTCAACGTGGTGTCGGGGCCGATCTGGCAGCGATCGCCGATCCGGGTGCCGGCGAGCAGTTGGGTGCCCGGCTGCACGACGGCGTCACGGCCGATGGTCACGTCGACGTCGATCCACGTGGTGGCGGGGTCGACGACCGTCACCCCTGCCCGCTGATGCGCGGCGACGATGCGCCGGTTGAGCTCGGCGCCGAGCTCGGCCAACTGCACGCGATCGTTGACCCCCGCGACCAGGGTGGAGTCGTCGACATGCTTGGCCCGCACGACATGGCCGTCGGAGCGGACGATCGAGATGACGTCGGTCAGGTACCGCTCCTGCTGTGCGTTGTCCGATCGCAGCCGGCCCAACGCGGACCGCAGCGCGGTGACGTCGAACGCATACACCCCGGCGTTGACCTCGGCGATGGCCCGCTGTGCCGGGCTGGCGTCGGCCTGCTCGACGATGCCGGTCACCTCACCGTCGGCGGTGCGCAGAATTCGCCCGTATCCGGTCGGGTCGACGAGCGTGGTGGTCAGCACGGTCGCCGCGGTGGGCCGCGCGTTGTGCGTGCTGGTCAGGTCGGCCAGCGTTTCGGCGTCCAGCAGGGGCACGTCACCCGAGGTCACCACCACCGTGCCGGCGAATTCGGCCGGGAGCGCCGACAGCCCGCACTCCACGGCGTGCCCGGTGCCCAGCTGCTGCTCCTGTACCGCGGTGTCGATGCCGCGGCCGAGCTCTGCGGCCAGCCGTTCGATCGCCGGCATCACCCGCTCGCGATCCTTTCCGACCACGACCACCAGGTGCTCGGGCGCCACCTCGGCCACCGCGTGCAGTGCGTGCGCGAGCATGCTGCGTCCGGCCAGTGTGTGCAGCACCTTCGGGGTGTCGGACCGCATCCGTGTTCCCGCACCGGCCGCGAGGACGACGACCGCCGATGCCGTGGGCCCGTGGGTCATTAGGGTTTCCCCTCCCCTTCCCCGCGAGCCCTTCCCCGCGAGAGACCGTGTCTGTCCGGCGACACACCGCTTCACCGTCTCATTTCGCGGTCGCTCGCCGCTCAATCCGCTCCGTCGCCAGGACTCGAACCTGAACTATCTGAACCAAAATCAGAGGTGCTGCCGATTACACCACGACGGATCGATCAACTCGTGATGCTAGTCGACTGCATCTAACCTGATAGGCGTGGCAGCACCCGACAAGGAGGTCCGGGCACCGCGGGCGCGGATGACCGGCGCCGAGCGGCGCCACCAGCTCATCGACGTCGCGCGGTCGCTGTTCGCCGAGCGCGGCTACGAGGGCACCTCGATCGAGGAGATCGCTCAGCGTGCCAACGTGTCCAAGCCCGTCGTCTACGAGCATTTCGGCGGCAAAGAAGGCCTGTACGCGGTGGTCGTCGACCGCGAGATGTCGGCACTGCTCGACGGGATCACCTCGTCGCTGACGCGGATGACCAACAACCGGTCCCGGCTGCGCATCGAACGGGTCGCGCTCGCCCTGCTGACCTACGTCGACGAGCGCACCGACGGGTTCCGCATCCTGATCCGCGACTCTCCGGCGTCGATCACCTCCGGCAGCACCTATTCGACGCTGCTCAACGAGGCGGTCAACCAGGTGTCCTCGATCCTGGCCGGCGACTTCTCCCGTCGGGGGCTCGATCCCGAAATGGCACCGCTGTACGCCCAGGCGTTGGTCGGCTCGGTGTCGATGACCGCGCAGTGGTGGCTCGACGTCCGCGAGCCCAAGAAGGAAGTGGTGGCCGCTCATCTGGTCAACCTGTGCTGGAACGGGCTGATGCACCTCGAGAACGACCCGGTGCTGCTCGACGAATAGCGCCGCCTCTCGCCGAGACCGACGTTTTGGTCGATTTCGCCGGCGCCTTCCCGCCATAACGTCGGTCTGGGCAGCGCACGCATGCAGTTCGCCGCTCCACTTAGGATGGAAGCATCATGACCGCATCGGGGACCCGTTCTGTCCCAACCCCGATCGCCGGGCTTGCCGAGCTTGCGCTACGAGAACCCTCCCTCGCCGAGATCTCGCGCCGTGCCGCCGACAAGCCCGCCGATCTCGCCATCATCGGCCCGGCGAGCGCCAGGGTATTCGTCGCGTCGGCGCTCGCGCAGACGGCTCCGCTGGTCGTGGTCACCGCGACCGGGCGGGAGGCCGACGATCTGACCGCCGAACTCCGCGGCGTGTTCGGCGACGCCGTCGCGATGTTCCCGTCGTGGGAGACACTGCCGCACGAACGGCTGTCGCCGGGTGTCGACACCGTCGGTGCGCGGCTCTTGTTGTTGCGCAGGCTGACTCATCCAGACGATGCGCGTCTGGGCCCGCCACCGCGGGTGGTGGTGACCACCGCCAGGTCGCTGCTGCAGCCGATGGCCCCCGACGTCGCCGACGTCAAACCGGTGACGTTGACCGAAGGCGGCGAGGCGGATTTCGACGGCCTGATCGCGCGGTTGGTCGAACTCGCCTACACCCGCGTCGACATGGTCGGCAAACGCGGCGAGTTCGCCGTGCGCGGCGGCATCCTCGACCTCTTCCCGCCGACGTACGAGCATCCGGTGCGCGTCGAGTTCTGGGGCGACGAGGTGTCCGAGATGCGCATGTTCGCGGTCGCCGACCAGCGGTCGATCCCCGAGATCGACGTCGAGACCCTCATCGCCGTGCCATGCCGCGAGGTGCTGCTGACCAAGGATGTGCGCGAGCGTGCCGTCGAACTCGCCCGCGAACATCCCGTGCAGGAGAACACGCTGCCCGGCAGCGTGCCCGACATGTTGGCCAAGCTCTCCGAGGGCATTCCGGTCGACGGTATGGAGGCGCTGCTGCCGCTGCTGCGTAACACCGAGTTGTCGACGTTGTCGGACGTTCTGCCCGCGGGCACGCCGCTGTTGATCTGCGAT
Organism: Mycolicibacterium sp. ND9-15; assembly: GCF_035918395.1. NCBI lineage: Bacteria > Bacillati > Actinomycetota > Actinomycetes > Mycobacteriales > Mycobacteriaceae > Mycobacterium > Mycobacterium jinjuense. Next base: position 3,585,306 of record NZ_CP142362.1, read on the forward strand.
CCGGAGAAGGTGCGCACCCGGGCGGCCGACCTGATCAAGACCGGGCGCGAGTTCCTGGAGGCGTCCTGGTCGACGGCCGCCGTGGGCGGTGGCGCGCCGATCGACCTCGAAGCGCTGGGCGCCTCGGGGTTCGTCGAACTCGACGACGCACGCGCCGCGGCCCGCGCGGGCGACCACCCGTGGTGGACGCTGTCCCAACTGTCCGACGAGGCCGGTTTCGAGGTCGACATCCGGCCCGCGCCGTCCGCCCGCGGATCGCAAGCCAACATCGACGAGATCTTCGCGATGCTGCGCGCCCACGTCGCGACCGGCGGCTATGCGGCTGTCGTCACCCCGGGCGCGGGCACCGCGCAGCGCGTCGTCGAGCAGCTCGCCGAATCGGACGTTCCCGCAGGGCTTTTGGAGCCCGATGTCGCACTCAAGGAAGGCGTCGTCGGCGTGCTCAAGGGTCCGCTGCACGACGGCGTGGTGATCCCGGGTGCGAACCTCGTGGTGATCACCGAGACCGATCTCACCGGCAACCGGGCCGCCGCGACCGAAGGCAAGCGGCTGGCCGCCAAGCGGCGCAACGTGGTTGACCCGCTGGCGCTCAGCGCCGGCGACCTGGTCGTGCACGACCAGCACGGCATCGGCCGGTTCGTCGAGATGACCGAGCGCGTGGTGGGCGGTGCGCGCCGGGAATACCTGGTGTTGGAGTACGCCTCCTCCAAACGCGGTGGCGGGACCGACAAGCTCTACGTGCCGATGGATTCGCTGGACCAGCTGTCCCGCTACGTCGGCGGGGAGTCGCCGTCACTGTCTCGGCTCGGCGGCAGCGACTGGACGAACACGAAGACCAAGGCGCGCCGCGCTGTCCGTGAGATCGCCGCCGAATTGGTGTCGCTATACGCCAAGCGGCAGGCCTCACCCGGTCACGGCTTCGGCCCGGACACCCCGTGGCAGGCGGAGATGGAGGATGCGTTCGGGTTCACCGAGACCGTCGACCAGCTGACCGCGATCACCGAGGTCAAGGCGGACATGGAAAAGCCCATTCCAATGGACAGAGTGATCTGCGGCGACGTCGGCTATGGCAAAACCGAGATCGCCGTGCGGGCGGCCTTCAAGGCGGTGCAGGACGGCAAGCAGGTCGCGGTACTGGTGCCGACGACCCTGCTGGCCGATCAGCATCTGCAGACCTTCTCGGAGCGGATGGCCGGGTTTCCCGTCACCGTGAAGGGGTTGTCCCGCTTCACCGACCCCGCCGAGTCCCGTGCGGTGCTCGATGGCATGAAGGACGGCAGCGTCGACATCGTGATCGGCACACACCGGCTGCTGCAGACGGGGGTGACCTGGAAGGATCTCGGTCTGGTCGTTGTCGACGAGGAGCAGCGCTTCGGCGTCGAGCACAAGGAGCACATCAAGTCGATGCGCACCCACGTCGACGTGCTGACCATGAGCGCGACCCCGATCCCGCGCACCTTGGAGATGAGCCTGGCGGGCATCCGGGAGATGTCCACGATCCTGACCCCGCCCGAGGAGCGCTACCCGGTGCTGACCTACGTCGGACCCCACGACGACAAGCAGATCGCCGCGGCGCTGCGCCGTGAACTGCTGCGCGACGGGCAGGCGTTCTATATCCACAACCGGGTCAGGTCGATCGACCAGGCCGCGGCGCGGGTGGCCGCACTGGTGCCCGAGGCGCGTGTCGTCGTCGCGCACGGCCAGATGCCCGAGGAACAACTCGAGCGCACCGTCGAGGGATTCTGGAACCGCGAGTACGACATCCTGGTCTGCACGACGATCGTCGAGACCGGCCTGGACATCTCCAACGCCAATACGTTGATCGTCGAGCGCGCCGACACCTTCGGCTTGTCGCAGCTGCATCAACTCAGGGGCCGCGTCGGGCGCAGTCGCGAACGCGGCTACGCGTATTTCCTGTACCCGCCGGAGGTTCCGCTCACCGAGACGGCCTACGACCGGCTCGCCACCATCGCGCAGAACAACGAACTGGGTGCGGGGATGGCCGTGGCGCTCAAAGACCTGGAGATCCGCGGCGCGGGCAACGTGCTGGGCGCCGAGCAGTCCGGTCACGTCGCCGGCGTCGGCTTCGACCTCTACGTGCGCCTGGTCGGCGAGGCGGTCGAGGCCTACCGCGCGGCCGCGGACGGCAAAACCGTTGTGGCACCGGAAGAACCGAAAGACGTCCGGATCGATCTGCCCGTCGACGCGCACCTGCCGCCGGACTACATCGGCAGCGACCGGCTGCGCCTGGAGGGCTACCGCAGGCTGGCGTCGGCGGCCGATCAGGACGCCGTGGACTCCGTCGTCGAGGAACTCGTCGACCGGTACGGGCCGCTGCCCGAACCCGCGCGGCGCCTGGTGGCCGTCGCGCGTTTGCGGTTGTTGCTGAAGGCCTACGGCGTCACCGAGGTCAGTGCGGTGTCGGAGGCGACGGTGCGGCTGTCCCCGCTGCAGCTGATGGACTCTGCGCAGCTTCGGCTCAAGCGGATGTACCCGAGCGCCAACTATCGGGCCACCACCTCGACCGTGCAGGTGCCGATTCCGCGTGCCGGCGACGGGATCGGCGCGCCGCGCATCCGCGATCTGGAACTGGTGCAGCTGGTCGCCGACCTGATCCTGGCGCTGGACGGAAAACCCCAGGGCAGTGTCGACGTAATTTCGAGCCGCAATTCTTCCGCCTGATGGCCTGGTGACACGCGGTTTCGCTGTGTTCGGCTGGGACCGATCCGGGCGACGCTGATAACGCGGCGGTGTGTCGACACGACATACACGTTGGGGGTCAAGGTGTTGCGTTGTCGTCCAAACCGAGGGCGTCGACCGCCTGACATCGGCGGTTAAGCAATTTCCTAAACCGAACATCACGCGAGTGCCACCGAGCTGGTGGGTGCACGTCGCGCTGACGCAAGGCGAAGGAGTATCGATGAATTTCAAGAAATTCGCAGCAACGACCACAATGACCGGCGTACTCGGGCTCGGCGCCCTGGGTCTCGCGGGTTTGGCGCAGGCCCAGCCCGACGTGCCCAAGCCGCCCCCGGTGCCGGTTCCGAACGTGCACATCCCCGATGTGAACGTGCCGAACGTGAACGTTCCCGATGTGAACGTGCCGAACGTGAACGTTCCCGATGTGAACGTGCCGAACGTGAACGTTCCCGATGTGAACGTGCCGAACGTGAACGTTCCCGATGTGAACGTGCCGAACGTGAACGTTCCCGATGTGAACGTGCCGGATGTCAATCTTCCCGACGTCGACGTGCCGACCGTGCAGTTCCCTGAGGTCGACAACTACTTCAAGCTGCCGAACGGCCACATCCCGCCGGGACAGCTCAAGAATTCGGCGTTCATCAACGGCGTTCCGAACCCGTTCTACGGGATCCCGCCCGGGCAACTGAAGAAGCTGCCCGAGGTGAACGGGGTCGTCAACCCGTTCTTCGATGAGAAGCCGGGCCACTGGGTGATCCCCGACGGTCCGATCGAGCCGGAGTCCTGAGTCACCGAATGTGACACCGGAATGTGACGCGATGGCCGCTCTGCCTTCGGGCAGGGCGGCCATCCTCGTTCGGGACGAACCGTGACGGCAAGCCGGGGCATTGCCGATTCGCCCGGACGACTTTGACTCAAGTTGATGCGCACTGCCGGCGGGGATCTCGCGAAATTCGGCGCAGGTGCGAGCGTGGTTGCCGGTATCGATTCTCACGACGCGGTCACATCGGCTGGTGTCAACGAGTTCTTCGATGTGCCAACAGATTTGAGTGATGCGCTAGTTGGGTGGTGGTGGTTGTGGTTCGAAGGGGTCGTACCACCGCCAGTCAGCGCGTTCGCCGAGGGGTCCGTGCCGGGGTGCGACGTCCGGTGGGGTTTTGGTCGGTGGACGGGCCAACGATCCGGGGTTGAGCGGTTCGCCGTCGGCGTCGGTGACGCTAAGTTGGTCGGCCGGTCCGGTGATGGTGATCTGGCCGCGGTGATGCAGGCGATGGTGATATGGGCACACCAGCACCAGATTGTCCAGGTCGGTGGGCCCACCGTCCTCCCGGTGCCGAATGTGATGGGCGTGCAGGCCGCGGGTGGCCCCGCAGCCGGGCACATGGCGCTCACGATCATTGTCGTCGGGTCCGTGCTCGCGTTTACGCTCGCTGATCCTCGCCTCATGATGCGACTGCAACGCGGCGTCGAACTTGGCCGCCTCGATACTGGGCAGCGTGATCCGATACGTCGAGAAACCGTCGCCGGTGATTTTGGTCAGCGAACGCTGCGGTGCTGCCGTCGGGGGCTTGGGGCGCGGATCAAGGCTGATCGCTTTGCGCAACTGACTGACCGTGGCCACCCACGCCAACGCCGCGTAATGCTCATCCGATCCCCTACCGGCGTGTTGGGCGATCAACCCGACCTGATCCAGCGACAACCGGCCCTCAGCCATCTCAGCAGTGCAGCGCGGCAACTCCTCGAACCGATCGGCGATCGCGGCCACGGACTTGGCGCTCGCCTCTGCCATGCCCAGCTTCCAGCCCACCGACGCCTTGACCGAGCGCGCCCCGGTCATCCCCCACAAGTTGTCACGATCGAGTTCGGCCGCGATCTGCACAATGCGCCCATCAATGGCGTTGCGCTGCCCCGACAACTCCTCCAATTCCCCAAACAGCGCGTCAAGACGATCACGCGGCATCATCGCCATCACATCAGAAGCGGCGCTCGAGGACATAACCGCATCATCGCAGCCACCTACGACAATTCCGGCCGCCCGGACGTGACACAGACCGGCCGAACGGCAAGCCGGCGCGTTGCCGGTTCTCACCAGCGCGTCGGCCTCTGACAAAGTTGGTATAACCGAGAGATCAGCGGTCTCATCAAAACGCGTGAGGGGGTGTAGCCCGATGACCGTCGTTTTGGTCGACCCCCGCCGCCCGTCCCTTATTCCCGTCGACGCGATCGATCTGCTTGCCGGTGACGTCCAGTACACCGAGGAGATGCCGATCAAGGTGCCGTGGTCGTTGCCCGCGGCGCGGCCCGCCTATGACGGTGACGATGCCCCTGTGCTCCTGTCATCGGACCCGGACCACCCCGCGGTCAAGGCCCGGCTGGCCGCCGGAGACAAGCTGGTCTCCGCGCCCGGATCCGCGCCGGGGGAGCGCCTGGTCGATGCCGTCTCGATGATGGACAAGTTGCGCATCTCCGGGCCGTGGGAAAGCGAGCAGACACACGACTCGCTTCGACGTTATCTGCTCGAGGAGACCTATGAGGTTTTCGACGCGGTGCACAACGGCGACGCCGACGCCCTGCGTGAGGAACTCGGAGATGTGTTGCTGCAGGTGCTCTTTCACGCACGCATAGCCGAAGATGCACCCCAGAATCCCTTCGGCATCGACGACGTCGCGGATTCGCTGGTGCGCAAGCTTGGCAATCGGGTACCCGCGGTGCTCGCCGGTCAGCCGATCTCGCTGGATGAACAACTGGCACAGTGGGAGGAGCGCAAGGCGCTCGAGAAGTCACGCAACTCCACGATGGATGATGTGCCGACGGCTGCGCCCGCTCTGGCATTGGCGCAGAAGGTGATTGAACGAGTCACCGCCGCGGGGCTGCCCGCGGACCTTATCCCGGCGGCCATCACGTCGGTGACCGTGTCGGTAGGCAGCGATGCCGAGAACACGGTGCGGTCGGCTGTGCTGAAGTTCATGGCAACGGTGCGCCAGGCCGAGCGCGCGATCGCCGTCAGTCGCCGCGGTGACGATGTGCCGGAGGAACTCGACGCCACCTCCCTCGGACAGGTGAGTGACAAAGAGTGGCGCGCCCACTGGCCGTACGATGGCGCCGGAACCGATGAGACCGACGACGCCGACGAGACCGATGCTGACACGGATGAGGCCACCGAGGCAGCGGCGGCAGATGAGGCCACTGAGGCCGAAGTTTCGGAATCGGCGCGCTGAGAACTTCTGAAACGGTCATTTTGCGCACCCGAATCGCTTGCACCGCTGAGCCGCCATCTCCCGAACGCGTGGGACCATGGGCAACGACCGAGGTTGGTTGAGGGAGTTTGGTGTCGCCGGTGCGTTGGCTGCGTGCTGTCGCCGTTCTGGGTGCGACGGCGCTGCTCTTGGCTTCTAGCTGCTCGTGGCAGCTGGGCACACCCATCCCTGAGGGCGTGCCACCGCCACCGGGGGACCCGGTGCCCAAGATCGACACCTACGCCAAAGGCCGCCCGGCCGATCAACTCCGCGACTGGGCCGCCGAGCGCGCGCCTGCTCTCGGCATACCCGTCGCTGCTCTCGAGGCGTACGCCTACGCGGCCCGGGTGGCGGAGGTGGAGAACCCCGACTGCAAGTTGGCGTGGACGACGTTGGCGGGCATCGGACAGGTGGAGAGCCATCACGGCACGTACCGCGGCGCGGCGATCGAGGCGAACGGCGACGTGAAGCCACCCATTCGGGGCGTGTGGCTCGACGGCACCGCCGGCAACCTGGAGATTCTCGATGGCGAGGCGATCAGCCACGAGGGGGAGTCCCCGTTCGCCCGTGCGATGGGGCCGATGCAGTTCATTCCAGAGACGTGGCGGCTCTACGGCGTGGACGCCAACAACGACGGTGACATCAGCGTCGACAACATCGACGACGCCGCGCTGTCCGCCGCGGGTTATCTGTGCTGGACCGGCAAGGACCTGGCGACGCCGCGCGGGTGGATGAACGCGTTGCGCGCCTACAACCACTCCGACTTCTACGCGCGGACCGTGCGGGACTGGGCCACCGCCTACGCCAACGGGCACCCCCTCTGAACACGTGGGCCGACCAGCGAGGCTTAGGCTCGTCGGTTGACGCGCCTATCACCACCCCGGGAAACAAGGAGACGCCAGTGCCCACTATCGATCAGGTCGGAGCCCGAGAGATCCTCGACTCCCGCGGAAACCCGACGGTCGAGGTTGAGGTATTGCTCGGAGACGGTTCGTTCGCTCGCGCCGCCGTGCCGTCGGGCGCCTCGACGGGTGAACACGAGGCGGTGGAACTACGCGATGGCGGCTCCCGCTACGGGGGCAAGGGCGTCGAGAAGGCCGTGGAGGCCGTGCTCGACGAGATCGCCCCGGCGATCATCGGCCTGCAGGCCGACGACCAGAGGCTCGTCGACCAGGCACTGCTCGACCTCGACGGCACCCCCGACAAGTCGCGGCTCGGCGCCAACGCGATCCTGGGCGCCTCACTGGCCGTGGCCAAGGCCGCGGCTCACGCGGCCGATCTCGACCTGTTCCGCTACCTCGGCGGCCCGAACGCCCACATCCTGCCGGTGCCGATGATGAACATCCTCAACGGCGGCGCACACGCCGACACCGGTGTAGACGTGCAGGAGTTCATGGTGGCGCCGATCGGGGCGGCGTCGTTCAAGGAGGCGTTGCGGTGGGGCGCCGAGGTGTACCACTCGCTGAAGTCGGTACTGAAGGCGCAGGGGCTGGCGACGGGCCTCGGCGATGAAGGCGGGTTCGCGCCCGACGTGGCGGGCACCAAGGCCGCGCTCGACCTGATCCTGACCGCCATCGAGGCGACGGGGTTCAGGGCCGGCTCGGACGTCGCGCTCGCGCTCGATGTCGCCGCGACCGAGTTCTACTCCGACGGGCAGGGTTACAAGTTCGAGAACGAGCTACGCAGCGCCGACCAGATGAGCCAGTTCTACGCCGGACTGCTCGACGCCTATCCGTTGGTCTCGATCGAGGATCCGCTCTCGGAGGACGACTGGGCCGGGTGGGTCGCGCTGACCTCGGCGATCGGCGAGCGTGTGCAACTCGTCGGCGACGACCTGTTCGTCACCAATCCCGAGCGCCTCGAGGAGGGCATTCAAAAGGGCGCCGCCAACGCGCTTCTGGTGAAGGTCAACCAAATCGGCACGCTGACCGAGACGCTCGACGCGGTGTCCCTCGCCCACAACAGCGGCTATCGCACGATGATGAGCCATCGCAGCGGTGAAACCGAAGACACCACGATCGCCGACCTCTCCGTCGCGGTGGGCAGCGGTCAGATCAAGACGGGCGCGCCCGCGCGCAGCGAACGCGTCGCAAAATACAACCAGTTGCTGCGCATCGAGGAGAACCTCGGCGATGCCGCCCGCTACGCAGGAGACCTCGCGTTCCCGCGGTTTGCAGTGGAAACCAAATAGTCCGGTAGCAGCCCGTGCCCGAAGCGAAGCGGCCCGACCCGAAGCGTCGGTCACCGACCTCCCGACCAGGTAAGTCGGGCAAGACCGGTGGCGCCGGGAAGGGCCGTCCGCGGATGGCGGCACGCCGCGAGCCCCGCGGCACGGAATCGCCGCCCGCGGCCGAGGCGACGACTGGACCCGAGGACACCGGCGTCGTCGTCCGGCGCGCCATCGCCGAATCGGCCGAGCAGCAGTCCGAGCAGCGGTTCGGTTCCGCGGCGCGGCGCGCGGCGATCCTCGCGGTGGTGGTGTGCGTGCTGACGCTGACCATTGCCGGGCCCGTGCGCACCTACTTCGGGCAGCGCACCGAGATGAAACAGCTCAAGGCCACCGAAGAGCAGTTGCGGGCCCAGATCGCCGACCTCGAGCAGCAGAAGGTGAAACTGGCCGACCCGGTGTTCATCGCGGCGCAGGCCCGCGAACGGCTCGGATTCGTGATGCCGGGTGAGATCCCGTACCAGGTGCAACTGCCGCCCGGTGCTGTGGTGCCCGGTACGCCGGACGACGAGCCCACGGCCGTGAACCGTGACCAGCCCTGGTACACGGCGTTATGGCACACGATCGCCGATGAGCCACACGGGATTTCACCCGCCCCGCCACCGGGGGTGCCACCGGCCGCACCCGGCGCGCCCCCATCCCCGCTTCCCGCCCCGCCCGCTCCCGGTGGTTGAGCCCGCAGACCTCGCCGCCATCGAGCGGCAGCTGGGTCGTGAGCCGCGCGGCGTCCTCGAGATCGCCTACCGGTGCCCCAACGGCGAGCCGGGCGTCGTCAAGACCGCGCCGAAACTTCCCGACGGAACGCCATTTCCGACGTTGTACTACCTGACCCATCCGGCGCTGACGGCGGCCGCCAGCAGGCTGGAATCCTCGGGCCTGATGCGGGAGATGACCGAGCGCCTGCACAACGACCCGGAGTTGAGGCGGGCCTACCGGAGGGCGCACGAGTCGTACCTCGCCGAACGCGACGCCATCGAACCGCTGGGTACCACGTTCTCCGGCGGTGGCATGCCGGACCGGGTCAAGTGTCTGCACGTGTTGATCGCCCACTCGCTGGCGAAGGGGCCGGGTACCAACCCGCTCGGCGACGAGGCGCTGGCGGCGCTGGCCGACGATCCGGCGATGGTGGGGATACTCGAACCGGGCAGGTGGAGACATGAGTAGGGTCGGCGCCGTCGATTGCGGTACCAACTCCATCCGGCTGCTGATCGCCGATCGGGTGGAGGAAAGGCTGGTCGACGTGCACCGCGAGATGCGCATCGTCCGGCTGGGCCAAGGTGTCGACGCCACAGGGCAATTCGCGCCCGAGGCACTGGACCGCACCAGCGCGGCGCTGGTCGACTATGCCGACCTGATGCGCCATCACGGGGTGGAGAAGGTGCGGATGGTCGCGACGTCGGCGACCAGGGACGCCGCGAACCGTGAGGTGTTCTTCGCGATGACGGCGCAGGTGCTCGACGCCGTGGTGCCGGGTGCGGTCGCCGAGGTGATCAGCGGCAGCGAGGAGGCCGCGCTGTCGTTTCGCGGTGCCGTCGGCGAGCTCAGTCCGGCCGCAGCGCCTTTCGTAGTCGTCGACCTGGGCGGAGGATCCACCGAGGTGGTGCTCGGCGGCAGCAATGGCGCCGACGTGACCGCCAGTTACTCGGCCGACATCGGTTGCGTCCGGCTCACCGAACGCTGCCTGCACTCGGACCCGCCGACCCCCGCGGAGATCGCCGCCGCGCGAGAGGTGGTCCGTGACGGGCTCGAACAAGCGTTTCGAGTGGTGCCGGTCGAAAAGGCCCGCACCTGGATCGGCGTGGCTGGCACCATGACGACGCTGTCGGCCCTGGCGCACAAGATGCCCGCGTACGACTCGGCTGCCATCCACCTGTCGCGGGTTCCATTCGGCGAACTGCGCGGCGTGTGCGACGGGCTGATCGCCATGCCGCGGGCCCGACGCGCGGGCCTCGGGCCGATGCACGAAGGGCGCGTCGACGTCATCGGCGGCGGCGCGATCATCGTCGAGGAGCTCGCCGAGGCGTTGCGGCGGCGGGCCGGTATCGAGGAGCTGACCGTCAGCGAGCACGACATCCTCGACGGCATCGCGCTCTCGATCGCCGGCTGACCAACGGCCACTTGGCAGCGGCGGCGGGTCAGGAGTAACTGCCGAAAATGACTTCTTGCCCTTTCTGGTTGGGCTCGGGCGGACGCATCCTGTCTGCGTGACCGATTTATTCGACACCACTGAGACGTCGGCGGACGACTTTCCCGACGCCGAGACCATCCGGACGGCGTTGTCATTGGCCACCCGGGCTCCGTCGGTGCACAACTCGCAGCCGTGGCACTGGAAGGTCGGCGAGGAAAGCATTCATCTGTATGCCGACCTCTCGCGACATCTGCCGAGCATCGACGCCGACCAGCGTGATCTGATGGTGAGCTGCGGGATGTCCCTGCATCACGCCGTCGTCGCGTTTGCGGCGCTGGGCTGGCGAACGAAGGTTCATCGATTCCCCAACCCCGCGGACCGCAGCCACTTGGCGTCGCTGGAACTGACCTGCTCGAAGCCCAGCGCCGCCGATATAGCGCTGGCGGCCGCGATCCCGCAGCGCCGGACCGATCGCCGGCAGTTCAACGCCTGGCCGGTGTCGTACGCCGACATTGCGACGATGGGTGCGCGGCTCGCCAGGATGGGTATCGTGATGCGCCACGTCGAGATGTCCATCGATATCAGGACGACTGTCGCGCAGGCTGTTTGGCAACATGCACATGACGAGGCGTACCTGGCCGAACTTGCCCAGTGGAGCGGCAAGCACGCCGCGACGTCGGGGGTGCCCGCGCGCAATATCCCCGAATCGGATCCGACGGCGCCGCTCCCCAGCCGACTGTTCTTCGGCGGTACCCTGCCGAAACCGCAGGACGCCGCTGCCGACGACAAGTACGCCGTCCTGTTGGGGCTGGGTTCTGCCACCGACGACGACCTCGCGCGACTGCGGGCCGGAGAGGCATCGAGCCTGCTTGTGTTGACCGCCACGTTCTTGGGGTTGGCGACCTGCCCAGTCTCCGAACCGCTCGAGATCGACGAAACCCGTCAAGCGATCAGAGACGAGGTGTTCGACGGCCGTGAGCACCCGCAGATGATGTTCCGGGTCGGTTATCCGCCCGTCGGCGCCGATCCGCTGCCCTCGACGCCACGCCGGCCCCTCGACGAGGTCGTCAGCACACTCGACGGCACGTTTGCGCGCCCGTGACAGATGGACCACGATGAAGGATCTTCGACCGTGAGGGTGTGGTGAGCAGTGAACGCACAACATCCGGGCGTCGAAACGATGCGGTCCGCGCTGATGCTGGCCGTGAAGGCGCCCTCGGTGCACAACACGCAGCCATGGCGATGGCGGGTGGGGGAACGCACTGTCCACCTCTACGCCCACCGCCAACTACACCTGGCACACACCGATCCCGACGCCCGAGACTTCATGCTCAGTTGTGGTGCCACATTGAACCACTGCGAGATCGCGTTCGCGGCCCTGGGTTGGCGCGCCGAGACCCATCGGTTCCCGAATCCGGACGATCCGGATCATCTCGCGGCTCTGGAGCTTCACCGCCATGCCGCGACGGAAGCCGAAATCGCCTTGGCCGCCGCCATTCCGCGACGGCGAACCGACCGAAGACGGTACGGCTCCTCGAGGGTGGAGCCGCGTGATCTCGCACTGATCAGGAGCCGAGCCACCAGTCCCGAGGTGACGGTACGGCGGGTTGACGACGTCCCGGCGTTGCGAAAGCTGGTGTCCGAGGCGGCTCGACGCCACGCGGCCGATCACGGCTACACAGCCGAACTGGCCACATGGAGCGGCCGGTACGCAGCAACGTCAGGGGTGCCGGCGCGCAGTACACCGAAATCCGACGGCAGCGTGTCGGCACGCGTCTTCGCTGGTGCGACGCTGTCGCAGCCCTCGGGTTCAGAACACGAGGTCGACAACGCCGTGGTCCTCGCCCTCGGCACTGCGGATGACACCGATCTGTCGCGGTTGCGTGCCGGCGAGGCGTCCAGCCTGACCCTTCTCACAGCGACGACGCTCGGGCTGGCGAGCTGCCCGATGACAGAGCCGTTGGAAGTCGCAGAGACCCGCGACGCGGTGCGAACCCAATTCTTCGACGGCGAGCACTACCCCCAGATGCTCATCCGGATCGGTTGGGCACTCCTGAACGCCGACCCGCTGCCGCCCACTCCTCGACGAACATTGTCCGATGCGGTCACCCGGCTCGACGGATCGCCGCTTTGACGCGGACCTGGCCAGTCCTGGAAAAGGAGCGGTGACATGTCAAGGGCGAGAAAGCACCTGGGGATCCTGGTGGCAACCGACGGCTCTCCGGCGGCGAACCTCGCCGTCGATTGGGCTGCGCGAGAAGCCGTGCTGCACCGGTTACCGCTGAGCATTCTGCACGTCGTCGAGTCGCCCTCGGTGGCGATGTTTCCTCAGGTGCCGATGCCGCTCGAGCTCATCGATCTGCTGAATCAAAAGGGTCAAGACCTTCTCGAAGCGGCGATGAAAACCGCTGAACAAGCCACCGCCGGTGAAGACTTGGCGATAAGGACCGAACTGCTCACCGCCGGCGTGCTGCCGCTCCTGATCGACCTGTCCAAGGACGTGCACATGATCGTGGTCGGCTGCCGCGGTCTGGGCGCGGTCGGGCGCCGCCTGCTCGGATCGATCACGTGGGGACTCCTTCACCACGCCAAGGGGCAGGTCGCAATCATCCATGGGGAGGCGCCGCCGGGAAGCGACCCGGCCTCGACGGCGCCGGTCGTCGTCGGGATCGACGGTTCGCCGGCATCGGAGTCGGCCACGGCCGTCGCCTTCGATGAGGCATCGCGCCGCGGCGTCGAGCTCATCGCCGTCCACGCTTGGAGTGACATGCGCGTCTACGAGCTGCCCGGATGTGAGGTTTCCGCGCTACGGCGCGAAGCCGAGTTAGCGCTCGGCGAGCGCCTCGCCGGGTGGCAGGAACAGTATCCCGAGGTGGTGATCCGGCGCGTGGTCGATATGGATCGGCCCAAGGACCTGCTGCTCGAGCAGTCGAACTCGGCGCAGTTGACGGTGTTGGGCAGCCATGGGCGCGGCGGCTTTGCTCAGATGCTGCTCGGATCGGTCAGTTCGGCGGTCGCCGAGTCCGCCCGCACGCCGGTGCTCGTGGTGCGCCCGTCCTGACGGGCGCGCCGTCAGCTCTCGGGATCCCGGTGAGAGTCCAGCTTGGAGATGAACACCGCGGCCTGAGTGCGCCGCTCCATACCAAGCTTGGCCAACAGCCGCGAGACGTAGTTCTTGACCGTCTTTTCGGCCAGAAACATTCTGGCGGCGATCTGCTTGTTCGTCAGTCCCTCGCCCAGGAGCCCAAGCAACACGCGCTCCTGGTCGCTGAGGTTGGCCAAGGGGTCCGGATGCTCAGTGGCCCCCCGCAACTTGGCCATCAACGCGGCCGCGGCGCGGTTGTCCAGCAGCGACCGGCCGGCGCCCACCTCTTTGATCGCCTGAGCGAGTTCCATCCCCTTGATGTCCTTGACGACATAGCCGCTGGCACCGGCGAGTATCGCGTCCAGCATCGCTTCGTCAGAGGTGAATGACGTCAACATCAGGCACCGCAGGTCGGGCATGCGGGAGAGAAGGTCCCGGCATAACTCGATGCCGTTCCCGTCGGGGAGCCGGACGTCGAGGACCGCGACATCGGGCGCAAGCGCGGGGATGCGCGCCAGCGCTTGGGCGACGGAACCGGCCTCACCGACGACCTCCAACTCCGGGTCGGCGCTGAGGAGGTCGATGAGACCACGTCGAACTACTTCATGATCATCGACGAGGAAGACCTTCACCATTCGGTGTCCTACTCTTAGTGGTCGGCCACGGTGTCGCTAACAATACGGTCTGCGGTAGGCGCACCGGCACCGTGTCCATTGCACGCCTCGCCCGCCGATGAGGGGGCGCGCCCCGACACCGGACCTTCCGGCCCTGTGACGGGTGATCGGCGGGATGAATTGTTTAGGCTGAATCGCTTGCCCAGCACAACAGTTCTTCGCAACGCAATACAATCCAGGGGTACGTGATGCCGCAGGAAAGCAGCCCGATCGTCGTCGGAGTCGACGGCTCAGACGATGCCCTTCGCGCCGGGCGGTGGGCAGCGGCGGTCGCGCAGAAGACGGACTCTCCGCTGCACATCGTCCATACCCGACCGTATTCGGGACACAATCCCTCCGATGCCGTTGCCGCGATACGAGCCGCAGACCTGGCAGCGCTGCAAGCATCGGGGCCGGAGGCCATTCTCGGCGCCGCCGAGGACGCGCTGCGAGCCGACTATCGCGACTTGACCGTCACAACCACGAATGTCCCCGCGCCGGCCGACGAAGCGCTCGTGGAGCTGAGCCGGACGGCGAAGCTGATCGTGCTCGGGTCCGACCGCGTCTCTGTGGGTGCCGCGATTCTCGTCGGCTCGACGACCGTGGCCGTCGCGGCTCGCTCCACGTGTCCGGTGGTGGCATTCCGGGGTGACGTCACGGCCCTGACCGGTCAACCGATCGTTCTCGGTGTCGACGGCGACGAGGGCTCCCGAACCGCCATCGCCACCGCCTTCGGACTCGCCGACCGGTTCGGGGTCGATATCGTCGCCGTGCACGCCTGGTCGACGCGCCGATCGCCCGGGGACGTCACACTGCCGTTCATGGTCGACTGGGTCGCGGTGGAAGAGCAGCAACGTGAGTACCTTTCGGCGGCGATCGCCCCGATGGCGAAGCTTTACCCGCGCGTCGGTGTGACAAGCGTCGTCGAGAGCGGCAAGCCCAGCCATGCGATATTGCGACAGTTGAGCGATGCCCAACTCGTCGTCGTCGGCAGCCGCGGCCGCGGCGTCCTGGCCGGCGCTCTGCTCGGCTCGACAGGGCTCAACCTGCTGCACCATTCGCCGATTCCGACGATGATCTGCCATGCACGTGAGCGGGGATGACGATGCTCATTTACGCTGACAAGTCCGGTATGGCAAGTGCAACAGCGAAACTCGTGGCACGGTGTTGACATGTCTCAGATAGTCGTCGGAGTCGATGGATCGGCTCCGGCCGACGCCGCTCTGCGCTGGGCGGCGCACGATGCCGTCCTGCGTGGTGCTCAGCTCACGATCGTGCATGCCGAGCCGTCCTTGGTGGGGACGTGGCTCGCTGCGCCGGTTCCGCGGGACCTCTTGGAATGGCAGCAGCGAAACGCGCGTGAAATCTTGCGTCGAGCCGAGAGATTGGCCATCGACACCGCCGGTGATGCGTTGAGCATGGTCTCCAGGGAGTCCTCGAGGGCGCCGGTCGCGACACTGGTGGAGATGTCGCGCGAGGCCGAGTTGGTGGTCGTCGGTAGTCAGGGAGCCGGCGGAATCGCCGAGGCGCTGCTGGGCTCGGTCTGTATGGGCGTGCTCCACCACTCCAAATGTCCGGTCGCGGTCATCCACGGTCCCGATCCCGACGTGTCCGGCGCTGTCGAAGATCGCACCGCACCCGTGCTTCTCGGGATGGATGGATCGAAGGACTCCGAGCTCGCCGCAGAGCTGGCGTTCGACGAGGCCGGCCGCCGCGGTGCCGGTCTGGTGGCACTGCATGCCTGGTGGAGTCCGGGATCGTTCGAGTTCGCCGGGTCGGATTGGGACGAGACGCTGCGGCCAAGGGTCGAAAAGGAGTTCGACGAGCACTTCAGTCGATGGCGCGAACGTTACCCGGCGGTCGAAGCGCGGTGTGTAGTTGTGCGCGACCAGCCCGCGCGCGAGATCGTGGAACGATCCCGCGACGCACAACTCGTCGTGGTCGGCAGCCGGGGTTACGGGAAAATCGCCAGCACCCTGCTCGGGTCGGTGAGCGCCGCGGTGGTGCAAGCGATTCGAACACCGGTGATCGTAGCCCGAAGATGACCGTATCTAGACGAATCAGCAACTTGCAGAGGGGATTTCAATGACTGAGGACACTGCACATCGCGGAGTCGTGGTCGGAGCGGACGGATCCGAGTCGGCAACGGCGGCCATCCGATGGGCCGCCCGTGAGGCGAGCATGCGCAACGTTCCGCTCACCTTGGTTCACGTCAACGCCGTGTCCGCGGCGGCGGCGGCTCTGGTCGCGTGGCCCGCCGGGCAGGTCCCGGAGCAAGTCATCGAGCAACAGGAGGACGAGGCGCGGGCCATCCTCGCCGACGCTGTCGGCATAGCGGAGAAAAGCATTGACGACGGGAAGCGGCTGGTGATCACCGGCGAGATGTTCTTGGGCTGGCCCGTGCCTACGCTCGTCAAGCTGTCCGAGGAGGCAGAGTTGGTGGTCGTCGGTTGCCGAGGCCGGACCGCGCTGCGTCGTGCACTGCTGGGATCGGTCAGTTCGGGATTGATTCGTCACGCGCACTGCCCAGTTGCCGTCATTCACGACGACGCTTCCCCCTCGAGCCGGCTGCCGGTGCTGCTCGGCATCGACGGGTCACGGTCGTCGGAGTCGGCAACTGCGATCGCCTTCGACGAGGCTTCCTGGCGCGGTGTCGATCTCGTCGCCCTGCATGTCTGGAGTGACGCCGACATGCCGGCGTTCAGCATGGACTGGGCCGAAGTGCAAGCGGCCGCTCACAGGACGCTGTCCGAGCGCCTGGCCGGCTGGCAGGACCGATATCCGGACGTGAATGTGACCAAGCTGGTGGAGTTCCAGCGACCGGCGCACCAGCTGCTGGAACTCTCGGAGCGGGCGCAGCTGGTCGTCGTCGGAAGTCACGGTCGGGGCGGCTTCGCGGGGATGGTGCTCGGCTCGGTGAGCTCGGTGGTGGCCGAGGCGGCTCGGGTCCCGGTCATCGTCGCCCGCGGAACTTGACTCGGCGGAAAGCCGACCGGGGTCGGGCCAGCCGTTAGGAGGCGGCGGTGCTCCGCGTCTCGATGTAGCGGACGACATCCTCGAGCGTTCGCAGCGACTGGTAGTCGCTCTCCGGGATGTCGACATCGAACCGCTTGTGGATACGCTGCAGGAAGTTCAGCCAATCCATGGAGTCGAGGTCGACCTGGTCGCGCAGTAGCACCGTGTCCTCGATCTCGTCCGCCTCGACCTCCGGTGCGATGGTCGTCAGTTCCGACAGCACTGTCGTACGGACGTCTTCGGTAGCTGGCATGGCGGTCACTTCTCCAGAAGGTCGGGTTGGGAAAGTACTTCGTCGATCGCGGCGAGGAACAGCGCCCCGCGGTGCCCGTCGCTGGCCCGATGGTCGGCGGCCAGCGTCGCCTGCACGGTGGTGGCGATCCGGATACCGCCATCGACCGCGCGCACGTGTTGTCCCGGTTTACCGAACCCCACCAGGGCTACCTGCTGCGGATAGATCACCCCGAACACCGAGTCGACGCCTTGGTCGCCGAGGTTCGTGACCGTGATGGTCGGGTCCGACATCTCCGAACTGCGCAACGAGAAGGCCCGAGCGCGGGCCACGAGATCGGTGAGCTTTGCCATCAGCTCATCGAGTTTCTTGTCGGCGACGTCGTGGATGGCAGGTGCCACCAGGCCACCGCCCCGAAGGGAGATCGCGACGCCGACGTGCACTGCCTCGGCCGGTTCGAAGGTGTCGTTGCGCCAGAACCCGTTGAACTCACCGAACCGTTGGGCGGCCAGCGCGACGGCCTTGATCTGGAGGACCGCGGGAAGCACACGTTCGGTGATGGAGCGCTGGGCGTTGCGTTCGGCCAGCCACTGCAGGGCATTGTCGAGGACGATCTCGTGAGCCAGGTAGTAGTGCGGAATCTCGCGTTTGGACCGGATCATCGCTGCGGCGATCGAGCGGCGCATCTCCGCTCCGCGCTTGGCGGCCAGTTGCTTCGGCGACAGCGGTTCGCCCGGTGCGGCAGCGGGCTTCGGCGCTTCGGCCGTCTTCGCGTGCGCCGCGGCATGTTCGACGTCGTTGAGTGTGACCGCACCCTGCGGTCCCGTGCCGGTCAGCGCCTCGACGTCGACGCCCAGCGACGAAGCGAGGCGACGGGCGGCGGGGGAGACCCAGCGCCGGTGGTACTGCGGCGCGGCGGGTGCCGGCACGGCGGGTGCCGGCGGGGCGGGTGGGGTGACGGTCGGCGTTTGGGCGGGCGGCGCCACTGCCACCACAGTGGGAACTTCGGCGGCCGGTGCGGGCTCACTGACCGCTGCGATCGTTTCGGGGGCCGGTGCCGTGGCGGGTGCGAGTTCGACGGTCTCGCCGGGTTCCGCCAAGCGCGCCAACGGCGCTCCCACCTGAACCGTCGTACCGACCGGCACCAGCAGTTCGGTGACCGTCCCCTCCTGCCAGCACTCCACCTCGACCGCGGCCTTGGTGGTCTCCACTACGGCCACGACCTGTCCGCGGGTCACCGTGTCGCCGGGCTTGACGAGCCACTCGTCGAGCTTTCCCTCGTCCATGTCGGCACCCAACGCGGGCATCTTGAACTCGATCATCAGCGCTCACCGAACAGGCTGCGCACCGCGGCGGTGATCTTCTCCGGTTGTGGCAACGCCGCCTGCTCGAGGTGCTTGGCGTAGGGAATGGGCACCTCCTCCGTGCACACCCGCACGATCGGCGCATCGAGGTCGTAGAACGCGTTCTCCACGATGCGCGCGCTGATCTCACCGGACAGGCTGCCGGTGCGCCAGCCCTCGTCGACCACCACCACCCGGTGTGTCTTGCGCACAGACTCGAGGAGCGTCGTGTCGTCGAGGGGACGCAGCACCCGCAAATCGATGACCTCGCAGTCGATTCCGGACAGGGACAACTCGTTGGCGGCGTCGAGGGCCTTGGGTAGGCAACCGCCGTAGGTGATCACCGTTACGTCCTTGCCCGCGCGCCGCACCACGGACCTGTCGATGTCGGTGGGCACCAGCGCGTCGATGTCGGCCGAGGCGTTGTACAACTGCACGTGCTCGAATATGACCACCGGGTCCGGATCGGCCAGCGCGGTGGGCAGCATCCCGTAGGCATCGGCCACCGTGGCGGGGGCCACCACCTTGATGCCCGGGATATGGGCGTACCAGCCCTCGAGGCTGTGCGAATGTTGGGCCGCCAGTTGGCGTCCGGCACCGGTGGCCATGCGTACCACCAACGGCACCGAGAACTGGCCGCCGGACATGTGGCGCAGCGCCGCCGCGGTGTTGACGATCTGATCGAGCGCCAGCAGGCTGAAGTTCACCGTCATCACTTCGACGATAGGACGTAATCCGTTGAGCGCAGCGCCGATTCCCACGCCGACGAAGCCGAGCTCCGAAAGCGGGGTGTCGCGAATGCGGTCCGGCCCGAACTCCTCCAACAGTCCCTTGGACGCGGCGTAGGTGCCGCCGTAGCGGCCGACGTCCTCGCCCATCAGCAGCACCCGCGAATCGGCGAGCATGGCGTCGCGGATCGAATCGTGCACCGCGGTACGGTAGGCCGTCTTCATGCCGTACTCCCTGCGGGAGTGAGCACGTCGCGGGTCAGGTCGGATACGTCCTCCCACGTGCCGGCCTCGGCGTAGGCGACCGCGTCGGCCAGTTCTTGTTCGGCGGCGCTACGGATCGCCGCGAGGTCGTCGTCGGTCAATATTCCCTCCGCCAAACATTTTTCGGGGAACCTACGAACCGGATCGCGTTCGCGCCAGTGTTCGACCTCGCTCTTCTCGCGGTACAACTCCGGGTCGAACATCGAGTGCGGGCGGAAGCGGTAGGTGCGGAATTCGAGGAAGAACGGACCCGCGCCACTGCGCACGTGGTAAGCGCCTTCCTGCGCGGCGGCATGGCAGGCCAGCACGTCCATGCCGTCGGCGGCCAGAGCGGGCACGCGATACGACGCCGCCTTGGCGGTCAAGTCCACTTGCGACAGTTCATGATCCAAGACGGTGCCCATCGCGTACCCGTTGTTCTCGCAGCAGAACAGCACCGGCAGCTGCCACAGTTGGGCCAGGTTCAGCGACTCGTGGAACGCCCCCTCGGCTATCGCGCCCTCACCGAAATAGCATGCACTGATCCGGTTTCGCCCCAGCTGCTTGTCCGCGAGCGCCAATCCCACGGCGAGCGGTAGCCCGCCGGCGACGATGGCGTTGCCGCCGTAGAACCTGACGCCGGCGTCGAACAGGTGCATGGAGCCGCCCCGGCCTCGAGAGCAACCTTCCTGCTTGCCGAACATCTCGGCCATGATCCGGGTCATCGGCACCCCACGCAGCAGGGCGTGCGCGTGCTCGCGATAGGTGGCCACCACCGCGTCGTCGGGTTCCAGCGCGCGAAGCGAGCCGGCGGCCACGGCCTCCTCACCGACGTAGAGGTGCAGAAAGCCGCGAATCTTGGCCGCGCTGTACAGCTCTGCGCACTTCTCCTCCATCAGCCGGACCCGCACCATGTCGTTGAGCAAGGCGCGTGCCAACTCCGGATCGGTCATGACGTTGCCTCCTGATGCTGCGGCGCTTCGACGGTGGAGGTGTCTCCTTCGGGCAACCCCAATTCACGCGCTTTGAGGAGGCGACGCATGATCTTGCCGCTTCGCGTGTGCGGCAGGCTCTCGACGAACTCGATCTCTTTGGGGGCCACCGCGGCGCCGAGGCGCTTGCGGGCCTGGCCGGTCAGCTCCAGCCGAAGGTCGTCGGTGGGGGAGAACCCGTCCTTGAGCGTGACGAAGGCCTTCACCAACTCCCCGACAGTCGGGTCGGGTTTGCCGATCACGGCAGCCTCGGCGACGGCCGGGTGGTCCGTCAGTGCGTTCTCCACCTCGAACGGACCGATCAAGTGGCCTGCGGACTTGATCACGTCGTCGGCGCGCCCGACGAACCAGAAATATCCATCGCTGTCGCGCTTGACCAGATCGCCCGACAGGTACAGCCCGTCGACGAAGCTCTTGCGATACCGCTCTTCCTGGTGGAGGTACTCGCGGAACATCGACGGCCAGCCCGGTTTCAGGGCGAGTTCGCCCTCGACGTCGGGCTCGTCGACGACCGATACCGAACCGTCGTCGTTCCGACGCGCCACGAAGGCATCCACACCGGGGAGCGGCCGACCCATCGAACCGGGCTTGATGTCGAACGCCGGGGTGTTGGCGATCATGATCCCGCCGGTCTCCGTCTGCCACCAGTTGTCGTGAATGGGTAGACCCAGCACTCGCTTACCCCACCAGACCGCCTCGGCGTTCAGCGGCTCGCCGACGCTCGCGATGAAGCGCAGTTTGGGAAAGCTGTACCGCGCGGCGACTTCAGGGCCCGCCTTGATCAGCATGCGGATGGCCGTCGGCGCGGTATACCAGACGGTCACGCCCTCGTCCTGGAGGATGCGGTACCAGCGGTCGGCGTCGAACTCGGCTTCGTCGATGATCGAGGTCACCCCGTGCAGCAGCGGGGCGATGATGCCGTACGAAGTGCCGGTGACCCAGCCGGGATCGGCTGTGCACCAATAGATGTCGTCGGGATGGAGGTCCAGGGCGTACAAACCGGTGAGGAAGTGCATTGCCACCGCGCCGTGTACGTGGCGCGCCCCTTTCGGGGTGCCGGTGGTGCCGCTGGTGAAGTGCAGCAGCGAGGCATCCTCCGCGGTGGTGGGTTCGATCGGGGCGTCCTCAGAGGCCTCGTCCATCAGCCGTGCAAGGTTCAATGTGCCGGGGACGGGTTCGGTCTCGGACCCGTCGACCAGCAGGATGTGGCGCACCGACGGCAACTGATCGCGAATCTTGGCTATCTTGCGTTTGTAGAGCGCTTTGGTCGTCACCAACACGGCGGCCTCACCGATGGTTACCCGGGTGGCGATGGGTTCCGGCCCGAACGCGGAGAAAAGGGGCGACACCACGCTGCCGTTGCGCAGCGCCCCGAGCATCGCGACGTACAACTCCGGGATGCGGCCCATGATGAGGAAGACACCGTCGCCCTTACCGACGCCCAGCCCGCGCAGAACATTGGTGAACCGTCGGGTGCGACGGCCGAGTTCGGCGTAACTGAGGTCATGGGTGATCAGGTCGAGGCCGGGGCCGGTGTCGGCGATGAACCGCAGGGCAGTGCGCGACGCCAGTGGTCCGTCGGCATGGCGGTCGACCGCCGCGTAGGCGATATTGCATCCACCGCCCGGCATTCCCGCACACGGGTCGGGCACCGCCGACCAGCTGAACGCGGCCCGAGTCTGCTCGTAGCCGGTGTAGTTGGGCGGGACCTTCCAGTCCTCGACGGTCTTTTCGATGGTCGTCATGGTCGTACTCACAATTTCGGTGACGAAATGACACCGTTGCGCCTCGCGGGGCCGATGTTGACCATCACCCGTTCCAGCAGCGCGCTGTAAGCCGACCCGTCGATGAGCAACTCGGACGGCCCGTTATGCATGAGGTAAGCATCGAGGCGACGGTCGAGTGACCAATCGGAGTAGGTATGGCTGGCGAATTCGGATCTCAGAAACCGCCATGCGACGGTGTCGAACTCCGTCGTCGTCAGATCGACGCGGTCGGTCGGCGCCATCGGAACCCCTTTCGGTCACGGTCTTCGCAATCCATCGTCAGCGACCCGCGGCGACGAGGGTAGAGACCAAAGTCACACCAAGATCAGTCTCTCGGCCCTCGTCACATATCCGCGGCCTGGACTCTCATGTCTTTAGTCCCCTGATCGCGGTCCGTACGGCCCTGTGCCGACGGAAGCCGGCGGTGCATGATCGAGGCATGACGCTCCGCTCGATAATCAGGCGTGGGCGGCGCGCTCGAGGAGAGGCGTGAAGCATGGTGAGGTGTCCGAACGGCCACCACAACCCCGCGGGGTTCGATCTGTGCGCCGAGTGCGGGGCCCCGATCGAGGAGACGGAGGCCCAGGCGAGCGCGTGGTTCCGGACCAAATGGGCCCTCATCGGAGCGAGTGCTGTCGTCGCGCTGGTGGTTCTGGCTGCGTCGTTGGTGCTTGCCATGAATCGCGGCGGTGACCAAGCCGAGTCGGACGTGGCGACCCCCGCCGGGCAGGAATCCATCTCGGAGTGGTGGGAGAGCGCGCACACCCCTGTCACCGAGTTACGGCAGTCCATCACCGACGCTCGGCGTTCGCTGAGTCGGATGAACCCAGCCGGTCTCGAGGAGGCGTGCGAGAAGATGCACGACCTCGCCGGGGTCGACGTCCACACCTATCTGCCCGCCCCCACCCCTGAACTCACCAGCGAGTTGACCGCCGCCGCAGAGGATGCCCACGCCGCGGCGCACATGTGTCTGGCGCTCGCAGCTGGGTCGCGCAATACCTACAGCGGTGAGTTCACGGCCAGCGTCGACCAAGCCGAACGGCGATTGGTCCGCGCCGAGGAGATCGTCAACGCCGCGCTGCTACATCAGCAGTGAAGCGCCGGGCGCACGGTCGGGGGTATCGCCCTGGTGTCCTCGGTATGGTCCGACGTCATGGTCACCCATACCGAATACGAGTCCGAGCAGATGGCGACCGCACTTCGACACGCCAGCATGCGAGTGCCGACGGCGGCCGCAACGGACTCGGTGTCGGAGACGATCGAGGCGATGCGGGGTCGGCGGTTCTTCAGCGCGGCCGCGGTGGCGGTGCTTGATGGGCAACAACTGGTGGGGGTCGCCACCATCGAACGCGTTCTGGCCGCACCGGGCGAGGCGACACTCGCCGACATCATGGACCCCAGCCCGCCGGTCGTCGCTCCGGGTACCCACCAGGAGCACGCGGCGTGGCAGGCCGTGCAGCGCGACGAGCCTGGCTTCGCCGTGGTCGACGGTGACGGGTACTTCCGGGGACTGATTGCCCCACAACAGCTTCTGGCGGTGTTACTGGCCGAGCACGAGGAAGACATGGCCCGACTCGGCGGGTTCTTGCACTCCGTGGAGTCGGCGCGCACGACCAGCGTCGAAAGTGTCTCGCAGCGGTTGTGGCACCGGTTGCCGTGGCTGGTGGTGGGACTCGTCGGGGCGATGGTCTCCGCTGGCCTGATGGCCGCCTTCGAGACCCGACTGCAATCCGTGCTGGCCGTGGCTTACTTCGTCCCCGGCATCGTCTATCTCGCCGATGCGGTCGGCACCCAGACGGAAACCCTTGCCATTCGCGGTCTTTCGGTCGGTATCGGTATCCGCCGTATCCTTGCCCGCGAAGCGTTGACAGGGCTGGTCGTAGGCATTCTGCTCGGGTTCCTGATGATCCCGGTGGTATTGCTCATAACCGGTGACGGCCGACTCGCCGCGGCCGTAGCCCTGGCGGTCTTGGCGGCCAGCAGCATCGCTACGGTGGTCGCTCTGCTCCTGCCGTGGGTGCTGCAGGCTTTCGGCCGGGACCCGGCATTCGGTTCCGGTCCTCTGGCGACAGTCATCCAGGACTTGCTGTCGATTCTGATATACCTCGGCGCCGTCACCGCACTGCTGGCTTAACCAGCCGATTCGGCCTGGAACTGTTGCTGCGCTCTACTTCTGATGCCCAACAGCATCCCCCGTATGACAAAGGCCTTCACCGGACCCGCGAGCTCGTCGGCCAATACCTGGCCCGGATGGTGCAGCCGGGTGCGGGTCCGGACCATCAGCCGGCAGCGGTCATCCCAGTGCGGGATGACGTGAAACGACCACACGGCGTCCCACAACTCTGGCGACATCGTTCGCAACACGATGGACTCGCGATCGGCGACGTCGACCACTTTCAGTGCGATCCCGTCCCGCAGGCCCATCCAACCCTTGGGGACCAACCGCACGGTGTCCTCGGGTGCCAGGTTTTGCCACTCGGGATGGATTCGTTCGGCGTTGTGGTACCGCAGACCGGCCAGGTTCAGCGTGTCGAACGTGTACAGACCACCCCGGTCCTGACCGATCTGCACCAGCCACTGCCACACCGTCGCGGCCGGGGCGTCGATCCAGACCGCTTCGGTGGTCTGGAGAACTGGGCGGTCGAGCAGTTCGTCGCCGGCGAGCCGCATCCGTGACTCTTCTTTCGTCGCTCCCCAGTTGCGGTAGAACCGTCTGGCTCCGTACAACACGGCGAGGGCCCCTCCGACCCGCAGCAAGTTGATCGTCATGTGCTCAGAGTGCCTTCCTGACGCGGCGCCCGGTAGGGCCGCTGGTCCTAAGCGGCCGACCAAGCGGATCGTCATCGACGAACGGCACATCTCGCGGGGACTTCCGTCCCTATCGGCAACCACAGCACGATGGTCGAATCGAGGTGGAGGTTTCCACTGTTCACCAAGGAGCAACCATGAGCAAGCTGCCCGCCACAGGTCGGCCGCGGGGGTTCTGGCCGGAACTCACCGAATTCTTCGAGGGCTTCCCGTCCTGGTCGCATCTGCGTTCACCGTTCGGTGCCAACATTATTCGTCTCGAAGACGAGATGAAGGACGGCAACTACGAGCTGCGGGCCGAATTGCCCGGCATCGATCCCGAGAAGGAAGTCGACGTCACGGTGCGTGACGGCGTCCTGACCATCAAGTCCGAGCGCACGGCGAAGAAGGAATCCAACGGCCGCTCCGAGTTCTCCTACGGCTCGTTCGTTCGCTCGGTCACCTTGCCGCCGGGCGCCGACGAGGACGCCATCACGGCGCGGTACGACAAGGGCATCCTCACGGTGACGGTGCCGGTTCAGGAAGAGGCGCCTCAGTCGGGGGAGAAGCAGATTCCGGTGCAAGCCGAGAAGTGAGCCCGCGCAAGGTCCTGGGGTGGCGAATCCCGGGACCGCCAGGAGCAATGCAGATCGGAGAACGGGAATGACGCGTGCAGACGGAGCGGTCCGGAACGCGCCGCGGCGGGTCTTTCGCGATCGCCGCGAAGCGGGACGGGTCTTGGCCGGAATGCTCGATGCCTACCGGGGCCGGGAAGGCGTCGTCGTGCTGGGACTGCCTCGTGGGGGCATCCCTGTCGCCTGGGAGGTCGCGGCGGCACTTGCCGCTCCGCTGGACGCCTTCGTCGTGCGAAAACTCGGCGCGCCGGGGCACGAGGAGTTCGCGGTGGGTGCAATCGCGAGTGGCGGCCGCGTCGTCGTCAACGACGACGTGCTGCGCGCGCTGCGGGTGACGCCTCAGCAACTTCGCGATGTCGCCGAACGCGAGGGCCGCGAGTTGCTGCGGCGCGAGGCGGCCTACCGCGGTGGTCGGCCACCGGTGGATGTGACCGGTAAGACGGTGATTCTCGTGGACGACGGCCTGGCCACCGGGGCCAGCATGTCGGCCGCGATACATGCGCTGCGCGACGCGGACCCCGCCGAGATCGTGATCGCGGTGCCGGCCGCGCCGGAGTCGACCTGCCGGGAGTTGGCCGGCATCGCCGACGACGTGGTGTGCGCCAGTATGCCGACGCCGTTTCTCGCTGTCGGGGAGTCGTTCTGGGATTTCCACCAGGTCGGCGACGAGGAGGTGCGGCACCTGCTCGCCACCCCCACCACGGGCCTCGCCACCGCGCGGATCCGGATTCAGGAGACATCTGCAGAGGTGATCGACCGGACGGCGATCGACGCACCCGGCGGCCTGCCCCCGGCCGAGGCGCTCGAGGAGATCATCGGCGATGCCCGGGTCGTGCTCATCGGGGAGAGCTCACACGGGACTCACGAGTTCTACGAGGCCCGCGCACAGATCACCAAATGGCTGATCGAGGAGAAGGGATTCGCCGGGGTCGCCGCCGAGGCCGACTGGCCCGATGCCTACCGCGTCAACCGATACCTACACGGTGCGGGCGCCGACACGTCTGCTGACGAGGCGTTGAGCGGTTTCGAACGATTCCCCGCTTGGATGTGGCGCAACGTCGTCGTCCGCGAGTTCGTCGACTGGTTGCACGACCACAACCGCCAAACCCGGGCGGCCGGTGGACGACAGGCCGGTTTCTACGGCCTTGACCTCTACAGCCTGCACCGTTCGATGCGGGAGGTGATCGCCTATCTCGACAACGTCGACCCGCAGGCCGCGGCTCGGGCGCGGATGCGCTACTCCTGCTTCGACCACACATCGGCCGACGACGGCCAGGCCTATGGTTTCGCGGCCGCATTCGGCGCGGGGCTGTCGTGCGAGCGAGAGGTGATCGACCAACTGGTCGAAATGCAGCGGACCACCATGGAATATGCGCGACGTGACGGGCTGCTCGTCGAGGACGAGGCGTTCTATGCGCAGCAGAACGCGCAGACCGTGCGGGACGCCGAGCGCTACTACCGCGCGATGTTCAGCGGTCGCGTGACGTCCTGGAACCTGCGAGACCAGCACATGGCACAAACGCTCCAAGCCCTGCTGGCTCACCTGGACCGGCATCACAAAGCTGGTACCACACGAATTGTGGTGTGGGCGCACAACTCTCACGTCGGTGACGCACGGGCGACCGAGGTCGGCAGCGACGGCCAGGTGACGCTCGGCCAACTGGTGCGCGAGCGCTACGGCGAAAGCTGTCGGCTGATCGGGTTCACGACCTATTCGGGCACCGTCACCGCGGCCAGTGAGTGGGGCGGTATCGCGGAGCGCAAAGTCGTCCGGCCCGCGCTGAACGGCAGTGTCGAAGAACTTTTCCACGAAACAGATCGGCCGGCTTTCCTGATTTCACCGACGATCAGCCGCGCGGCGGCCGAACCGCTGGACGTCGTGCGACTCGCCCGGGCCATCGGGGTGATCTACCTGCCGGCCACCGAACGCCAGAGCCACTACTACCACGTCCGTCCCGGCGAGCAGTTCGACGCCATCATCCACATCGACCAGACTCGCGCATTGGAGCCGCTCGAGGTGAGCAGTGTGTGGGTCGCCGGCGAAACCCCGGAGACCTACCCGACGGGCTTGTGATCGCTGTCCAGAAGGATGGCACTAACGACACGCGCCGTCACGATCGATACGCCGCGCCGGCTTCCTCTCGGCTGGGATGAGCGGGGTCGCAGATATCCATAATGCGAAGTCCAGCCGTCCGGAATGGCAGGAACTGCTGTTGCCAGCGTGTGGCCGGCCCGCCGGTACGGCGGATGTCGCTCGTGAGGTGGTGGCCGCAATGGTGCCCGGGTGCTACCTGGCGTCTCAACGGGATTTCGCCAGGTTGGGGCGTGGACATTCCGCCTCCTCGACACTGACGGTTCGACAATACCGCTGGTCGGGGGCAGTGG
This sequence comes from Mycolicibacterium sp. ND9-15, assembly GCF_035918395.1. Taxonomy (NCBI): domain Bacteria; kingdom Bacillati; phylum Actinomycetota; class Actinomycetes; order Mycobacteriales; family Mycobacteriaceae; genus Mycobacterium; species Mycobacterium jinjuense. The sequence goes on from NZ_CP142362.1 coordinate 3,613,461, forward strand.
AGGTGCGGTCGGACACGTCCTGTTCGGCACCGCCCATTCGCCGCGGAGCAGAAGATGCTGCGTGGTGTCCGGGACCCGGTGCGGTGGGATCGAGTCGAGGTGACGCTACGCGAACTGCCTAGTCACCAGGCCGCCGTGCCAGGCTAGCGCCGTCTCAACGGTACTGTCCGACCCGTCAAAAATGCCGTCGATTGCTCGTAAAGCGGCTTGACGAGTGGCACGATGGGGGCGTGACTGAGCCGGTACAGCCGGTCGGGTTGGGTGGCGAAAACGCCACGCGTCCGCTGAGCGACACGCTTTCCCAGTTGCGGCTCCGCGAGCTGCTCATGGAGGTCCAGGACCGCGTCGAGCAGATCGTCGAGGGCCGGGACCGACTGGATGGTCTTGTCGACGCGATGCTCGTGGTGACGTCGGGGCTCGACCTCGACCAGACCCTGAGAACGATCGTCCACACCGCGGCCCAGCTGGTCGACGCCCAGTACGGCGCCCTCGGTGTCCGCGGATACGACCACGAGCTGGTCGAGTTCATATACGAAGGCATCGACGAGTCGGTGCGGGAACGGATCGGGCACCTACCGGAAGGGCACGGGGTGCTCGGAGTCCTGATCGACGATCCGAAACCCATTCGGCTGGACAACATCTCGAACCATCCGGCTTCAGTCGGGTTCCCGCCGGACCATCCACCGATGAGGACATTTCTCGGGGTGCCGGTGCGTATCCGCAATGAGGTGTTCGGCAACCTTTACCTGACCGAGAAGGTGGGTGGTCAGCTTTTCAGCGACGACGACGAGGTGCTCGTACAGGTGCTTGCCGCCGCGGCGGGCATCGCGATCGACAATGCCCGCCTGTACGAGCGCTCGAAGGTTCGGCAGTCGTGGATAGAAGCCACGCGTGACATCGGCACCGAACTGCTGGCGGGCACGAATCCCGCAACCGTGTTCCGGCTGGTGGCCGACGAGTCACGGCACTTGAGCGGCGCGAAACTGACCCTCGTGGCGGTGCCTGCCGATCTGGACGAGCCGGCTGCCGAGGTCGATGAGCTGGTTGTCGTCGCCACCGCGGGCGATGCGCCGGAGGGGTCGCTTCGGACGATACCCACCGCAGACACCCCGATCGGGGACGTGTTCGTGCAACGGACGCCGTGCAGGTTCGACAGCCTCGAACTGGCGCCTGGCATTGCCTGCACCGGGCCCGCCCTGGTGTTGCCGCTGCGTGCATCCGACACCGTCCCCGGTGTGCTGGTGGCTGCGCGGTCCCCCGGCTCGCCGCCGTTCAGCGCCGACGAACTCGACATGATGGCGGCCTTCGCCGATCAGGCCGCGCTCGCCTGGCAGCTTGCCACCACCCAACGGCGGATGCGTGAACTCGACATCCTCAGCGACCGTGACCGGATCGCCCGCGATCTGCACGACCATGTGATCCAGCGGCTGTTCGCGGTGGGACTTGCGTTGCAGGGAACGATTCCGCGGACGCACAAGCCGGAAGTCCGGCAGCGGCTGACCGAGTGTATCGACGACCTGCAGAGCGTCATCCAGGAAATTCGCACCGCGATCTTCGACCTTCATGGGCACGACGCCGGCATCACCAGACTGCGCCAGCGGCTTGACGAAGCCGTCGCGCAGTTCGCCGGGTCCGGCCTGCGGACCACAGTGCAGTTCTCCGGCCCGTTGTCGGTCGTCGATCCGACATTGGCCGACCATGCGGAAGCCGTCGTTAGGGAAGCCGTCAGCAATGCCGTGCGGCACGCGCGGGCTTCGACGCTGGCGATCAACGTCGCCGTCGGCGACGATCTGTGCATCGAGGTGGTCGACGACGGGTGCGGCATCACCGGCGACATCACCGGTAGCGGGTTGAGGAACCTCAGTCGGCGCGCCGACGACGTCGGGGGCGACTTCGCGATCGAAGCTGCGCCTGCGGGCGGCACCAAACTCAGGTGGAGCGCGCCGCTTCCCTGAGGATTCGATTCCCCACCGCGCAGGTCACGACGAGGTCGCGCTCTTGTCTGCCCCGCGGTACTCAGGCAGGCCGCGTTCGCGGAACCGGCGTCCGGTTATCTTCTCGGTCCGGATTCGGATGAAATGATCCCGCCGTCCGTCGACCCACGGCTGAATGAATGTCCCGGACACTTCCAGCAAGTCGTCGACGTCGGTGATCGGCTGGGCGTGCCCGACGACGGTGACACTCCAGCCCGTGCGCAGATCCGCATCGAGTTCATCGGCTTGAAAGGCCACCACCTGATTGTCGGTGGCGGCGGCGAGCTTCGGCCCGCCCGCGACCCGGATGACCACGTCGTCGTGCCATAGCCGGAAGTTCACCGGCTGCACCGCAGGCAGCGCGTCCTCGGTGAAAACGAGCCGACCCACCCGGACGCCTTGCATGAGGTCGAGGCACTGCCTGCGGTTGAGGACGTCCAGTTCCTGTCCCTTGGTCACGTGATCAGCCTCCTTGGACCAGAGCAAGGGTGCCGACGGGGGTGCAACGCCAATGGCCGTTGCTCAGTTCGGCCAGTCGGCTGACGGCTCGCTCGATACCATCGGCGAGTTCGTTGACGTCGGGCGCGGCGTCGTAGTCGCCGATGATGCCGAACGCGAGGTGGTCGGCGTAGCTCAGGATAGCGATGCCGGTCCGCAACCGAAGGGCGAGCGGCGGGACTGGCAGCAACCGGACGACCTCTCGGCCCTTGAGCCGCAACCGCCGGCGGGGACCCGCGATGTTGGTCGCCGACGTGACGATCCCGCGCTGCGGTAGCCGGGTCAGCGTCCGTACCGCCCACGCCATGAGCGGAAACGGGACCGCATTCGCGGCGGCGATGAGGATGTTTCCCGCCTCCCGTTGGCCGCTCGACTTGGCGTTGGTGAGCCGAGCGTTCACGGTCTGCAGCTGTTGGATCGGGTCGGCCAGGTCGACTGGAAGATACGGGAGCATCACCGATACGCGGTTGTCGGGCTTGTCGACCGCATCGTCGGGCCGCACGGACACCGGTACCAGGGTGCGCAAGGACGTGCGCCGAGGCTGCTCGCCGCGACGCGTCAGGATCGTCCGGAAGCTGTCGGTGATCGCTGCCAAGGCGACGTCGTCGACCGTGACATCGAAACGTTGGCAGATTCGGCTCACCTCCGCCAGCGACACCTCGACGGCCGCGTAGCGGCGCATATCGGTTACCGGCCCCGTCAGTGACGACGCGGCCGCGGGCCTCAGTAGTCCGGTCGCGAGGTCCGCGGCCCCCCGCACCGCCTGGCGCGTGGCTGACGTCACCCCTCGGGACGTCTGCCACGCGGAAACCATCCAATCGATCGGATTGAATGTCAGTGCGGGTGGCCGCGGGGTCTTCGGCACCGGCGCCTGCGCAGCGCGGAGCGCCGTCGAACATGTCTGACCGGTGTGGCAGTCACAGAGTTGGGTGAGTAGATGTGTCGCCGCCACGCCGTCGGCGATGCAGTGGTGGATTTTGATCAGCATCGCCCAGCGGTTGTGTGCCAGACCGTCGACGATCCAGCATTCCCACAGCGGTCGGTCGCGGTCCAGTCGCCGCTCCATCACTTCGGCGGCCCAGCGGAACAACGAAGCATCGTCACCGGGGCGCGGCAGCGCTGCACGACGGAGGTGGTGGGAGATGTCGATGTCGGCGTCGTCCGTCCACTCCGGAGCGCCCAGATCAAGCGGATGGGTGTGCAGGACCTGACGGAAGCGCGGTATCGCCAGGATGCGCTCGGCGAGATCGGATGCGAGCGAGTCGAAGTCGGGCATGGGGCCGACCAGGACGGCGATGGCGCCGATCGCCAAGCTCACGTGCGGGTCGGAGTCCTCGGCCTGCAGGAATCCTGCGTCTAGCGTCGTGAGCTGCTCCATACCTTTCACTGTCGGTGGTCGGCACAGGCGGGGGTAGAGGCTTAGGTCCTCAATTCGCGCAGGCCACGATCACCGTGGCGCCATCGCCGCGACCAGGGGCGTGTCGACACCGACCGGACCGTGCTTGGCGGCACCGCCGGGTGAGCCTACGGGGGCGTCGCGGCCGGGCAGGATGTCGGCGAAGAAGGCGGCGTTGTCGGTGAGGTGCTGCTGCTCGTCGTCGGGCAGGTCTGTTTCGAAGTAGATTGCGCCTTCCTCGCACGCCAGTTTGCATGCGCCGCAGTCCACGCACTCGTCGGGATTGATGTACAGGGATCGCAAGCCTTCGTAGATGCAATCGACGGGGCACTCCGGGACACACGACTTGTGCATCACATCAACGCACGCACTGCTGATCACGTAGGTCATGGCCGCAGTGTAGGAAGCGCGAGCGGCGGTGATCGTGGGCCGAAGGCATGTTGTTTCGAGGACCAAAGTCACTGCGGCGCTGCCGAACGTACGTTCATTCGTTGGCTATCCACGTCGACGGGAGGATACTCAACCCTTGTGGCGACGGCCGATCCGATGCAGCGTGCGCAGGATCTATTGCACGAGATGACGATCGACGAGAAGGCGATGCAATTGTCCTCGGTGTTTCCGCTGGCGCTCTTCAGTGTGGACGGGACGAATCGCAGCCAACTCGATGTGCATCTCGGCAACGGTATCGGCCATGTCTGTGCCCTCGGCCTGATCGGACACAAGCCGCCCGAGGTTCTTGCCAAGGCGGTCAACGCCATTCAGCACCACCTCATGACCCACACCCGCCTGAAGATTCCCGCGATCTGCCACAACGAGGCCATGAGCGGCGTGGTGGCACCGTGCTTCACGGCATTCCCCGCTCCCATCGCGATGGCCGCGACCTGGGACGCGGCGGCGGTGCAGGAGATGGCGGATGTCCTCCGTCGTCAACTGCGGTCGGTGGGTCTACGTCAGGCGCTGGGACCGGTCATGGATATCGCCCGTGACGCCCGCTGGGGCAGGGTGAGTGAGACTTTCGGCGAGGATCCCTACCTCGTCAGCGCGATGAGTGTGGCCTACACGCGCGGACTGCAGTCGCGCGACCTGACCGACGGCGTGTTGGCGACCGGCAAGCACTTCGTCGGCTATGCGGTCACCGAAGGTGGGCAGAACATGGCGGCCACCGCCGTCGGCGCACGCGAGCTGTACGACGTCTATGCCCGGCCCTTCGAGGCCGCGATCCGGTTGGCGAAGTTGGCGAGCGTGATGCCCAGCTACAGCGAATTCGATGGCGTGCCGGTCTCGGCCTCGCCCGCAGTGCTCGGCACCATGCTCCGCGAAAGGCTGGGATTCACCGGGACAACCGTTTCCGATTATGTCGCCGTCGAGTTTCTGCAGACGCGTCAACGGGTCGCCGAAACCGCGGAGGCGGCCGGCGCCATGGCGCTCACGGCGGGTATGGACGTCGAGTTGCCGAGCGTCTTCGGTTACGGCGAGGTGTTGGCGCACGCCGTGCGCCAGGGCAGGATCTCCGAGCTGCTACTGGACCGCTCCGTCCTGCGAGTGCTGCGCGACAAGTTCGCGCTCGGGCTCTTCGACGCCCCTTATGTCCCCGAAGACCCGATCACCATCACCACCGCTGCCGGTGAGGGCGGCGATCTGGCCGCCCGCCTGGCGGCACAGGCGGTGACGCTGCTCAAGAACGATGACGGCCTGCTGCCGTTGAGCCGCGAGATCGCGACGGTCGCGGTCATCGGACCGCACGCCGACGATGTGGCGGCCGGGTTCTCGACATACACGTACGCGGATGCGCTCAAGATGTTCGAGGCCAGGGCGACCGGTGGCGAGATCGCCATGGCGGGAATGGAACTCGGCGCCGACGCACCGCACGAGGCGCTGGTGGCGATCGCCGGCGAACTCGCGCCGGTGTTCACGACGGACCGCCGCGGCTATCTTCAGTCCCATTACCCGACCGTGTCACTCGCCGACGCGGTCCGACGGCTTCTACCCGGCGCGCAGGTCACCGCTGTGGCAGGCACTGGTGTCGCGCCCACCGAACCGGCCGACATCCCGCCCGCCGTCGCGGCCGCTCGCCAAGCCGACGTCGTCATCTTGGCGGTGGGCGGACGGTCGTCGTGGTCCGGCGAACGTACCGAAGGAGAGGGGTCCGACACCGCCGACATCGCGTTGCCCGCACAACAAGTCGCGCTGATCGACGCGGTAGCCGCGCTGGGCAAGCCAACCGTCACCGTGCTCTCGATGGGGCGGCCCTATGCGCTCGGCGCCGTCATCGACAAGTTGCCCGCGGTGCTCACCGCCTACTACGCGGGCCCGCATCACGCCACCGCCATCGCCGACGCCGTCTTCGGAGTGTCGAATCCCGCTGGGAAACTTCCCTTCACGATGCCGTGGCACGTCGGGCAGGTGCCGATCCATCACGGCCAGAAGGCCGGCAGCGGCTACCGGCGCACCGGGGCGGACCCCCACCGCGGCTATCTCGACATGGCGGCTACCCCGCTGTTCGGCTTCGGGCACGGCCTCAGCTACACGACGTTTTCGTACGGCTCACTGACGCTGGTGAGCGACAGCGTCGAGGTGGACGGCTCGGCGACCGCGTCGGTCGTCATCACCAACTCCGGACAACGCCGCGGGACCGAGGTCGTGCAGTTGTACGCGGCCGACACCGCGACCGGTGTGACGTTGCCGGCTCAACAGCTCGCCGGGTTCGCCCGCGTCGATCTGGAGCCTGGCGCGTCGAAGACGGTGACCTTCACGGTACCGATGAGTGTGCTTGCCTACACCGGGCTTTCGGGCGACCTTGTCATGGAACCCGGTCCGGTGGAGCTGAGTGTCGGCTCGAGCTCGACCGACATCCGAGCTCGAGCCGCGTTCACCGTCACCGGCACCGTACGCACCTTCCGCGGCGAGGAGCGGGCGTTCTTCTCGATCACTGAGGTCACCCGCTAGCCAGTACGCGAGCCGGTGCCTGTAGGCCGCCGGCCGCCACCGACCGCGCGACCGTCAACGCACCTGCCGGGGAATGAGGCCGCACAACATATGTGTCGACAGGCCAACGTGTTTGGATGATCTCGGCGACCGGCGTACTTGGTATCGCGTTCCCGCGGCCGTCGCGTTGGTCAGAACGGTGGAGGGTCGGCGTCAGAGCCGTCGGTGCCCACCGCGAGGTCGGTATCGGTGAGGTCGTGCGGCGGCGGCCTGCTGGGTTGGGAGGTGACGGGGGCCGCGGATCGGCTGCGTTCAAGGGCGTTGAGTGCGCGTTCGCGCTTGATTTGGTGCAGCCGGTCCTGGGTGCGGGTTCGCCGTCGGCGCGGCATCATGGCGTCCTTGGCAGGGTTGTCTGCTGGTCGTTGTGGCGCGGGCAGGACGGCAGTGGCGCTATCCCAGCCCGGGTAGAACAACCGGCTACCGGGGTGGGTGACATACGTGCGCCCCGACGGCGCCGTCCAGATGATCGTCCCGTCGGCGCGTTGCTCGTCGAGCCAGCCGCAGAACGTTTTGAGGAGGTGATGGATTCGGCACAGGCACTTGGTGTTTGACGGATGCGTGGCGCCGCCCGGATGGGGCGTGGTGTGGTCGATGTCGCAGAACTCCGCGGGTCGGTCGCAGCCGGGGAATCGACACGTCAAATCGCGCATCCGGACAAACCGTGCCGTCTTGCGCGACGGCTTGTAACCGGCTTCGGGTGCTGCATCGGGCTTTTGCACCCACTGGACTTTCGCGCCGTTGTTGATCAGCTCGGCCAGCAGCGGCGTCGGAATCAGGCCGCCACCGAGGATGAGCGCCGCAGCCGGTTTCGGCTGCCCCGGCGCCGCAGCCGGTTTCGGCTCCCCCGGCGGTGCTGGGCGTTCGGCCGGCTCTGGCGCTGGATTGGCTTGGCCGTCGCCTGACATCTGAGGATCCGGTTGTGCGTTTAGGGCCGCGGGTTCGGCGATCACGTTGATGACGATGCCGGCCGCGCGGGGATCGTGGCCGGCAGCCGGGCAGTCCGGGTTGGCGCACTGGCAGCTCAGTGCGTCCGCGCCGGCAGCGATGGTGCCCAGCGAATCAGCCCGCCGCTGCCCGAGGGTGCGCGGATCGTCTTTGCACACCCCGCCCGACATCTGTGCTAGCCGACGCTCGAGCAGGGCCGCGTCGGTCGCCGACAACCGGCCCCACAGCGACGCCGTTCCCGTCACATCGTCGCGTTTGCCCAGCCGGACGTCTCTGCTTCGTGCGGCCTCTCGCATGCGCCGGCGCGCGTCGGGATCATGAGCGTCGACCAGCGAGTCGATCGCCGCCTCCAGTTTTGCGACCGACAGTGACCCCCACTTGGCCGCACGCTCGGCGATCGCGGTGTCGAGCAGTTTTTGGATCTCGGAATCAACGATCAGTTGTGTCCGCCAGGTGATGGTCGCGACCAGCCCGGCACTCAACCGCCCCTCGGCGAACAGCGCCGCGACTTTGGGCAACCGCTCCCGCAGGGCCATCGCGATACACATCTGCCGCGAGGCAGCCCGGTCCGCGATCCCCATCGCAGCCGAAATCTCGGCGGCCGCCAGCCGCCAGCCGTCGATCACCAGATGCTCGCGCTGCCCGTCGGGCTCGGTGTATCGCGCGGTCAACTCGGCGGTGGCCGCCAGGCGACGGGCCACAAGAGCGGCCTCCGCGCGGGCGCACTCCTCGATCGCCGCGACCACGGCGGTATCGTCGGCCGTCGCAAACATCGAATCGAACATACGCTCGATCATGCCCGAGGCCACCGACAAGATCGGGGCCCTGTCGCTTCACGTCAAGGCGCGTGCGCGGATGCTTCGCTGCCTCGACGTATGGCCGGGACCGCCACCATTACTCGCGATATGCCACCTGGGCCGAAGCCACAGAAGTCGCCAAGCGCTCCGACATCCCAGCCCGCTGAACATGAGCGTAGGACAAGCCGACAAGTAGCTTGACTTCAGTTAGGGACTCAATTCCGGGGACGCTGGAATTCACCAGCCGCGCCGATGCGGGCGCGAACCGACCAGCTCGCCCTTGTCGACGACGTCGCGGCTGCGGTAGACGATGTAGGGCCGGAACAGGTAGCCGATCGGTGCGCTGAACACGTGCACCAGCCGCGTGAACGGCCACAGGCAGAACAACACCAGCGCGATCATCACGTGGATGTGGAACCAGAGGGGCGCCTGCGCCATCAGGTCGCCGCGCGGCTGCAGGATCCAGATGGAGCGGAACCAGGGCGACACGGTGTGGCGGTAATCGTGTTCGGCGCCGACGGGCGTCGCACCGATCAGCGTGCACGCCAGGCCCGCGACGATCGCCAGCACCAGCACCAGATACATCGCCTTGTCATTGACGGTGGTGGCCAGGAAAACCGGGCCCGTGGTGCGGCGGCGGTAGATCAGCAGCGCGATTCCGGCCAGCGTGGTGATCCCGGCGATGGCGCCGAGAACCATCGCCTGCAGGTGATAGGCGTGATCGGACAGCCCGACTGCGTCGGTCCATGATTCGGGGATCACCAGCCCGATGACGTGCCCGACGATCACCACCAGGATGCCGAAGTGAAACATCGGGCTGCCGATGCGAAGCAGACGTGATTCGTACAGTTGCGACGACCGGGTCGTCCAGCCGAACTTGTCGTAGCGGTACCGCCACCAGATCCCGACCGCGACGATCGCCAGCGTCACGTACGGCACGACGTCCCAGAAGATTTCCCAACCCGACATCTCAGACTCCCTGGGTCCGTCGTGGCGGCACTGTCAATGTAAATGGTTGCAACCCAACGGATTCAGTGGGTGGGCCGGATGCAGCCAGCTGCTGGGCGCGCTGGATCTCCTGGTCGGTGCGCGCAGGAAGCGTCTCGCAGACGGCGGCCACCGCGTGTGCGTACGGCGAGGCCGACTGTTGCAGTGCGTCGCGCAGCAGGTCGATCGGCGTCCGGTGCTCGATGAGCAGGCGTCGTCCCGCTGCCGGGTTGACCGTTGCGGCGAACTCGAGGACCACCGGCAAATAGTCGGGGGCCTCGCGCTGCGGCGGGTCGACCCCGGCTTCCCGGTACGCGTGGGCGAAAGCGAGCATGTGATTGCCGCGATTGCGGGTGTCACCGGCGGTCCAGTACGTCAGGTACATCGTGGTGCGACGACGCATGTCGAAGGTGTCCACGTAGTCGACCTGCGCCTGCATCGGATCGATGGTCCGCAATGCAGCGACGGTGGTGCCGAGCAGTTGCGCGGGCTTGCTCGGCAGGTGACCCATCAGTTCGGTGACGGTGGCCAGCCGTTCGGCGTGCTGATGATCCGGATAGGCCAGCAGTAGCGCGGCCGCCTGCCACACGACCCGATGCTCGAGTACGTCTTGGCGCCGGCTCCTGCGGACCTTCATTGCTCCGTGCTCCTGGCGGGGAACATTCCGCTGGGCTCGCCGCGGCCGTCCCAGTTGAGCAGGTTCACTCGCGAGGGACGTGATTCGGTGACGGCGATGCCCTCGCTGGTCTGCCGGTGCTGCAGCGCGTGGAAGCTCTCCACCGCCACCGGCACCGGGCCGCCGCTCGCCTCGCCGAACGGCCCCGACTCGTACATCCCAGGCCCGCCCTCGAACGACAGCGAGCAACCGGGCTCCTCGAGCGCCTGCGCCTCCAGGGCATGGGCGTCTGCGACGTATGCGGTCGGAATGACGTAGCGCTCTTCGTATTTCGCGAGGGCGAGCAGCCGGTACATCTCGTAGATCTGCTCTTCGGTCATTCCGACCGACTGCGGGATGTGCGGCTGAGTCTCCCGGCCCAGGTTGATGTCCCGCATATAGGACCGCATCGCGGCCAGGCGCCGCAGCACGCCCTCCACCACCGCGGTGTCACCGGCGGTGAACAGCCCGGCGAGGTACTCGATCGGTATGCGCAGCGCCTCCAGCGCGCCGAAGAGGTTGCCCAGTTCCTCGCCGTCGTGACCGTCGCGGGCGACGGCGTCGACCACCGGCGACAGCGGCGGGATGTACCAGACCATCGGCATGGTCCGGTATTCCGGGTGCAGCGGCAGCGCGACCTGATAGCGGTGAATCAGCGCGTACACCGGTGAGCGCTGCGCGGCCTCGATCCACTCCTCCGAGATGCCCTCGGCATGCGCGCCGGCGATCACCTCGGGGTCGTGCGGGTCGAGGATGATCGACTTCTGCGCCTCGTACAGGTCGGTGTCGTTCTTCACCGCCGCCGCCTCGAGCACCCGGTCGACGTCGTAGAACACCAGGCCCAGGTACCGCAGCCGACCCACGCAGGTCTCCGAACACACCGTCGGCAGGCCCACCTCGATGCGTGGGTAGCAGAAGGTGCACTTCTCAGCCTTGCCGGTCTTGTGGTTGAAATACATCTTCTTGTACGGGCATCCCGACACGCACATCCGCCAGCCGCGGCAACGGTCCTGATCGACCAGCACGATGCCGTCCTCGGAGCGCTTGTAGAGCGCACCCGACGGGCACGACGCGACGCAGGACGGATTCAGGCAGTGCTCACAGATGCGCGGCAGGTAGAACATGAACGTCTGCTCGAGTTCGAGGCGGACCTGTTCGTTCACCTTCTTCAGTACCGGGTCTCCTGCGAGGATCTCCGGTGAGCCGCCGAGGTCGTCGTCCCAGTTCGCCGACCATTCGATCTTCATCGGTTCGCCGCTGATCAGACTGCGGGGCGGCGCCACCGGCATCTGCTCGCCGAGCGGCGCGTTCGTCAGGTTCTCGTAGTCGTAGGTCCACGGCTCGTAGTAGTCCGCGATGTTGGGCATCTTGGGGTTGGCGAAGATTCGCAGCAGCTTGCTCAACCGACCGCCGTCGCGCAGGCGGAGGCGGCCCCTGCGGTCACGCATCCAGCCGCCACGCCACTGCTCCTGATCTTCGTAGGTGCGCGGATATCCTTGGCCGGGGCGGGTTTCGACGTTGTTGAACCAGACGTACTCGGTGCCGGGCCGGTTTGTCCAGGCCTGTTTGCAGGTCACCGAGCACGTGTGGCAGCCGATGCATTTGTCGAGGTTCATCACCATCGCCATCTGCGCCATGACCCTCATTCGTAGATCACCTCCTGGCTGCGGCGCCGTACCACGGTCACCTCGTCGCGCTGGTTGCCGGTCGGGCCGAGATAGTTGAACGCGAACGCCATCTGGGCGTATCCGCCCGCGAGGTGGCTGGGTTTGACCAGCAGTCGGGTCAGCGAGTTGTGGATCCCCCCGCGTTTACCGGTGGTCTCACTCAATGGCACGTCGATGGTGCGCTCCTGCGCGTGGTACACGAACACCACGCCTTCGGGCATCCGGTGCGACACGATCGCCCGGCACACCAGCACGCCGTTGCGGTTCACCGCCTCCACCCAGTCGTTGTCGCGCACCGAGATCTTCGCGGCGTCCGCCGGGCTCATCCACATCGTCGGTCCGCCGCGCGACAGCGACAGCATGAACAGGTTGTCCTGGTATTCGGAGTGGATGGACCACTTCGAGTGCGGCGTCAGGTAGCGGACCGTCAGCGCCACCCCGTCGTGGTCACCCACCGCCGACTCGCCGAACAACCGCGACATGTCCAGCGGCGGACGGTAAATCGGGAGTTGTTCACCGAGTTCCTCCAGCCAGTCGTGGTCGAGGTAGAAGTGCATCCGGCCGGTCAGCGTGTGGAACGGCTTGAGCTCCTCGATGTTGACGGTGAAGGGGGCGTAGCGGCGCCCACCGGTCTCGGTGCCCGACCATTCGGGGCTGGTGATCACCGGAACCGGCCGCGCCTGGGTGTCGGCGAACGTGATGCGGCGTTCCTCGCTACCCCCGGCCAGATGCACCAGTGGGCGCCCCGTCCGGCGCTCCAACTCGCGGAACCCCTCGACGGCCAGCCGTCCGTTGCTGGTGCCGGACAGCGCCAGGATCGCCTCCGCCATCCGCTCGGCGGTGTTGATCGCCGGACGGCCTTGTGCGCGTCCGGAGTTCATCACCCCGAACTTTGCCCCGAGTTCGTCGACCTCCTTGTCGGGCCGGACGGTGATGCCCTTGGTGGTCAAACCGAGCTTCTCGACGAGCGGGCCCAGCGTCGCCCACTTTTCGGCCACCGCGGGGTAGTCGCGCTCCACCACCGCGAGTGGTCCCATGGTCTTACCGGGTATGGGTGTCGTCCCGTCCACACGCCAGTCCTGTTCGACCCCACTGGGATACGCCATCGCGCCGGGGGTGTCGTGCTGCATCGCGCCGAGCACCACGTCCGTGCGCACTCCCAAGTGCTTGGCCGCCAGCGCGCTGAACACCCGCGCGATCGCGCCGAACGCCTCGTAGTCGGAATGGGTCTCCCATGGCGGGTCGACGGCGGGGTTGAACGCGTGCACATAGGGATGCATGTCGGTGCTGGACAAGTCGTGCTTCTCGTACCACGTGGCCGCGGGCAGCACCACGTCGGACAGCAGCGTCGTCGAGGTCATCCGGAAGTCGATCGACATCAGCATGTCGAGCTTGCCCTCGGGGATGTCGTCGGTCCACTCTATGTCGTTGGGCCGCACGGCCTCCGATGACGGCTCGGCCTGCACGTTGGAGTCGGTGCCGAGCAGATGACGCAGGAAGTACTCGTTGCCTTTGCTCGACGAGCCGAGCAGGTTGGCCCGCCAGAGTGACAACACCCGCGGCCAGTTCGCGGGATTGTCGGGGTCGGTGACGGCCAGCTTGAGCTTGCCCTCGGCGAGTTGCCCGGTGACGTAGGTGGAGATGTCTTCTCCGGCAGCGCGGGCGTCGTCGGCCACGTCGAGACTCGAACGGTCGAACTGCGGATAGAACGGGCTCCATCCCATCGCCGTGGACGCGGCCAGCACGTCCATGGTGTGCCGGTCGCGGAACCGGCCGCGGCCCAGCGGACTTGCGAGCGCGTCGGCCCGATAGCCGTCGTAGCGCCACTGATCGGTGTGGGCGTACCAGTACGAGGTGCCAGGCATCTGCCGCGGTGGTCGCGACCAGTCGGTGCCCATCGCCATCGTCGACCACCCCGTCACCGGACGGCACTTCTCCTGTCCGACATAGTGCGCCCAGCCGCCGCCGTTGCGGCCCATCGCGCCGGTGAGCAACACGAGCGCCAGCACCGCGCGATAGGTGGCATCTCCGTGGAACCATTGGCAGATTCCGGCGCCCATGATGATCATCGACCGGCCACCGGACTCTTCGGCGTTGCGGGCGAATTCCGTGGCGATCCGAATGGCCTGCGACGCAGCGACTCCGGTGATCGGCTCCTGCCAGGCAGGCGTGTACGGCTGGGTGGGATCGTCGTAGCCGGCGGGCCAGTCGCCGGGCAGTCCGGGCCGGGCCACGCCGTACTGCGCGAGCATCAGATCGAACACGGTGCACACCAGGTGCTCGCCCACCCGCCGCACCGGCACGCCGCGGGTGAGCGCCTCGCCGTGCCCGTCGACGGTGTCGAAGCGGGGCAACACGATTTCAGCCGTATCGCCGCCCTTGGCGGATAGCACCGTCAACGCCGGCACCAGGTCACCGAGTTCGAGGTTCCACTTGGCCACGCCGTCGTCGCCGAAGCGGAAACCCAGTGACCCGTTGGGCACCGCGACCGTGTCGGTCGCACCATCGAGCAGCACCGGTTTGAAAGCCGCGTTCTCCGTCTGGTGTCCTAGGTCGGCCGCGGTCAGGTTCTTACCGGCGACAAGCCTGCCGTCGCGGTCCTCGAGCTTGACCAGGAACGGCAGGTCGGTGAACGTGCGGACGTAGTCGACGAAGAATGGAACACGTTGTTTGACAAAGAATTCCGATAGGACCACATGTCCCATGGCCATTGCCAATGCGCCGTCGGTGCCGGCCGCGCACGGCATCCACTCGTCGGCGAACTTGGTGTTGTCGGCGTAGTCGGGACTGACGCTGACGACCTTGGTGCCGCGGTAGCGCACCTCGGTCATCCAGTGCGCATCCGGCGTGCGGGTGACCGGCACGTTGGATCCCCACATCATCAGATACGACGCGTCCCACCAGTCGCCGGATTCCGGTACGTCGGTCTGGTCGCCGAAAACCTGCGGGGAGGCCACCGGAAGGTCGGCGTACCAGTCGTAGAAGGATGTCATCACACCGCCGAGCAGTTCGATGAACCGGGAGCCCGCGGCGAACGACACCATCGACATCGCCGGAATCGGGGAGAACCCCGCTACCCGGTCCGGCCCGTACCGCTTGATCGTGTGAACGTGGGCGGCCGCGATCATCTCGGTGGCCTCGGCCCAACTCACGCGTACCAGGCCGCCCTTGCCCCTGGCCCGCTGGTAGCGCCTACGGCGGTCCGGGTCGTCCATGATGTCGGCCCATGCGAACACCGGATCTGCCAGGCGCGCCTTGGCTTCGCGGTACATACGTACGAGCTCGCCGCGCGCATACGGATAACGCACCCGCGTGGGCGAATACGTGTACCAGGAGAACGCCGCGCCACGGGGACAGCCGCGCGGTTCGTACTCCGGCCGGTCCGGCCCGACCGACGGGTAATCGGTCTCCTGGGTCTCCCAGGTGATGATGCCGTCCTTGACGTAGATCTTCCATGAGCACGAACCCGTGCAGTTCACACCGTGGGTGGATCGGACGACCTTGTCGTGGCTCCACCGGTCGCGGTAGAAGATGTCGCCTTCGCGGCCGCCGCGGCGGTGGACGGTGCGCCCGTCGTCGGAAGCTTGGCCCGGAGTGAAGAACCGTCCGCTGCGTTCGAGCAGTTCTTCGATCCGGCCGCCGATGCGGGGCGGCGTGATGGTCACTGTGCTGCCTCCTTGGGTTGCGGCTCAAAGGCGTGTAGCCGCAGTGCGGTGTAGGCGAACGCGATCAGTGCGGTCGCCACGAGCAGGGTCAGGCCGACCGAGTAGTCGTTCTCGACCGAATCGTAGGTGGAACCCATCACCAGCGGTGGGAAGTAGCCGCCCAAACCCCCTGCGGCCGAGACGATTCCGGTGATCGAACCGACGGACTTCGGCGGAGATCGGCGGGCCACCCAGGCGAACACGCCGCCGGTGCCGATGCCGAGGAACACCGCCAGCGCGATGAACGTGGATGCCGACAACACGTCCGGTGGTGGCTGCAGTATGGCAATGAACGCCATCAGTGCGGTGCCGGCAAACGATGCCAGCACGACGTACTTGGGCGCGAAGCGGTCAGCCAGCGCGCCGCCCACGGGCCGGGCGAGGACGGCGGCCAGCGCGAATCCCGCCGTCCGCGCGCCCGCATCGACGGCCGAGAAGCCGTAGATGGTCTTGATGTAGGTGGGCAGGTAGTTGCTGAACGCCACGAACCCGCCGAACACGATTGCGTAGAGAGCCGACATCTCCCAGGTGACCGGCAGTTTCGCGGCGGCCTTCAACTTGGGCAGTACCCGGTCGGTGTTCGGCGTGAACACCGGCGAGTTGCGCATGAACAGCATGCACAGGACGGCGGTGACCGCCAATGCGACCGCGATGATCACATGGGTGGTCAACAGGCCGAACCAGCCGACGAACCGGGGGGTGAAGAACGCCGAGAGGGCGGTGCCCACCATCCCCATCCCGAACACGCCGGTGGCGAACCCGCGGCGCGACGGGTCATACCAGTTGTTCGCGAACGGGATGCCGACGGCGAAGATGGTGCCGGCGATGCCCAGAAAGAAGCCGCACACGAGCAGCATCGGATAGGACCCGGCCGACCCGGCCGCGCCGACCGCCAGCACCGGCACGATCGAGATCAGCGAGATCGCGATGAACATGGCGCGCCCACCGAACCGGTCGGTGAGCGAACCCACGACGATCCGGCCGAGGGCGCCGACCAGGATCGGCGTCGCCACCAACATCGACGCTTCGGCGCTGCTCAGCGACAAGTCGCCGGCGTAAGTGGTCGACATCGGGCCGATCATGTTCCAGGCCCAGAAATTGATGGCCGAAACCCAGGTGGCCAGTGCCAGGTTCAGAGGGCGTCGAGCGCCGGTATCTTCCACCATCGCCGTGTCCACCTACCCAGACAACCATGTGTTTCAAACGCTCGCGATACTTTCGGGTGAAGCGCTGCGACACAACGTAGTAGCGACATCCCCGGTTGTGGCCCTTGGTCAAGCGCGGATTCTCTTGCGACGTTTCGTCGGATCATGCTGGCCGGCGAGCGTCAACCCGAGAATGATCATGACGACGCCGAGAGTGAACCACATCCAGTCGAACGTGTGCACCACCATCAGCCCGTACACACACAGTGCAAAATAGACCAGGCCGCCGCCGAGGAAGTACGCCCGAGCTGCCGCGTACGTACGAGCCAACAGTAACCCCAGGGCGCCGATCACCAGGTTGACCACATTGCGCAGTCCGGACACCGCGAACACCCCGAACAGGCTGGCACCGGATCCGTGGCCGAGCCACGCCAGACGGTCGTAGTCCTGCGTGAGTCCCGGGATGAACCCGAGCACGCCCAAGGCGATCAGCGCGACGCCCACGAACAGCGCCGCCGCCTGCACGGCCATGTATTTGGGTTTCGCGGCCATCCCTCCACCTCCGCCCGAAGCCGTTATTGACGGACAAGCAGGTGATACCCCGCCTGCGCGGACGGTAACCGGGGGGGGCGAGAGCTCGCGCGCCGGTCTACTTCCTGATGTAGCAGTTAGGGGGATTTCCGCAGTGATGACCTTGGTCGCACTTGTGGCAATGACAGGTGCAGCCGGTCTTGGCCTTGACCGCAGATGTACGCATCGCGAATCAACTCCTCTGTCGTGACGCCCGCCGCTCCGACGAAATCACGGACGCAACAACGAATATATGCCGATATGAGGTTGGGCGGGCTCAACCTCGCCGACCGTGCAAGATCGGCTTCAGCGTCTCGATCACCGTCGGATCCTCGATCGTCGACGGCAACGGTTCGTCACGGCCATGGGCGATGCCCCGCATGGTCTTGCGCAGAATCTTGCCGGACCTGGTCTTGGGCAGGGCGGGTACGACGTCGACGAGTTTGAAACACGCTACGGCGCCGATGTTCTCACGCACCGCCTCGATGAGTTCCTCGGCCAGCCCGTCGACCGAGGCGCCCGCCTTGAGCACGACGAAACCCCGCGGCACCTGACCCTTGATCTCGTCGTGCACCCCGATGACCGCGCACTCGGCGACCGCTGGGTGGGTGGCCAGCACGGCCTCGATCGATCCCGTCGAAAGCCGGTGTCCGGCTACGTTGATGACATCGTCGATGCGGCCCATCACGAACAAGTAGCCGTCCTCGTCGAGATAGCCGCCGTCACCGGTGAGGTAGTAGCCGGGGTGCTCGCACAGGTATGAGGCCTCGTAGCGGTCGTCGTCACCCCACAGCGTCGGCAGGGTGCCCGGCGGCAGGGGCAGTTGGATGCAGATCGCGCCCTCCTCGCGGGGTGCGCAGGGGGACCCGTCGATCTGCAGGATCCGCACGTCGTAGCCGGGCATCGGGACCGTCGGGGAGCCGGGCTTGATCGGCATGGGGTCCAGGCCCATCGGATTGGCGGCGATCGCCCAGCCCGTCTCCGTCTGCCACCAGTGGTCGACGACCGGTTTGCCGAGCTTCTGTGACGCCCACTCGTAGGTGTCGGGGTCGAGTCGCTCGCCGGCCTGGAACAGGTACTTCATCTTCGACAGGTCGTAGCGGGCGAGGTGCGAGCCGTCGGGATCCTCCTTGCGGATCGCGCGTATGGCGGTGGGCGCGGTGAACAGCGCCTTGGCCCCGTGCTCGGACGCGACCCGCCAGAACGCGCCGGGATCCGGTGTGCCGATCGGCTTGCCCTCGTAGAGCACCGTCGTGGCACCCAGCAGCAGCGGGCCGTACACGATATAGGAGTGGCCGACCACCCAGCCGACGTCGGACGCCGCCCAGAACACCTCGCCGGGGGCGATGTCGTAGATGTTGCGCATGCTCCACAGAAGCGCCACCGCGTGCCCGCCGTTGTCACGGACGATGCCCTTGGGCTTGCCTGTGGTTCCGGATGTGTACAACACGTACAGCGGATCGGTTGCCGCAACCGGCACCGGGTCGACGGGCGCCGCGGCCGTCAGGTCCGCCCAGTCCAGGTCGCGGGTCGCGGCCAACTCGCAGCGCTTTGTTTCGCGCTGCACGATGACGCAGTTGCGCGGTGGGTGCTCGGCCATCTCCAGCGCGGCGTCCAGCATCGGCTTGTAGTCGACGGTCCGGGTCGGTTCGATGCCACACGACGCGGACACGATCACGACCGGACGCGCATCGTCGATGCGCGCCGCGAGTTCGTGCGCGGCGAACCCGCCGAACACGACCGAGTGGATCGCCCCCAACCGCGCGCACGCCAGCATGGCGATCACGGCCTCGGGGATCATCGGCATGTAGATCACGACACGGTCGCCTTTTTCCACCCCCAGCGCCCGCAGCCCACCCGCGAACTTCGCTGTCTCGTCGCGCAGTGCGCGGTAGGTGTATGTCCGTTGCGACCCCGTGACCGGCGAGTCGTAGATCAACGCCGGCTGGTCGGCGCGGCCGTCGTCGACATGTCGGTCTAGTGCGTTGGCGCAGGTGTTCAGCTCCCCGTCTGGGAACCAGTGGTAGAACGGCGGATTGGAGTCGTCGAGGACCTGCTTCGGCTCGCGGGTCCACGTCACCGCGCTGGCGGCGTCGGCCCAGAATGCTTCTGGATCAGCGATGCTTGCGTCGAACAGAGCCCGGTATCCGGCCATATCGGTACGTTAGCGCGGCGCCTATAGTCCCGTTATGACTTCCGGTCCGCCGCCCATCAACGGAGTGCGGCGAGCGTTCGTCGATGCCCGCGGCGTGCACTTTCACGTCACCGAGGCCGGTCCCGCCGATGGACGTCCCGTCGTGGCGCTGCACGGCTGGCCGCAGCATCATTGGGTGTACCGGGATCTGCTGGCCGACCCGCCCGCGGGGCTGCGGATCATCGCGCCGGACCTGCCCGGATACGGCTGGTCGGGGCCCGCGCCGCACCGGTGGCGTAAGGACGACGTCGCCGCCGACGTGCTGGCGCTGCTGGATGCGCTCGGCCTCGACCGTGTGCTGCTGGTCGGCCACGACTGGGGTGCGTACGTCGGATATCGCATGGTGTTGACGGCGCCGCAGCGGTTCGAGGGTTATCTGGCGATGAACATGGCGCACCCGTGGGTCACCCCGCGCGTCGTGGCACCACATTTGTGGCGGTTCTGGTACCAGGTGCCAGTGGCGACGGTCGGCGTGCCGGTGCAGCGACGCACGGACTTCGTCGAGCGGGTGTTCAAGGTCGCGTCCGCCGTGGACCCCGAAACCGCGCGGGTTTACGTCGATCGTTTCCGAGACCCGGTGGTCGCGCGCGCCGCCCGGGACACGTACCGCACCTTCCTGCTTCGCGAGTTACCCGCCGCCGGCCTCGGACCCGCGCCGCCGCGCGCCACCGTCCCGATCCGCTGTCTGTTCGGGCTCGGCGATAACGCTGTCCATCCGTCGCTCGCAGCGGAGGACACGGCCGACGCCGACGACTACAAGTTGGACGCGGTCGACGCGAGCCACTTCATCGTCGACGAGCGGCCTGATCTGGTGCGCGCCGCGCTGATCGCCCTGGCGCAGGAGACTGCCCGCATCTAACTGGTCCGGTGGTGGTGTTCGCCGAGATCGACGTGAGGGCTGTAAATTTGCGCCGATCGCAACCCTCACGCAGATCTCGCGGCACTTGATTAGTCCGGTGCAGCGGGCAGGTCGATTTCCACGGTCAGCCCACCGCCGGGGGTGTCGGAGGCCGAGATCGTGCCGCCCATCGCCTCGACGAAACCTGAGGCGACCGAGAGGCCGAGACCGATGCCGATCGTGTCGTCGTCACCGAGTCGCTGGAACGGGGCGAACGCCTGCTGTTCGCTGCCCCGCGGGATGCCCGGGCCCTCGTCGATGACAGCGATGAGCACCCGGCCGCCGACTTGGCCTGCGGTCACCCGCACGAGGCTGCCCTCGGCGTAGCGCAAGGAGTTGTCGATCAGGTTGGCCAGCACGCGCTCGAGGAGTTCGCTGTCGGCGAGGACGGCTTCGCGGTCGACCTCCACCTTGACCCGCTCGCTGCCTGGCCGCGTGAACTCGTCTGTGTCGGCACGGATTCCGAGCAGCGCCCGTTGCACGACATGCTCCAGCCCGACGCGACCCTTCTCTGGTCGCACCGCTCCGGCGGCCAGTCGTGACGAGTCGAGGAGGTTGGCCACGAGCGCGGTCAGCTGGTCGACGGACTCCTCGGCCGTGGCGAGGAGATCAGCGGTGTCGTCGGCAGAGAAGCCGATGTCACTGTTGCGCATTCGCGACATCGCCGCCTTGGCGGCCGCCAGCGGGGACCGCAGGTCGTGGCTCACCGCGGTCAGCAGGGCGTGGCGCAGTTTCTCGGCCTGACCGACGGCTTCGGCTTTGCTCGCGTCGGCCCGCTCCCGTTGTTGGACAAGGTTTACCGCTTGCTTGCCGACGCCGTTGAGGACGCGGCGGTCGCGTGCGGTCAACGCCGGACCCGTCAGCAGCATCCAGTACTCGTCGTCTCCGATCTCGACTGAGGTGTCGGCGTCGTCGACGTCGGTGCAGGGATCCTGGCCGACCTGGGCCAGGACCTCACCGGTCTGGCTTCGGATCAGGCTCAGGGCGCGCTGGGAGTACGTCTCGCGGAGCCGTTCCAGCAGGCTGTCGAGGTCCGAGTCGCGCAGCGCGCCGTCGGCGAACAGGGCCAGCAACTCGGCTTCCTGGCTGACCCGACGCGCTTCCCGAAGCCGCCTGGACGCCCGGTCGACGAGCGCGGCCACCGCGACGGCAGCGACCAGCAGCACCAGGGTCGCGGTGGCGCTGTCGGCGTCTTGGACGGAGAACGTGTGCGATGGTGCGAGGAGAAAGTACGTGATCAGCGCTCCTGACAGCGCCGCGGCCAACACGGCCGGCGCGAGCCCGCCGAGCAGTGCGGTGCCGAGCACCCCGACGAAGAACAGGGCACCCTGGCCACCGATCCCGAGGACCTGTTCCGGCAGCAGCATCGTCAGCGCCCAGATCGCGACCGGAGCCGCCACGGCGGCAAGCCATGACGTGAATCGGCGCTGGCGGGGTGAGAGCCGGGACCACGAGATGCCGGTGGCGGCTTGGTCGTGGCTGACCATGTGGACGTCGAGGCCGCCGGATTGCTGGACGACGGCATCGCTGATGCCCTCGGCGAAGACGCGCGACAGCCGCGAACGTCGTGAGGTTCCGACGACCAACTGGGTCGCGTTGACGTCGTGCGCGAAGGCGATCAGTGACGCGGCTACGTCGTCGCCGACGACGGTGTGCATGGTGGCGCCCAAACTGGCCGCCAGCTCACGCAGGGCCCTTTTCTGCTGAGCCGAGATCGCGGTGAGGCCGTCGCCGTCGACGACGTACACGACGTTGAGGTCTGCCCCCCACCGGGAGGCGATCCGTGACGCCCGTCGCACCAAGATCTCGGACTCGGGGCCGCCGGTCACCCCGACCACCACGCGCTCGCGGGCCTCCCACCGGTCGCTGATCTTCTTGTCGGACCGGTACTTGGCCAGCGCGGCGTCGACCTGATCGGCCAGCCACAGCAGGGCCAACTGCCGCAGGGCGGTGAGATTCTCGGGCCGGAAGTAGTTGGACAGTGCGGCATCGACACGCTCCGGTGGATACACGTTGCCGTGAGCAAGCCTGCGCCGCAACGCTTCCGGCGTGATATCGACCAGCTCGATCTGGTCTGCGGCGCGGACGACCTCGTCGGGAATCCGGTCCGGTTCCTCGACCCCGGTGATCTGGCCGGCCAAGTCGGCGACGCTTTCCAAGTTCTGGATGTTGACCGTGGTGATCACGGTGATGCCGGCGTTGAGCAGTTCCTCCACGTCCTGCCAGCGTTTGGTGTTCTTGCTGCCCGGGGCGTTGGTGTGGGCGAGGTCGTCGACGAGCACGACCTTGGGCCGCCGCTGCAGGATCGCGGTGACGTCGATTTCCCGGTAGAAGGTGCCAGGGGTGCCTGGGTGCTCCGTCGTGCGGGGAGGTACCACTTCGATACCCGCGAGCTGCTGGCCGACCTTGCGACGACCGTGGGTGTCGACCACGGCGATAACCACGTCGGTTCCGCGCTCCAGCCGCCGTTGCGCCTCGGCGAGCATCGAGTAGGTCTTGCCGACACCGGGCGCGGCGCCGAGGTAAACGCGCAGGTCGCCGACTTTGCGCCCCAGAATTCCCATGCCTACATAATCCACTTTCGGCACCGAGGACGACAGCGGAGCTCGTGATCCGGCCACCCGCGTTTGACGAAGGTCGCGTCGGGTAGCCCGCCACCATGGCTCAGGGACGACCACTTGCGCTCGTGACGGGTGCCTCGAGCGGGATCGGCTTCGAGTTGGCGAAGCTGTTCACCGACGACGGATACGACCTGGTCGTGGCCGCCGACGACGACGGTGTCCACGCCGCCGCCGATAAACTCGCCGCCAGCGGCAGAGAGGTCCGCGCGGTGCAGGTTGATCTCCGCAAAGAGGACGAGGTCGATCGGCTCTACAGCGCCGCCACCGAAGACGGGCGCCGGTTGGACGCCGTCGCGCTCAACGCCGGCACCGGCGGTGGCGGCCGGTTCGTCGACCGGGGACTCGAAGAGGATCTCAACATCATCGACCTCAACGTCCGGGGAACGACCCAACTCGCCAAGCTGGTGCTGGCGGACATGGTCAGCGCCAATTCCGGCAAGCTCCTGTTCACGTCGTCGATCGTGGCGATGATGCCCGGTTCGTACCAGACCGTCTACAACGCGTCGAAGTCGTTCGTTCAGTCCTTCGCCGAAGCGCTGCAGGACGAACTTCGCGACACCGACGTCACCGTCACCTCGCTGATGCCCGGACCGACCGACACCAACTTCTTCCGGCGTGCGGGCATGCTGGACACCCTCGTGGGACGGATGCCGAAGGACGACGCCGGCAAGGTTGCCAAGCAGGGCTACGACGCGTTGATGCAGGAAGACAAGAAAGTCGTTGCGTCCTCGCCACTTTCGAAGGGGTTGGGCTTGATGAACCGCTTCCTTCCCGACTCGGTGAAGGCAACTTTCAACAGGTTGATCTCGAAGTGAGCGTCCCGGCCTCCGCCGACGTCGTGGTGATCGGAGCCGGCCACAACGGTTTGGTGGCCGCGGCGATGCTTGCCGACGCCGGCTGGGATGTGCTTGTCCTGGAAGCGCAGGAGCAACCCGGCGGCGCGGTGAAAAGCGCCCAATTGTTCCCCGGCTATGTCAGCGATCTGTACAGCGCGTTCTACCCGCTGTCGGTCACATCGCCCGCGTTGACGGCGCTGCACCTCGAGGAGCACGGGCTGCGCTGGTCGCATTCGCCGGCGGTCGTCGGGCATGCGCGCTCGGCCGACGATGATGACGCGCCGGTGATCTGGCGTGAACTCGACCGCACCGCAGCGGATCTCGAGCGCCGCACACCAGGAGACGGCGCCCGCTGGCGCGACCTGTTCGCCCAGTGGCGGCGCATCAAAGAACCACTGTTGGAGACGTTGTTCGCGCCGTTCCCACCGGTGCGCGGGGCCGTGGGACTGCTGCGCGAGTTGGGCACCGCCGAGGCGCTGCGACTGGCACACCTGATGTTGCTGCCCGCCGGGGTGATGGCTGAGACCCTGTTCGACGGTGAGGCTGCGCGACTCCTGTTGCTGGGCAACGCAATGCACGCCGACGTCCCCGTCGACGCGCCCGGCAGCGGCGTCATGGGCTACATGCTGATCATGATGGCTCAGGACGGCGGCTTTCCGGTCCCGGTCGGAGGCGCCGGACATCTGACGGCGGCACTGGTGAACCGGGCCACCTCGGCGGGCGCCCGGATCGAATGCGGAGAGCAGGTCGACGGAATCGATGTCCGCGGCCACCGTGCGGTGTCGGTTCGTACTGCCGGCGGTGAGACCGTCCGGGTTCGCCGGGCGGTGATCGCCGATACCTCGGCGCCGCTGCTGTACCGCGATCTGCTGCCCGCCGATGCTCTTCCCGACTCGGTACTGCAGAGTGTTGACCGATTCGTTTGGGACACCCCCGTGTTGAAGATCAATTACGCGCTCGACGCGCCGATCCCGTGGCGATCGAGGAGCCTGAGCGAAGCCGGAACCGTCCACCTCGGCGCCGACCACGACGGTCTGATCCGGTGGATGGCCGACCTCAACACCGGCACCGTGCCGCTTCATCCGTTCCTGCTCTTCGGCCAGATGACGACCGCCGACCCGAGCCGATCACCGGAGGGCACCGAAAGCGCCTGGGCCTACACCCATCTGCCGCGTGGTGTGGCCGACGACGCGTCGGCCGACCAACTGTCGGCGGCGGTGGACATGGTGCTGGAGAAGCACGCGCCGGGATTCAGTGACAACATCGTCGGCAAGTCGATTCAGCGTCCGTCGGACCTGGAGGCCAGCGATGCGAACCTGCACGCCGGTGCGGTCAACGGTGGTACCTCACAGCTGTTCCAGCAGTTGATCTTCCGGCCGTTCCCTGGCTTCGGGGGTGCCGAAACGCCGGTGGAGAACGTCTATCTCGGCAGCGCCGGTGCGTCGCCGGGCGGGGGAGTGCACGGAGTCTGCGGACGCAACGCCGCGCGCGCCGCCCTGGCCGGCGCCGGCCGGCGGGGTTGGCCGCGCCGACAGCTCAACCGCGCGATCCTGTCAGTGCTGACGCGGTGAGCCGGTGAGCGATTTCGATCGGCTGCGCGATGGTGCCGACGATTATTCGGATTGCTGGCCGGGACGACGTGTTGGACACAGCATATTTGCGACTGGATCATGACGCGGTGGCCGCTGGCACGGTCGTCAACCGGCAGTCGGCGCTTTCGGTACCGTGCTGACCGGCATACTGATCGGGGTCGCCCCCATAGCCCAATTGGCAGAGGCAGCGGACTTAAAATCCGCACAGTGTCGGTTCGAGTCCGACTGGGGGCACTCGAAATAGCAGACCGAAGGGGTTTGTAAACGATTGTCAGACATCGGAGCCGGTCTCGATGTCACCGATTCTCAAACCTCGACCGGAACTGTTCGCGGCAGTCTTCAAAGCGTCGTCTTGGCTGAGCGCGTACACGCTCATGGTGAACGCTGCGCCAGGTGCCCGAGCCACGCGGCGATCACCGCGATAGGCGTGGCGGTCGCCTGAAATCGCACGCTATGCGCGGCAGCGACTTCGGTGAACTGCTGAGCGAAGGCCAGGCACCGCGAAAGCGCTCGTCAGAATTCTGGGCCAGCGCACATGAGTCCTTCCGGATCGCCGCGGGGCCCCAAGGCATCTTGTCACGATCAAATCCCTACAGACAAAGTCTCCGCTTTTCTAGGGGATTGTCGTTGTGAACCGCGAGGCCCTGCGTTGTGGCAAGCTGGGCTCAACCGGGCGTCGGGCGTGTGCTCATGGGTTGCCGCTGAACGCCTTCTAGCGGTCCGCAGCATCGCCCACCCGGCATCATCGGGAGGTCCGTTGTGATCGAGTATCAGGGCCTGTGCTCGGCTCTAGTGGCATCCGACCTTGCGCTCAGTGCGGCCGGCGGCGACGCGACGATCGCCTCGGAGGCCGCCGGTCTGCAGGCGTCGCTCGCTGCGCTGCCGAACGTGGCGCGCCTCGGCGCCTGTGTCGGCCCCCTCCTCGAGCTGAGCGAATCCGATGCAGAGCTCGACCTGCTGCGTCGCGCGTCTGCGTTGTGGCAGCGAGGGTCGAGCGCCGCCGACCAGCTCCACACCGCTCGGGTCGAGTTCGAGCTGTCGCTCGCCCGTGACGATCTGCCCGACGCGCTGGAGGTGCTCGACATGGGCATGCAGCGGCTGACCGGTTTGCACGGTGTCGTGAAGGACCTGATCGCGGATGTGTCCGCGCTGCAGTCCGAGGTCACAACGCTCGATCACCTACCGCCACATCCCCGTCAGGCGGACGAGCCGTCGATGGCGTGGGGTTGGGGGAACGCATTCGCCGGTCGCCGAGCGTTCGCCTTCGTCGCGGCAGTGCTCGCCGGCGCGCAGGACGAGCGGGGACAGGCGTTCGCCGCGGGCACACTCTCGGGGTATGCGGGGCATGTCGCAGGCTCGGCGTTCCTCGGGACGGTCGTCGGCGGCCCTCGCCGCCTCCATCGGTTCCGTGACCGCCTGGCGCGCAATACGCTCGGAGTCTGGCTCCGCCGCGAGACTTCAACCCCGCGGTCGGGAGAGCTGGCCGGGCTGCTCCGCCTCGACGGACGGGACGACCCACTCCAGATGCCCGCCGATCTCGCTGTGCAACTCGAGGCGGCGCTCGCCGATGCCTACCCCTCGCGCCCCGCGGCCGACGTCCAACTCGGGTACCGCAGTATGATCGAGCACCTCGAACTTCTCGACTCCTTCGCGCTGCCCTTACCGCCCGAGCCGCCCCCAATCGTGCCGGCCGCCGGTGGAGGCACCGGACCCATCGAGACCCAAACCTTCGACCAGCCGCAGGACGGCGTCGACATGACCGTCGGGATGGGCCCGGAGACGGATCACGACTCGCCCGGCATGTCCTCGCAGAAGAAGGCACAGGGCGACGTCTGCGCCTACATCCTCCTCCTGATCGCGACAGTGGGACTGGCGTACCTCATCTGGTGCATCGGCCGCCTGACCGATGACAAGAAGTGTGGGATCGAGGACTTCGTCGGCGCAGGTTCTCCCGATCCGCCCGACCCGACCGCGCCGACGACGCAACAGAAGCTCGAGAAGCTGCGCGAGCCGGCTGCGGTCAACCATATCCTCAGCGATATCTACCAACTGGAGCTGCGTCTATGGCAGGCCTTCGCCGCCGCACGTTCGTTCCTGACCGTCTGCGGTCTGCTGGCCCCGGACGAGCAAGAGCTCAGCCAGCCGCTGTACCGGCAGTTTCTTGAGGTGTCCCCGACTGGGCCTTGGCCCGGCCGCGAGCCTGCGGATGCTGCGCACACTTATGCGACTCGTCCCACCAGCGCGGCCGAGCAGCCGACCACGGCAGTGCCGTATCCGGACCGGGGACCGGCATGGCTGCTGCACGCCGACCTGGTCGACAACGAGTCGACGATCAGCGAGGTGGTCATCGAAGCCCTGCGGGCGTACGTCCGAGCCGACGAGCAGACCAACCTCGACCTCGACGCCGATCGCGGCCGGCTGCACCCCGCATGGTCCGTCCGAGCCGGAACCTCCATCGCCGACCAGCCGCTGGACGTCGAGATCCTGAACTTCGGCGAGGAGTAGACGATGGGCAGCGAGGAGCAACACGGCGACCGCCCGGAAGGCGTGAACACCTGGCTGGTGATTCCCTACTTCGCCGGTGACCAGGGGCGCAAGCAGGTCGAACGCCCGCTACCACCCGGGAAGGGCGCCTCCTGGCTGTGCCCCGCAATCATTGTCGACAACGTGCCAGGCAATACCAAGTTCCGGCGTGGGGTGCCGCTGCGCATCAGCCTCGAGGTCGCGAACTGGGGCGCCGGCACGTTGCCGGCGCCCGCGCTCGTCAGGCTGTGGTGGTCCGACCCGACACTGGCCTTCTCGGCTGCGGTGTCGATCGGGCAGACGACGGTCATCGTCCCGCCGGGCGGCTACCCGGTTCGCACGGGTGACTTCAGAGTCACGGTGCCGGTCGGCGCTTCGCCCCATGTCTGCCTGCTCGCCCAGGTGTCCGCACCGATCGACGGCGCCTCCGGCGTCCCGAACCCCTACAGCGACCGGCACTGGGCACAACTGAACCTGGTCGAGGTGACCACGATCTCCGGCGACGGCACCGCTGTGCTGCCGATCCAACTCGCAAACCCGTTCACCCACACGACGTTCGCGGCGGTGACGATCGAGCCAATGTCGCGACGGACGGCGGATCGCCTCGGCCGGTTGTACGAGCGCGACGTCCAGACCGGCATGGATGGTGTCGAGCTTCAGATCGGCGAAGAAGGGGCGGAGCGGATCAAACTGGAAGCGCGCGAGGTGGTGACCGTGGATGTGACGTTGCGCTTCTCCGACCCACCCGTCAGCGGTGCGGCGAACGGGTTCGTGCTCAACCAGCGCTTCGTGGACATGGAAGGCGACGACATACCCACCGGCACGCTCGGTGTTCTCATCGCTCCCGACTAGACCCGCTCTGGCTGGCTTGGCTCGGCGAGCCGATTCCCACGCTCGCCGTCAACACATCACGCGAATGCGCCACTCGATTCGTACCCGCAGAACGACAGCCGACCGAGACATGTGTCGTTGTTGACCGTGGGTGCAGCTGCGTGGGCGGTGACTGCCCGCGGATCACACCATGGCGACGATGAACGTCAGAATCGCAAGGACCACCAGGATCAATCCCGTGAGCACCAGAAACGCGCCCATCGATGCCGCCCGCTGGCGCCGATCGGCATCGCCGTTGGTGGCGTGCTTGACCGAAGTCTTCATCGTGGCAAAGAGATCCGACCAGGCGATGCGTGACACACCCCGTCGGGTGGCGGTCGCATCGCGCATGGGCCGGTCGGGGACCGTCCCCGCACCATTCCCGTAGAACACCAGCCCGATCAGAACCGCCAGGGCGGCCGACACCAGCAACACAACACCCAGACCCGCCATCGCACGCCTCCCGTCGGATCGACCCGCCTCGGCATCGCATACCCAGAATTGCAGTCGGTCGAACAGCGCCCCCGGGGCTCCGTAAGGAAGGCCGTAGCGCGCGGTTCGTTCGACTTTCGTCTGCTTGATGACTCCATGGAGCACCGGCCACCGACGCGGGCATGGGTGGCTGCGATTGCGCCAAGGGCGGCACCGCATTCAGAAGCCATCGCTGGCCGTACCGCACGCATCTCTGCGCCCGTTGTCCGCACGAAACCTGCTGGACGAGTAGCCAAGGATGCAAAGCAAGAGTGAAATATGCACACGTCGCGTAAGTTCGCTGGCTAGCAAGCCGTACCGAGCTAGATCCGCACAGTGTGGGTTCGAGTCCGGCTGCGGTCACGAACACTCCTGACGCCGAAGGGACCCGATGGCCAGTTTTCTGACCGGCATTCGGCAGCGGCTGCAGCACGTGACCGAGGCGGGGCGTGCGGCGAAACGACTCGTCGAGACCGGGGTCCTGGACCTGAGAGATCTGGGCGGAACGCTTCAGGGCGCCAAGCTCGTCGGTGTCTATGGACCGCAAGCGACGATGGCTATCCAGGGTGGCCGCAGGTTTCCCACCTTGCCGGCGATCGTCGACGAGCGCGGGACATTGACGTATCGACAGGTCGACGACCAGTCGTGGGCGTTGGCGCACGGCCTGCGGTGTCTTGGTGTAGTCGAGGGTTCCGTCGTCGGGTTGCTGTGTCGCGATCACCGGGGCCTGGTCATCGCGATGGCCGCGTGCGGCAAGCTCGGCGCCCGGATGGTGCTGATGAACACCGGGTTCGCCAAGCCGCAGTTCGCGCAGGTCTGCGCGCGCGAGAAGGTGACGGTGGTGCTCCACGACAGCGAATTCATGGCGCTGCTCGATGCGCTGCCCGCCGACCTGCCCCGCGTGCTGACCTGGGTGGACGACGGCGCCGAAATACCGGCGGCCGCACACACACTCGACGAGATCGTCGTCTCGAACTCCACCGAGCCATTGCCCTCGCCGAGCAAGCCCGGCGGCTCGGTCATCTTGACCAGCGGTACCACCGGAGTGCCGAAGGGGGCGCCGCGCGACACCGTGAACCCGCTTGCGACGGCGCAGATCGTCGACCGAATCCCGTTCCCCCGCAAGGGCACGATGGTCATCATCTCGCCGATCTTTCACAGCACCGGCTGGGCCACTTACACGGTCGGCGCGGCGTTGGGCAACAAGATCGTGACCGCCAGGCGGTTCAACGCCGAAAACACACTGAAGCTCATCGCCGACCACAAGGCCGACATGCTGGTCGCGGTCCCGACCATGTTGCACCGGATGGTCGAGCTCGGCCCCGACACCTTCGCCAAGTACGACACGTCCTCGTTGAAGGTGATCCTGATCGCCGGCTCGGCACTGAGTCCCGACCTGTCCACCCGGGTGCAGGACACCTTCGGCGATGTTCTCTACAACATGTACGGCTCCACCGAGTGCGCCATCGCCACGGTTGCCAATCCGGTTGAGCTGCGCGCCGCACCCGGCACCGTCGGTCGTGCGCCGGTCACCTGCGAGGTGGTCCTCTACGACGACAACGATCAGCGCGTCGAGGACGTCAACCGTCGTGGCCGGATCTTCGTCCGCAACGGTGCGCCGTTCCAGGGTTACACCGACGGCCGCAGCAAGCAGATCATCGACGGCTACATGTCAAGCGGCGACACGGGCCAGTTCGACGAGAACGGGCTGTTGTTCGTCGACGGCCGCGACGACGACATGATCGTCTCCGGCGGTGAGAACGTGTTCCCGCAGGAAGTGGAGAATCTGCTCGAGGAGCGGGCGGACGTCGCCGAGGCGGCTGTGGTGGGTGTGGACGACGTCGAGTTCGGAAAGCGGTTGCGTGCCTTCGTCGTTCCCGAGCCGGGTGCGGTACGGGACGCCGCGGAGGTCAAGCAGTACGTGAAGGACAACCTGGCCCGTCACAAGGTGCCTCGCGACGTGGTTTTCGTCGAGGAGCTACCCCGCAACGCCACCGGGAAACTGCTGCGCCGGGTCCTGGTCGACATGGACGTCGACAGCTGACAAGCCAGACCGATTACGTGGTCGTCAGCTTCAGGTACTTGTCGATATGGGAGTGCTGGAAAAGCCGGCGGCGGCGGGCCGGTAGTTGCGGCTCGGCGACGGCCGCGTCGATGATCGTCGGTTCCACGACGTCGTAGGTCTGGCCGCCGACCTGTACTGTGGCCCGCCCGGCGGCAAGTACGTTGCGCAGCCAGTCGACACGGGTGCCGTAGGGCAGCGGGATGATGAGACCATCCTCCACGCGATCGGCCACCACCGGTGTCGCATACCGGCGCCCCGACCGCCGCCCGGTGTATCGGATGACGGCGGCATACCAGTGCCTGCGCCCGGCCAACCGCAACATCAGGGGGTTCAGCACGTGTTTGTTGAAGGGACGGATCCGATCTCGAACTGCCAGGATCAGGTCAGACATGACTCGATACTGCACGCTCGGAGCCACTCCTCGCGAGGGCCGAAACTACTTCGAAAAAGGACTTTCGGCACACACGCCTTGAGTCTTTGGTGGCACGGTCACCGTGTCGCGAGGTACTTCTCGAGCTTGTCCAGCTGCGCCTTGTAACCCCACTTCATGCCGAAGGCGGCCATCTTGGCCTTCGCGCCGATGCGGGTGATCGTCACGTGCAGTTGCACATCCGTCACGCCGTCGCGTTCGGTGAGCGTGACGTCGTTGGTGTGGTGGATCGTCGAACCCTCTTCCTCGCCTTCGGTCCACGATCGCGCGTCGTAGCACAGGCGGGTGGGTTCCTCGATGCGGGTGAACGTGCCAGTCATCGGCCAGCGGGTGCCCTGGTACTTGCCCATGCTCTCACCGGCCTCCATGACGACGTGAATTCTGCCTCCGACAGCCAGGTCGATCTCGCAATCGGGCACGAATGTCTTCTCCGGGCCCCACCACTCGCGCAGCATGTCCGGCTCTGTCCATGCGCGCCAAACGGTCTCTATGGGTGCATGGTACGAGCGCTCGAGATGAAGGTTCTTGGTCTTCTTGAACATCTGCATCAGCATGGTGAGTCCTCCAGGTGTCGGTCGACAAGCGTGTCGAAGAGGCGATCAGCGGGCGTCCGGGTCGTTTTCCGTCCTTTCGGTGATGGACTCGAGGTATCTGCCCAACGAGTCGAGGCGGGCCTCCCACAGTTGCGCGAAGGATTCGGCCCAGCGACCGATCTCCTCGAACGGTGCTGCCTCGAGGCGGTAAATCCGCTGTCGGGCCACGGCCTGGCCGGCGACGATCCCCGAATCACCCAGCACTCGAAGGTGTTTGCTCACCTGCGGTTGCCGAATCTCGAGTGTCGCCGCGATCTCGCCCACCGAAAGCGGTCCTGCGCGCAACAATTCGACGATTTTCAGGCGGCTTGGCTCGGCAAGAGCGCCGAAGACCGTCGACTGCACACTGCGAAAATACGCGCCATGACATATTCCTGTCAAGGAATATCTCACAACGGCTACCGTGGAGTCATGGCGCGCACTCTGATCATCGGTGGCCACGGCAAGGTCGCTCTGCATCTGTCGCGAATTCTCAGTGGCCGCGGGGACGAGGTGACCTCGGTGTTCCGCAACCCCGATCACTCCGAGGAAGTTCTGGTGACCGGGGCCCAACCGGTGGTGGCCGACATCGAGCGGATGGACACCGATGCGCTTGCCGAGCTTGCCGGCGGGCATGACGCGGTGGTGTTCTCCGCGGGCGCCGGCGGCGGCAATCCGACACGCACCTATGCGGTGGACCGAGACGCCGCCATCCGCGTGATCGATGCCGCCGAGCAGGCGGGAGTGCCCAGGCTCATCATGGTGTCCTACTTCGGTGCTGGGCCCAATCACGGTGTACCGAAGGACAACTCGTTCTATCCCTACGCAGAGGCCAAGGCCGCTGCAGATGCGCATCTGCGGGCCAGCGGCCTGAAGTGGACGGTTCTCGGGCCGGGCAGTCTGACCCTGGAACCGGCGACTGGGCGCATCGCCGTCGGCCCCGACGCCGCCGGTGGCGAGGTGTCCCGGGAGGACGTCGCGTTGGTCGCCGCCGCCTGCCTGGCCGACGACACGACCGTCGGGCGCACCATCGAGTTCAACAACGGCGGCGTACCGATCGCCGAAGCGTTGTCTCAGGGGGCGTGACGTATCGGCTCGTCGGCTGCACGCGAACTACCCGTCGTGATTGGCGCAGGAACGGCCGATCGCTCTCCGGTGCCTGCCGGACGACACCTCGTTCGCATCACCTATGCATTCATCGGATGGCCGAACTTGGTCTGCAGTTCGTCGACGTAGTCGCTGTAGGCGGCGATGACGTCGTCGAGGTCCAGTTGTTCGGGTAAGTCATCGGGTCGTTGGCGCACGGTCAGGTAGGTCACGGTCGCAGCGACCACGCTGGTTTCGTCGGCGTGGGGCCCGGCGATGCGGGCGACGGCCTCGGGGTTGGCTCGTATCCGGATGGCGATGAGGTCCTCGTCCTGGGGGATATGTACGAGGTAATCGTGATCGCCGAGCGCTTCGATGGCGGGGTCATTGGTGCTCATAATCGCTGCTCCTTTCCAGAGATTCGCCGCCGCGACGACCGCTCACCGGGATGCGCGCGGGAACCGTCACCTTCATTCCCGGCGGATGCGGGCGCGAGGTGGGCCACACACAGGTCCGGTTCAACCAAAGGGTCGAGCCGGTCGACGGTCACTGGGCCGCGCATCCCGTCAAGCGCCCCTTGCATCAGCCCGAGGTGTACCGCGCAGATCATGGTGCCGTGTTCGTCGACCAGCTCGTGGAATGGGCAGTGCCGCAGTCGGATCTGTGCTGCACGCCGACTGCGGGGCGGTTCGGGTTTGAACCCGAGGTCACCGAGCAGGTCGGTAAGTGCCGAAACGGTCTGGGATTTGGACCGAGCCCGACTGCGATGGTGTTCGACGAGCGACGTGCCCCACGAGCGACCAAGCTCGGCCGCGGCTCCGCCGGGATCATCGGCACTGGTGGCGAAGTAGTCGGCGAAGATGCCGGCGAGCAACCGGTAATTGGTCGGACCGGCTGGGTCCATCCGGCGCAACGCCCGGAAGAGCGTTGGCGGTCGCCCCGGACCGGCGGTGTCGCCTATCAGTTGCTCGACACGCTGGGCGCGGACCAAGGCGTCGAGGTGGAAACGAATGGTGTTGGGATGCAATCCCATTTCTCGGGCGATATCGGCGATGCTGCGCGGCGCAGTCGAGTTGCGCAGCAGCGCCAGGATGACGTCGCGACGCCCGGAACCAACAGGCGGACTCTTCGGTGTCGCGTCGATGGGCATCAGGTCGCCTGCGGTGGAAGGGCCGCAACCATCTCGGTGTCCGCGTCAAGAGCGCCGAGTTTCGCCGCCCCGCCCGGTGATCCCAGAGGTCGTTCCTGCCCTGGCAGGGTGTCGGTGAAGAACTTGGCGTTCTCCGCGGTATAGGGTTCCAGCGACGCGGGAAGGTCGTCTTCGTAGTAAATCGCCTCCACCGGGCACACCGGTTCGCACGCCCCACAGTCCACGCATTCGTCAGGATGGATGTAGAGCATCCGACCGCCCTCGTAGATGCAGTCGACGGGGCACTCCTCAACGCAGGCAAGGTCCTTGATGTCGACACAAGGTTGCCCGATCACGTAGGTCATATGCCAACATTACTACAATTGACACTCGTAGTAATAGTATCTGCGGAGCAATTCTCCGGTCGAGGCATGACGATGTTTCGGATGCCGATCTTCACCTGGAACATAGTGACACCGGCGGCGACCTACACCCATGTCGAGAACGGGGTCACGTTCGTCGACGGCTGCGACCCCGGCCACGGACGGGTCGTCCTCGCCTATCCGGGGCCGGGGTGATTGTTCAGGGAGCTGGGCGCGCCCCGCTTCCGCGGACGCTAATGCCGTTCGGCGAGCAGATCGGCAAGGACCGCCGCTTCGCTGATATCAACCGCTTTGGACGCAGTGAGAAGCGTCAGCGTGTGCTTATCCGCCAAGTCGCGTAGATGCGCCAGCGCATCGGCACGGGCGGACTCGGCCAATTCTTCGCCGTAGCGACGCGCGAACTCGTCGAACAGTTTCGGATCGTGGCGATACCAGGTGCGCAGTTCGGTGGACGGCGCGACGTTCTTGCACCACTCATCCAGCTGCGCCCTGGCTTTCGTCATGCCGCGGGGCCAGATCCGGTCCACCAGGATGCGGGTGCCGTCGTCGGCCGACGCCGGGTCATAGATCCGGCGCACCCGGACATGTCGCTGGCGGGTCATCACTTGCCTGACACGAGTCTGGCCACGCAGAGTTCGGGCTCCACGAACGGCTCGAGGCGCGCCGACAGCGCGGGACCTCGGCTCTTCTGTTGACATTCCTCAACCGGCGTCTTGGCCACCAGACCCTCCAGCAATCCCCGGTGTATCTCGCACACCACTTCCGGGCGCGTCCGGGCGAGATCCCTGACCGGGCAGGCGTGCAGCCGAATGATCCGCTCCGGCCTCGGCACCGGTGGGGTGCGGGCAACGAGTTCGGGCGCAAATCCCATGCCGGTGAAAGCTACGGTGGTGCGTACGGCCGCGCGGTCGAGGACGTCATCGGCGTGGGTCGCGGGCGACGTCTCGACGGCATCGGCATCCGACTCCTCGGGGGTCGCCATGCGGGCGGCCCACTTTCGCCCGGCATGCTGCGCACGGCGAGCGCGTGTGTGGACGTTCCGTCCCAACTCCATTGCCAGGATCTCAGCCAGAATCCGGTAATCCACCCGCTGTTGGACCGCCCGGTAGCCGGTTCGTGGCCGGCCCTTGCCCGCCCGGGGCAGCCTGGTGCGCACGATCGCGCCCTCGTCACACAGCGAGTCCAGATGAAACCGCACCGTGGTCACATGCGCGCCGATTTCTGCGGCCAGCTCGAGCGCATCGACAGCATCGCCGTGCTCGCGCACCATCGTAAGCACTCGTTCACGTTGTCGATTGCGCGGCAACCGGTTCCGCCGCTGCCGCCCGGCCCGGGCATCGGTTTCCTCGTTCACCTCGACCCCTATCCCTCGGCCTTTTTAGCGGATATACTTCCGTTATAATACTGGCACCTCAACGAAGAGTAAACATGTCTGTGTCCACGCTCCACACGCTCGCCGTCCAGCCAAGCCCGTCGACCGCAGAAGGCCTCCGATTGCGGTTGAAGCCGCGCGGTCAGCGCTCGGGATTCGTCCATGGTGGTTGGTGGCCGCGGTCGACGCAGTTGGCCACCGAACTTCCCGGCCTACTCGTCGACCTCACGTCTAGGTTGGGCCATGTCGAGCGGGTCGTGTACGACGAGAATCTGTGGGCCTCAGGGCCGTTACGTATCGAGGCGGGGGGCCACCCGGTCCTGCTGGAGGCCTCTCGCGACGAGTCGCTGAACATCCTGTCCGTGATCGGCCGACAATTCGGGACGCTGGTTCTGCTTGTGGTCCCTCCGTACATCAAACCCGCACTCGCGTACACGGCTGTGACGACAGCGGCCGATCCCGATGATTGCTCCACCGCCGACGAATTGCTCGGTATCGATGAACACGAGGCCGAGGATCGGCGTCAGGCGCTGATCGCCCAGCAGCGCTGGGAGACCGAAGGGGGCGCGCTCCGGCGCTTAGACCACGAGGTCGGCGAGATCGACCTGCGCACAACAAGACCCACGGTGCAGCATGCTTGACGGCATGGCGCAGAACCTGGCTGCACCAACGAAGGACCGGGCCGCAGACGCTGCCCGGTCATTGAGATAACAGAGAGAGGACGGGAGCGACAATGCCTAGCCGTAGCGCACGTACCGCGTGGAAGGGAAGCTTGCAGGAGGGTTCGGGTGAGGTGGAGCTGACAAGCTCGGGTGTGGGGACGTTCAACATGTCGTTTCCCAGTCGCGCCGCCGAGAAAGCCGACGGCAACACGAGTCCCGAAGAGCTGATCGCTGCCGCGCATTCGGCCTGCTTCGCCATGCAGCTGTCCGCTGTGATCGCAGAGATGGGCGCAACGCCAGAGAGCTTGGATGCCACGGCCGTAGTCTCACTCGGCCCGGACTCGCCGGGATTCAAACTGACCGGGATAAAGCTCACCGTCCGCGGAGCGGTCGACGGGCTCGACGCCGACGGGTTCAGCAAGGCCGCCCAGGCCGCGAAGGAGAGTTGCCCGGTCAGCAAGGCGTTGACGGGTGTGCCCATCAGTCTCGACGCCGCATTGGCGTGATCCGCTCACCGATGGACACGAAACCGATCGGAGAATCACATGTCCGACTCCGTTTATCAACCCACCACCCCCGAGGTCTCTGCCCGCCGTAAGGCGCTCGCACCCGAGATTCACGACGCCTTCGAAGGTTTCAGCAAGGCCGTGTTCGCGGAGGGCGCGCTGCCAGAGAAGACCAAACAACTCATCGCAGTGGCGGTCGCACACGTCACGCAGTGCCCGTTCTGCATCACCGGCCATACCAAACTGGCCGGCCGCAAGGGTGCCACCCCGGAGGAGATCATGGAAGCCATCTGGGTGGCCGCCGAGATGCGGGCCGGGGGAGCCTTCGCGCACGCCACCTTGGCGATCAACGCGATGGACAACGGCAGCGGTCACCGTCACACCGCCGACGGACGGTCGTGAAGACCACCAGCTTTGATGCGCACGCAGCGTCGACGGCGCCAACTGCTCGCCCGGGACTGAAACAGGACGAGGAATATGTCATCCAAGAGGCCGCCGGCTCTCTTCTCGATACTGGCTCCACGGCTTATGAAATGGAGGTCCAAGTCGAACGCAGCGATCTATCGCGCCACCGGTGGACGCATCGGCGGCCACGAGTTGGGGATTCCGCTGTGTCTGTTGACCACAACGGGCCGCAAGAGCGGGTTGTCCCGAACGAGCCCACTGATATTCTTGGCAGACGGTGCTCGCGTGGTCCTGGTGGCATCACAGGGCGGTCTGCCCAAGCACCCGATGTGGTTTCTGAACCTCCGTGCGAATCCCGAAGTGCACGTGCAGATCCGAGCCGAAAAGCGCCCCATGCGCGCTCGCGTCGCCGACGACGCGGAACGCACACGACTCTGGCCGCGACTCATTGCGCACAATCCGCGGTGGGCCACATACCAATCGTGGACCGATCGGGTGATTCCGGTAGTGATCTGTGAGTCGACCTAGCTTCGGGTCAGGTGGTGACGCCGATGAGCGCGAAGAACTCCTGGCGTGAGCGAGCGTCGTCGCGCAACGTGCCCAGTCATGCGGACGTAGCCCCGCGCCATCCGGCCGGCGGTGCCGCCGAGACTTCCGACTCCAGCGAGATCCCCAGCGCTCGGAGGAAGGCGGCGGCGATTTCCGCGGCGGCGAGTCGCATGGGTCGGCTTCCTCTCGGCAGGCACGAGATTCCCCGTCCACCCGCCGAAGCAAGTGGGCTCGACGGGTGAGCGCGGCGGTGGGTGAAGCACCTATGCGACAGGGGAATTGGTGGCCGATACGGTGTGCCGACCCCAGGCCGGGTCATACAGCGAGGCCAGCCGACCTAGTGTCAGTGCGGCCAACAGCAGGCCGAGATCACGCAAGGCGATGTCGTAGAAGCCGGAGAATGTCAGCAGGTTGACGATGATGCCGGCGAGCCAGGCGGCGACGATGTAAGCGGCGTATCGCGGCTTGATCGCAACGGCGATGCCCGCGACGATTTCGATCACGCCGACAACCATCATCGTGTGAGCCGGACTGAGCGGGCTCAGGTCCGCGATCCAGCCGGCCAGATAGCCTTCCCAGTTCGCCGGAGACGTAGTGAGCAGGTTGAAGAACTTGTCAAGGCCCATGAGAATCGGTAGCACCGTAAACCCAACCCGGAGAAGCAGAAACGCGCCATAGGCGGGATCGCTGCGGGCGCGGTCCAGGACGCCGGCAGGTACAGATGTCGAACGTGAGGTGGTCATCTCGAGGCCTCCTTGTAAAAGT
The DNA here is from genome assembly GCF_035918395.1 of Mycolicibacterium sp. ND9-15. Classification (NCBI taxonomy): domain Bacteria; kingdom Bacillati; phylum Actinomycetota; class Actinomycetes; order Mycobacteriales; family Mycobacteriaceae; genus Mycobacterium; species Mycobacterium jinjuense. Next base: position 3,652,712 of record NZ_CP142362.1, read on the forward strand.
GATAGGACACATTTTTAGAGTCTTCCCCCGCCGACTATTTGTCAAGACTTTTTGATGTTAGATTTGGGGAATGCCCATCCACCGACCCGCCGATCTGAGTCCGACATGACGACGGCATTCGTGCTGTCCGGGGGCGCGAGCCTCGGGGCGGTCCAGGTCGGGATGCTGCGCGGCCTGGCCGACGCAGGGACCACACCGGACCTGATCATCGGCACATCCGTCGGCGCATTGAACGGCGGGTGGATCTCCTCGCGGCCCGACCGTGCCGGCGTCGATGCGCTGGCCGACCTGTGGGCGTCGCTGTCGCGCAACGACGTTTTCCCTACCCGCCCGATCCTGGGGCTCCTGGGCTTCCTCGGTCGGCGTCCGAACCTGTTGCCCGACAGTGGTTTGCGGCGGCTCCTCACCGACCACCTCGAGTTCTCCCGGCTGGAGGATGCGCCGATTCCCCTCCACGTGGTGGCCACCGACGTGCTCTCGGGCCATGACGTCCTGTTGTCGTCGGGAGACGCGATCGACGCGATCTTGGCCAGCGCCGCCATCCCCGCCGCCTTCCCGCCGGTGAAGATCAATGGGCGGTACCTCATCGACGGTGGTGTCGTGAACAACACCCCGCTGTCACATGCCATCGCGCTCGGAGCCGATCGGGTCTGGGTACTGCCGACGGGCTACTCCTGCGCACTGTCCAAGCCGCCAAAGGGAGCGTTGGCGATGGGCCTGCACGCGTTGAATCTCGCCATCAATCAACGCCTCGCCGTCGACATCGCCCGCTTCGAGGGCTCGGTCGACCTGCGCGTGATCCCGCAGCCCTGCCCGATCGGCATATCACCGGTGGACTTCTCGCACTCGGCCGAGCTCGTCGAGCGATCGCATACCGGGACGCGCGAGTGGCTGGCGAAGCCCCGTCCGACAACCGGTCAGGCAGCCTTGCTCGCGCCGCACCGTCACTGAGCGGCTACGGGCCCTATTTGTCAATCTATTTTGGTGTTAGAGTTGAGTATGTCCACCCATCGACCCGACGATCTGGCTGCATTGACTGCTTTGAGCCATCTCGAGGACCCGCTACGACGCCGGTTGTACGAGTACGTGGCCGAAAGCGATGGACCGATTTCGCGGGAGCAGGCTGCTGCGGCTGTGGGGATCGGACGGACCCTTGCCGCTTACCATCTGGACAAGCTGGCCGACGCCGGCATATTGACTATCAGCTATCAACGCCTCACCGGGCGTGCCGGACCGGGGGCTGGGCGCCCTGCAAAGCTCTACACACGCGCCTCGCGAGAGATGACGGTCAGCGTGCCGCCCCGCGATTACGAACTCCTCGCCAGGCTGCTCGTCGCCGCGGTCGAGCAGGATGCCGGTGGCGCAGTACGTGCGGCGGTGAACGGCGTCGCGCTCGAAGCCGGCCAGCGTGCGGGAGCACAATCTGGCGGGGACGTAATCGCGGCGTTGCGCAGTTGTGGTTATCTGCCCCACGTCGACGACGACGATTGCGTCAGCCTGCGAAATTGTCCGTTTCATATGGTGGCTCGTGACCACCGAGAGGTGGTGTGTGGCCTGAACCTGCGCCTGGTCGAGGGGGTCATCGCGGGTTGTGGTCATCCGCAGGCGCTCGCGGAGCTCAGCCCACACCCCGACCGATGCTGTGTTGTGTTGCACGGCCTGGGATCCCGGCATGCAGGCAGGTCGCAGACGCAGACCACACCCGCCGAGCGAGAGGCTCAATGATGACACGGTTGGAACGGCTTTACGCCGAGCAGCGGCAGAGCCCGTGGCTCGACAACCTCACCCGCCCCTACCTTCGCGACGGCACCCTGGCCGGATTTGTGGCCGGTGGGATACGCGGCGTGACAGCCAATCCCACGATCCTGGCCAAGGCGATCGAAGGTTCCGATGCCTATGACGCCCAGTTCGCCGCATTCATCGCGCAGGGCTATGCCGTCGAGGACGCGTACTGGGAACTTGCTGTGCAGGACGTCGCCGATGCGCTCACCGTCTTGCGCCCGGTCTACGACAACTCGGGCGGCAGCGATGGTTTCGTATCGATCGAAGTTGCTCCGGAGCTGGCGCGAGACACCGACGCCACGATCGCCGCGGCCCGCCAACTGCACCAGCGGATCAGCGAGCCGAACCTGTTCGTGAAGGTCCCGGCAACCGCCGAGGGCATCCCGGCGATCGCGGCGTTGATCGGCGCGGGATTGAACATCAATGTCACCCTGATCTTTTCGCTGGCGCGTTACGCGCAAGTGATCGACGCCTATCTACACGGTCTGGAAGCCCTGACGGCACGCGGTGGTGATGTCGCTACGGTTCGAAGCGTTGCGTCGTTCTTCGTCAGCCGCGTCGACACCGAGGTCGACCAGAGGCTCGAACAGATCGGCGGTCAGGACGCGCTAGCGCTTCGGGGGCGTGCGGCGGTCGCCCAGGCGCGTCTCGCGTACCGGCTTTTCCGGGACCGGTTCAGCGGCCAGCGATGGAACGAACTCGCAGCCCTCGGTGCGCGTCCGCAACTGCCATTGTGGGCGTCGACGTCGACGAAGAATGCCGACTATCCCGACACGCTCTACGTCGACAGCCTCATCGGCCCGGACACGGTCAACACCATGGCCGAGGCGACGATCGCCGCATTCGAGGATCACGGCACCGTCTCGCGCAGCGTCGACGTGGACGTGGAGCAGGCAGATCGAGTCATGCAGGACCTGGCGACGGTAGGAGTGGATATGGACGAGGTCGGCCGCACGCTCGAAGGCCGAGGCGTCGACGGTTTCCACAAATCATTTGCCCAGCTGCTGAACACACTGCGCGACAGGGCGCACGAGCTGGCACAACATTGAGTCCCGTCGGATCGCCGGCGAAACGGAAGCAAACAGAAGAAGGATGTGAGACAGATGAGCGCACAGGAAACGTTCGTCATCGTCGGCGCCGGACTGGCGGGTGCCAAGGCAGCCGAGGCGCTACGCGCTCAGGATTTCGGCGGAAAGGTCGTGCTTATCGGGGACGAGAACGACCGACCGTACGACCGACCGCCTTTGTCAAAGGGTTACCTGCTGGGCAAATCCGAGCGCGAAGAAATCTACGTTCATCCGCCCGAGTGGTACGCCGAGAACGATATCGATTTACGCGTCGGCACACGAGTCGTCGAAATCGATCGGCCTGACCATGCCGTGAAAACCCAACGCGGAGAAGAGCTCCGCTACGACAAGCTGCTCCTGGCAACCGGTTCCTCGCCGAGGCACCTGCGCGTGCCCGGCGCCGAGCTGGGTGGCGTGCATTACCTGCGCCGGGTCGCCGACAGCGAGGGACTGCGTGCGGCCTTCGATTCGGCACAGCGGGTGGCCATGATCGGAGCCGGCTGGATCGGCTTGGAGACGGCGGCCGCTGCGAGGGCCGCCGGGTGCCATGTGACCCTGATCGAGAGATCAGAGCTGCCACTGCTGACGGTGCTCGGGCCCGAGGTGGCCGCCACCTACGCTGACCTTCACCGCAACCACGGTGTCGACCTGAGGCTTGACGCGGAGGTGATCGAGATCGTCGGAGCGAGCAGCGGAGTGACCGGTGTCAGCTTGGCTGACGGTGTAGTGCAGGCCGACGCCGTCGTGGTCGGCGTGGGCATCACACCCAACACCGAGCTGGCCGAAGCAGCCGGGCTGCCGATCGACAACGGGATCGTCGTCGACGAACACCTGGCCACCGTCGACCCCGATGTGTTCGCTGCCGGGGATGTCGCCAATGCCTACTACCCAACGCTGGACACCCACCTGCGGCTCGAGCACTGGTCGGCTGCCCTGAACCAAGGACCCGTTGCGGCCGCGAACATGATCGGCAAGCCCGTGTCGTATGACCGGGTGCCGTACTTCTTCTCCGACCAGTACGACAGCGGGATGGAATACACCGGCTACGTCGACGGCGGCGGTTACGACACCGTCGTGTTCCGTGGCGATGTCGCCGGCGGCGAGTTCATCGCATTCTGGATGCGGGATGGGCGGGTACTCGCGGGGATGAACGTCAACGTCTGGGACGTCACCGAGGCCATCGAGGGGTTGGTGCGCTCCGGTGCCCAGGTCGATTCGGCGAAGTTGGCCGACCCCGCAGCCCCCTGGCAGGAGTTGCTGTCGAGTAAGTGAGACGCACTGCTCCTAGGTGATGTGCCGGTGATCGTTCATCGGCTGCCCGCCAGTCGCTCGTCGAGCGTGGCGTGGAAGCGGCCGATCGCGCTCTCGTGCCTGCCGAACTCCACGAACGCGTTGGCTCCTGCGTGCAGACCCCGCTGGACGCCCTCGGACATCTCGTTGTCTTCTATGCCTCCGGCGTTGAGGAGGTTTCGCGACCCCGCGGCGTCTTCCGGGCTGGCGGACACCCGCTCCGCCACGTGGGGTGTCACCATGGCGTAGATCGTGACGGTGGTGTGGTCGATGTCGATCGGGTCGATCGTTATCACCAGCACTTGGTTCGGGAACGTCGCAACCATGACGTTCGGGAAAAGGTGGTACACGTAGGTCACCCGGTGACCTACGTTCCAGGTGGATTCGGGGCGCTCGCGCAGTCGCTCAATGTTCTGGTAGGGGAAGGTGATTCGGGTGTTCGGGCCGAACGCTTCGACAATGTTGAGATCGTCGTATTGAATCGGGTAGAACGTCTCCTTGTGCGTCGTGCGGATGTGGTAGCCCTCCAGGAACTGCTCGACGAGCACCTTCCAGTTCATCGCGCGCAGGGCCGGCCTGACGGTGAAAAGCCGGTCTGCGGGTAGCAGCTTGGCGCGCCACGGGCTGCCGTCGGCCAGGGCGGCCATCGCGGTGTCGGCGCGTTGCGGATCGGGCGGCGGTGACAGTGGGCCGATGATGATCAGGCCGTCGACCTCACGACTGTCGACCTCGACGAGCCCGCGGGCAGACACGTCCAGGTCGGGGAACGCCTCGGGGTGGGGAACGTGGGAGAGTGAGCCGTCGAGGCGGTAGGTCCAGCCGTGATAGCGGCAGACCAGCGCGCGGGAGCATCCCGGCCCCTCGACCAATGCCATACCGCGGTGGCGACAGGAGTTGCGAAATACCCGGGCGCGACCGTCCCGGTCGCGTACCGCACAAAGCGGTACTCCGAACGTGACACGTTCGGCATGATCGCCGGCGTTGGGAATGGTTGCCGACGGCATGAACACGCTCGGGAATGCGCGCAGGGTCTCGAGCTCGTTTACGAATCGGATTGGGTCCAAATAGTTCTCGACAGGTTCGCGCCAGGCATCGCCTTCGTCGGTCGTACCCGCGTCGATATGCGCAAAGATGCGACGAACGATCTCGACATCGTCGGCGACCGACGCCGTGGTCGGGATGCTCATACCGAAGAAGTATCACACTGTACTCACCACGCGTCAATGAGATCGTGAGATGATGACCGCGTGTCCGATGAGCGCCGCAGCCGGGTAGCCGATCTGATCGGTGACCTCTCGTTCAGTGCTCGATCCGTCCTCGCGACAGCGTTGCTGGGCGCCGACGAACCCCACCTCACGGTCGGTGAACTCGTCGCGATGGCTTCGCTTTTCGGCATCAGCGACGGCGCCGCTCGCACCTGTCTGTGGCGCATGGTCTCCAACGGGGAACTCACCAGCGACGACGGCACCTACACGCTCGCGGGTGGCCTGTTGGAGCGGCGCCAACGCGTCGACGCGGCATCCCGGGACGCCGACATTCGGTCGTGGGACGGCACCTGGGAACTGGCCGTGGTGTCGTTGGACCGCCGGTCGGCGGCCGACCGACTTGCGCTGCGGAAAGCCGCAACGGGACTGCACCTCGTCGAGCTGCGGCAAGGCGTCTGGATTCGGCCGGACAATCTGGATCGGGACAGGTCGCCGGTGCTGCGGGCGGTGCTGGACCGGCAATGCGTCCACTTCCACGACGCCGCGACCGATATCCCCGCCGAAACCGTCAGATCCCTTTTCAGCCTTCAGCATTGGGCGGTCGACGCGCGGCGGATCATTCGCGCCCTGTGCGACGAGATCGAGACCGAAGCTGTTGCGACCGACGACTTCGCATACTGGTTCGCGTTGTCCGTCGCCGCCGTCCGTCATCTTCAACTCGACCCGCTCTTACCCGCTGAGTTCGTCCCGAGGGACTGGCCGGGCCAGGACTTGCGCAGCGCCTACCGTCGCTTCGACGAGGTGTACAAGCAACGACTGAGCACTGCCTTCCGCTGACCGACCTGACCAACGTCGGCGCTGACGAATGTTCTGAGCATCGACGTGGTGTACTCCGGGAGCATGGCCGGCGGACGTGTTCGCTTGTGCTGCCTCTGCTTTGACACTGCTTACGGCCATTCCTCCGGCGTGCGCGCGGCACGCCTCGACATCGCCGGTGCTGTGACAGTCGATCAGCCGGAGCCTGCATGCTGCGAGTGCCTCATCGGCGTAGCATTGAACTTCGTGCGATTCGGTGGCAGTGCGGCTCGAGCAGGACGACACGTCTTGCTCAGGGTGGGGGTCGGTGCCCTCGTCGTCGCACTCGTTGCTTCATGCAACCAGAGCGACAGCGACGAGCCGTCTTCGGGCACACCGATGACGCCCTCGCCCAGCATTACGGCGACCACCTCTTCACCGAACAGCTTGCCGGCTCCGGGTACCTATTCTTCCGGACCGGTTTCCGGCGATCAGGCCAGCGCAGAGTCAGCGATCGAACAGGGATATGACAAGAAGCTGGCCGACTGCGACGCGACCCGCGACGCCGTGGCCGATATCGTCGCAATCACTTGGAACGCGCCGGGCTTCAGAGTGAACGACGGCGGCTCGGGGACGATTCAAGACGCGGATCGCTCTCTCGGTGGAGATTTCGTCGCCACGTATCGGGACGGTCACTGGAACGTCGTTTACAACTGGTGCTGAGTCGGTACCTGCACCGATTACGAAATCCGTTCGTCACAGGGAATCGAGAAAGTCCTGCACCACGCGTAGGTAGCGTTCCGGTGCCTCGACATGGGCGAGGTGCGAGCAGCCCTCGAGCAGTATCCACTGCGCCCCGGGGATGCCGCGTTGCAGCACGCGGTTGATGGCGGGGGTGGACTCGTCGTGTTCTCCCGAGATCAGCAGCGTCGGCACGCGGATCTCGGCGAGCCGCTGGGTTCGATCCCAGTCCGCGAGATTGCCGGTGACGTGAAATTCGCTGGGCCCCCACATCACGAAGTAGGGCTGCCCGAGACGGTCGAAGCTGCGACGCACAGAGTCGGGCATCGATTGCACGCGGATGACGTGGCGGGCATAGAAGACCTCGATCGCTGCCCGGTATTCCGGGCTGTCGGTGGTTTTTGCGGCCTCGTGTCGCGCCAGCGTGGACTGCACGTCGGGTGGCAGGTCGGCACGCAGGCGTTGTGCCTCGGCACCCCACAGCGGGGCACTGGAGGTGCTGTTGGACAGGACCAGCCCGACCAGGCCGGCGGGCTGGGTGAGCGCGTATTCGATGGCGAGCATGCCGCCCCAGGATTGACCGAGCAGCACCACGCGATTCAGGCGAAGCGCCCGACGGACGCTGTCGATTTCGGCGACGAAGCGTGGCAGCCGCCAGCGTTCGGGTTCGTCAGGGCAGTCGGAGCGCCCACACCCCAGCTGGTCGTAGAACACCACGGTCTGTCGGGGCCCGGCCAGCGCTGCCAGATTCTCGAGGTAGTCGTGCGGGAATCCCGGCCCGCCGTGCAGGACCAGCAGGGGTGCGCGTTCGTCCTCCGCGCCACCGCCCAGTCGACGGGTCCAGACGCGCAGCTCGTCTTCCACCGCGATGAAGCGCTGCTCGTCGATCATCGCCGCAGGACTGCGACCGGCTGCCATGTCATGCCCCCAATCTTGTGATAGCTCGGATGGTCGATGGTCCGTTTCACCAGCATTCAGGCCCCGGTCTTCCCCAGGCTGGACACATAACCGACGACGTCGCCGAGACACCAGACCGCGTAGAGCACGGCTTCCAACGCGTGCTTCGTGACGTGGGCGTCGGAGATGAGACCCGCCATGTCGTCCTGTACGACACGCTGCTGGACGGCCGCTTCACGGACGGCGAAATCGCTTGGGTGTCCGCCCGAGTTGGCACAACTTGCCCGCAGTCACGTCTGGACGGGCGTGGTGTGGTTCGCCCTTTTCGCAATCCCGGTCCTGGCGGCGATCGCCTGGGCCACCGAGCGCCGAGGCGGCATACGTGACCCAGCGGTTGTTCCACTGGCCCTGGTGTGTGCGTTCGCACTTTCCGTTCTGGTACTGCCGGCACAGAACTCGATCTCACGCCGCTACGAGACGGAGGCCGATTGGCTGTCTCGGCGCGTCACAGATCACCCGGCGACTGCCATTCGGCGCAGCGGCGGTTCACGTGACGGGGTTGGTTGATCCCACGCCGCCGGAATGGGCGCAGATCCTCCGCGGCACGCATCCGACGACGATGCAGCGGATCGAGATGGCGAAGGCGGCCGAGAGACGCTGATCGCGGCGCGGTTGCTCACCATTTCGCTCGATGTTGCCGGTCATGCAAGAGCCAAGTCCAGATGTTCGAGACGGCGCACCAAAAGGCTCGACAACCAGCGGCCAACGTCCCTCGCTTCGACCAGGGTTGTCCGCTCAAGCAATAGGCTGACCACGAGCTTGGCCTCCAATCTGGCCAGAGCCGCGCCTACGCAGAAGTGAATGCCTTTGCCGAAACTGATGTGCCCCTTCGCGGAAGCGCGATCCAATCGAAACTGGTCCGGATCGTCGAAGTGCGTCGGGTCGTGATTGGCCGCACCCCAGAGCAGCAGAAGTCGTGAGCCCGATGGCAGTTCGACGCCGCGGAGTTCGGTGTCGTTCACCACATGGCGATAGTGACCGCGAAACGGCGGCTCGTAGCGCAGGGTCTCTTCGAGGAATGCGCCGAGGAGTTGCGGATCATCGCGCACCTGCTGTTGCACGTCGTGGCGGGTCGCGAGAACCCATGCGGCGGAACCGATCAGCGATGCCGTGGATTCCCCGCCGGCGCTGAACAGTGTGATCATCATGGCTAGTGCCGCGATGTCATCCAGTGCGCCGTCGGCACACGCTGTCGCCAGGTCGCCCAGCAGATCGTCCTGCGGGTGGGTCGCCGCCTGCTGGAACTGTTCGGTGATGTAGCCGCTGAGTTCCATTACGGCAATACCGGCGGCTTCCAGCTGCTCCCGGGTGACCAGTCCCTCGACGACTTGAGTGGCCGAGTACCCCCACCGGATGAGCTTGTCGATGTCAACGTCGGGCACACCGATGATCCTCCCGACAACCATCATCGGCAGGCGGTTGGCCATCGCGCCCATCCATTCGACGCTTCCGTTGCTGGCGTTGCTGTTCCATAACTCGGTGGCGGTGTCCGCGATGAACGGCTCGAAGGCGCGGATGCGCTTGGCGGCCATTTGCGGCAGCAACGTTTTGCGGTGAATGCCATGGAACGGCTCGTCAGCGGTGGCGAGCGCCTGTGTGGCGCCGCCGAGTTCGCCGACCGGGAATGCCGACACACCGCACCCGGGCTGGTAGACCATGGTCGCCGTCAGGTTCGAGGAGAAGTCCTCGCTGCGGTCGATCGCCTCGGTGACGGCATCCCAACTGCTGACGGCGAAGAACTCCGATTCTCCGATGCGGTGGACCGGTCCCGTCCGGTGCATCTGCGCGTAGAGCGGATACGGATCCTGGATGTACCGATCGTCGAAGAGTGCGAGGCCGAGCGCACCATCCGGGGATGCCATCCCTCAACGTTCGCGACGAACAGGCTCTGAGTCAACGGATGCCGATGGATTCGAAACACCGAAGACGGGCAGTGTGGCGACCTCGTCTCATCGCACACTCGGTGGCCTGCGCAGATCGTGAGAATGACCACCACATTTGTCTCACACCTGAGAAAATACCCTAGAACCGATGCAGAGAGGCCGGCCCCCGATGACTCGCGACGACTGGATAGTCGGTTGCGCCCGTCGCGACGTTGCGGCCGACCGGATCTATCGAGCCGCCACCGAACTCGTTGTCGAGAACGGACTGGACGCCTTCGACATCGACGCCCTGGCAGCGCGACTCCATTGTTCGCGAGCCACGATCTATCGCTACGCCGGAGGGAAGGCGCAGATACGTGACGCGGTGCTGATGCGCCTGGCCGCGGGGGTCATCCAAACCGTTCGGCACGCCGTCGAGGGGCTCAGTGGACCGGACCGGGTCATTCGCGCGATCAAGGTGGCTCTCGACCAGATCAGGGCCGATCCCATGCGGCGATTGATGCTTAGCACGAGCAGCGCTCCTCACCTGGGTGAGCTGCATTCTTCGCCCCTACTAGGGCATCTCGCGGCCGAACTCGCCGGAATCACCGACGACGATCCCGAGGCTGCGCAGTGGATCGTGCGCGTAGTCGTGTCTTTCGCCTACTGGCCGACGAGCGACGGGCAGGGCGAGGAGCACTTGCTGCGGCGCTTCATCGCCCCGGCATTCGCCGAGTAACTCCATCCACTGCGGGTTCGAGTTGCCCGGGCACAACAGCGAGTGCACGACGCGGTTGTCCTCGTAACGAAATTCATGCGCGGGATGCCGCAGAGGCTCGATGGTGGCATCCGCGTGCGCGATTCCACCCCCAGAGGGGATTCCGAGGCCTGTGGCCGCGCCCTCCAGCACCTTGACCGTGTGTGACAGCCGCTCCTACTCGGCCCGCTCGTCATGCATGTCGATGACCACGGGAACGAACCCGAACACATCGAACAACTCGGTCTCGGCGGACTGCGGCGCCTCGGCGATCGCATAGCGTCCGAGCTGGACCGGGCCGGGCCGAAATGCCCACCAGGACCGCCGCTTTGGGCGTATCGGTCCCCGATGACATCCTTCATACCGGCTTTCTCGAACGTGTTCCAGCCCAGACGCACATCACCTCCCGCGAGGACGATCAAATCGGCACGCTCCGGACAAAAGCGGTGTGTCCTGACCCAACCCGTCGAGGGCTGCCTCGAGGAGCAGTCGGTCGTGCCGCTTCGGAGAACAGCAGCTGACTGTCCGCCAGCAGACAGAGCGGTTGCAGTTGACGTTTGTGAGACAGCGTCAACTGGCGTCCTGCGATCGGGGCCGCCCCAGGCGCCACTTGGTCCTCTTGGGCGTCTGGTACGCATCGCGGGTCCAGGCGTCCCACATCGCCTCGGATTCCTCCTGTACGGGGCTGTTGGTGACATGCCATCCCCGGTTGACGATTTCCGTTGTGCACCATCGGATCAGGGATCCGTCAGCACCGATCTCCTGAGCAAGGAGCACTCGTTCGTCGGAGCTCAGCTTGTCGCTGAACGCCTGCATCGCGGCTTTGAGCCGCCAATAGGGTACGGTCCCGTCGCATTGCCGACAGAGTCCCATCAACTCCGCGCGCGCTTGATCGAGGAGGGAGGTCGGCTCCTTTTCGTCATGCCCGGCGGCTGGGGCGCCCTGCGGCTCCTCTTGCCCTGGAGCCTGCGCACCTTCCGTGCTGACCTGTCGGCGGCGCATTCGATCCGCTGCCTCCGACAGATCGCGGTACTTGATGCGGAGTTCCTCGAGCTCTGCTTCGGCGGCCTGAGCTCGCTCGCGCCACCACCTGACGTGATACTCCGCCAACTTCGCCTCACAGTCGGGACAGATCGCCACTTCGGCAGTTGCCCTGACCAGCGCCGCCGGGCTGTCGAACTCAACGCCGCAGAAAGCCTGTCGATCGTCGTGGTTGAGATAGTCCCGGTGGTGGACCACCGAAGAGGTTGGATCCCGGACGAGGCTGTGGGGTGGTTCCACACCAGCCAAAGTAGTTGAGCGTGACCGACGCTTCTGTTGGTTCAGTGAAAACGGTCGGTAGCCGCGGCGCAACGATGCCCCGGGGCCGTCGACCGGCGAAGTACTACTTATCGCCTCTTAGCCTCCCGGCCCGGACCCCCAGGTTTTCCGGTGTCGCCGCCATTGTTGCCGCTGGTGGTCGTCGTGTCCGCCCCCGTCGGCGACGTGGTCGTCACGACCTCGGTACCGGCGTGACCCGTCGGATTCCGGCCACCGGTCGGAGTCCACTAGCGCGTGAGCGCCGTCCGCTAGTAACCGGGCGTGACGACCTCTGCGAGTTCCTGTTCGGGTTCCTGCGGGGGAACCGGCGCGGGCATCCGCGGCTTCGGGGAGCCCACCTGGTTGCCCGTCGACCCGCCGCACTCGGCGCCGCTCACTCCCGGCGGGCATGCGGAGTTGGCTGCGGCCGCGCCGGCAGGCGAGTTCGGCACCAGGTAAGGCACACATTGGCCGGCGTAGAGATCCTCCTCCTCGCCGGCCGGGCAGTTGGCGAGTTGCGAAGCCGGAATCGACGGCACGGAGACGACCACGCCCAGCACCGGTGCCATGGCCGCGATGACGAACCCGCCGGCGATGATCGATCGTCGCGCCGACAGCGAGATGGACCTCATCGGCCACCCTTTCACTCGTGGGATCGGTTCAACCTGGACCCACCGTATCGCGGCGAGCGCCAACGCTCACTGTACGAGTGAAAGCGTGCTGAATGGTCGGCCGTCCCTGGCGGCCAGGTATTCCGGCCTCGAGCCTTCCGCGCCGAAGGGCGACACGAGTTGGTTCTCGATGGAGTTGAACACGAGAAAGACGTTGGAGCGCGGGAACGGCGTGATGTTCGAACCCGACCCGTGCATGAGGTTCGAGTCGAACCACAGCACCGTTCCGGCGGGACCGGTGACCTGATCGATGCCATGGCGTGCGGCAGCCTCGGCGAGAGTGGCCTGGCTCGGTACCCCGATCTCCTGTTTGACAAGCGAGGACGTGTGGTTGTTGCGCGGTGTGGCCCCGACGCACGGATAGAACGTCCGATGCGAACCCGGCATCACCATCAGCGAACCGTTGTACGGGAAGTTGTCGGTCAGCGAGATGGAGCAGGACACGGCCCGCATCGCAGGCATGCCGTCCTCGGCGTGCCAGGTCTCGAAGTCGGAGTGCCAGTAAAAACCGGTCCCGGTGAATCCGGGCATCAGGTTGATCCGCGCCTGGTGCAGGTAAACGTCGCTGCCGAGCAGTTGACGGGCTACCGGCAAGACGGTGTCGAGCGTGATGACCTCGGCGATCACATCGCTGAACAGATGTGGCTGGAACACCGACCGGATGCTGCCGCTGGGCTCCCGGATGATCCTCGGATCACGGGGATCGGCTTGGGCGCCAATGCGGTTCAACTCGTCACGCAGCGTCGACACCCAGTTGTCGCCGACCGCCGACCGGCGGATCAGATAGCCGTCGGCGGCTATCGATTGCAGGTCGGCCTGGTCGAGCGGACCGTCCGGCTCCCTGCCCCAGACCGTGGGCTCGGCGCGGGGGATGGGGTCGGCCGGCTCGTCGAGGCGGGTGGGATACCTGTCTTCGCGGACGACAAATCTGTTGTCGCTCAACTAGTCTGCACCACCGGAGGGGGATAGGCGCCGGTTACGTCGTGCACCTCCTGGCCGGTTACCGGCGGATTGAACACACACAGCATCCGTAGCTGCGTATCGCACGTGACACGGTGGCGTTCGTGGCCGTCGAGAAGGTACATGGTGCCCGGCCGCAACGGGTGCTCCTCGCCGTTCTCGTGGTTGGTGAGCGTGCCGGTGCCCTCCACCACCCACACCGCCTCGACGTGGTGGCGATAGTGGAATTCGTTGACGGAGTTCGGCTTGATGGTGGTCTCGTGGAACGAGAAGCCGACGCCGTCACCGGCCAGGACGATGCGCTTGGATCTCCAGTCCTTCGCAGACACGTCACGCTCGGTGCCGGTGATCTGGTCGGTAGTACGCACGATCACGGTCGTGCTCCTTTCGTAGCGAATGAGGGTGATCAGGAAAGCGTTGCGGCGACCGATTCGGCGATCACGTCGATGCCGGCATCGAGGTCTGACTCGGAGGTGGTCAGCGGCGGGAGCAGCTTGACGACCTCGTCCGACGGACCGCTGGTTTCCATCAACACCCCACGTTCGAACGCCGCGCGGCACACCGCCGCCGCCAGCGGCTCATCCTCGAACTTGAGTCCCTGCGCCATTCCCCGTCCTCGCGCACCGACGCCCGGATACCGTTCGGCGATGTTCTCCAGCCGGGCGCGGATCTGCTCACCCTTGGCGAGGGTGTCATCTGCGAATGTCTCAGTTTGCCAGTATATTTCGAGCGCCTTGGCCGCAGTGACGAAGGCCGGGTTATGGCCACGGAACGTGCCGTTGTGCTCACCGGGTGCCCACACGTCCAGCTCTCTGCGGAACAGGGTCAGTGCCATCGGCAGGCCGTATCCGCTGATCGATTTGGACAGTGTGACGATATCGGGGACGATTCCGGCCTCTTCGAAACTGAAGAACCGGCCGGTTCGTCCGCACCCCATCTGCACGTCGTCGACGATGAGCAGAATCTCGCGTCGGCTGCACAGGTCGGCAAGCGCCTGCAACCATTCCATCCGGGCGACGTTCAGGCCGCCCTCTCCCTGCACGGTCTCGACGATCACCGCCGCGGGACGGTTGAGCCCGCCGCCCGAGTCGTCGAGCACCCGCTCGAACCAGTGGAAGTCCTCGGTGGCGCCACCGAAGTAGTTGTCGTACGGCATCGGCGTCGCATGAACCAGCGGGATACCTGCCCCGGCTCGCTTCATCGAGTTGCCGGTCACCGACAGTGCCCCCAGCGTCATGCCGTGAAATGCGTTGGTGAAGTTGATGATCGATTCGCGGCCAGTCACCTTGCGGGCCAGTTTGAGCGCCGACTCGACGGCGTTCGCACCCGTCGGACCGGGGAACTGCACCTTGTAATCGAGGCCGCGCGGCCGAAGGATCAGTTGCTCGAAGCGCTGCAAGAACTCCGTCTTCGCCGACGTCGCCATGTCGAGTGAGTGCACGATCATGTCGTTGGCCAGGTAGTCCATCAGTGGCCGCTTGAGTTCAGCGTTGTTGTGGCCGTAGTTCAGCGCACCGGCGCCCGCGAAGAAGTCGAGGTACCGGCGGTCCGAGGTGTCGGTCACCCAGGAGCCTCGGGCGACGGCCATCGTCGTCGGCCACCCCCGGCAGTAGCTGCGCACCTCCGATTCGACCGAGGCATAGACCTCGGGCAGGTCGGATTCGTCGGGACGGGGGAGCGTTGCTGGCGTTGACATGTGTCCTTTCCGGGGTGTCAGTCCAATGGCCTGGTGATGGGTCCGATGCGGAGCGTCGGTTCGTCCTCGTGGGTCTGATCGGCGTCCAGCTGTGCGGCGGTGAAACGGGGCTCCTCGAGGAGAGGCACGCCGTGCCGCCGCGCGAAAGCGCCGAAGAATGCTCGCGACGCCGAGTTGCTCGGCGACACCGTGGCTTCCACGGTGACCGGATGACCCCGTCGGTTGCTCCGGACCCGGTGAACGAGGGTGTCGAGCATGGCGCTGGCGAGCCCGGACCCTTGGGCGGTTGTCGCGACGGCCACCTGCCAGACGAAGAGCACCTCCGGTCGCGCCGGCGGGTGGTAGCCGGTGATCAGCCCACAGATGTCGCCGTCTCTATCGGCCACTATTGACGTACTGGCAAAGTCGGTGGCAGTCAGAAGATAGGTATAAGTGGAATTCAGATCGAGCACTTCTGTCGCGGCGATCAGACGGTGCATCGCGATGGCGTCGCCATCATCGGGTGGCCGAAGGAAGCGCGTCCAGGAAAGTGCTTGGGGTGCCGTCGGTTTCGGCCCCATAGGCCACGCGTCCGAGGTGGGTCCCCGGTCACGACGCGCACGAATAGTCACCTGCGTTGTCACCACCGAACAAAGTCATCGAGTCTCATCAGCTACGTCATCGGCGCCGTGACCGTATGCCAGCAAAAAATGACAGGCAAGTTTCGATGGCTCTGCACGGAAGCCGTCGTGGCCTGTCGGCGCGGGAGTCACCTGCGCCGATGCCGCGCCGGGTGAGACGTGTCACGTGATCGGTCTGTTATTCAATCGTTATCTACGGAGCGGAAAACGCTTCGATGCGCTGGCGATCGGTAATATGACGCGACCGTCAATGCGGAGCCAATGCGATGAGCGCCGTAAAGCCGACTGAACTATTGGAGGAGTTTTCTCGTGCGACGCATCATCGGAGTGTGGATCGCCGCTATCGCCACCGCAGTCGCCTTCGCCGCGCCTGCGGCGGCGGACCAGTCGGAGTTCGTGCGCAAGCTGCGGGAGCGATACGTCTTCCTGACCGCGGAACAGCTCATCACCGCGGGTCACGACGTCTGCGCCGCCGCGAGAAGCGGAGTGCCCGCCTCCGATTCGGTGATCATGGTCCGCGACTCTCTCGGGATCTCGATCAAGGCCGCCGGCGACATCGTCAGCCGCGCTGTCGTCGAACTCGGCTGCTGACCCGAAGGCCAGTTGCACAGAACGCGAACAGCCTCTCAACGGGCGAATTCACGATCTGAATGCACACTGGAAGCTGGGCGAAATCGCCGGTCATGCCGAACCGGCGACTCTGCGGACGAGGTTTGGTAACAAGCTGGTCAAGCGGCGCGTGGCGCACGGCCGACGGCTTTATCGGGTTGCTAGCTTGCCCGCGTGAAATCGTCAGTCGGCAGATTCTGCGCGGTGCTGTTCGCGATGCTGATGCTCGCGGGGGTGGCGGTCCAAACCCCTTCGGCGACTGCGTATTCGCGTGACGGCCTGCCGGTTGAAACCCTCGACGTACCATCTCCGTCGATGGGCCGCAACATCCGCGTGCAGTTCCAAGGCGGTGGCCCGCAATCGGTGTATCTGCTCGACGGGTTGCGGGCCCGAGAGGACGCCAGCGGCTGGGACATCAACACTGCGGTGTTCGAGTGGTTTCACCAGTCGGGCATCTCGGTCGTCATGCCGGTCGGCGGACAAGCCAGCTTCTACACCGACTGGTACCAACCGGCGGCGGGAACCGCCGGCACCGTCACCTATAAATGGGAGACCTTCCTGACCCAGGAACTGCCCGCGTGGTTGGCGGCCAACAGAGGACAGGCGCCGACCGGCAACGCCGTCGTGGGGCTGTCCATGTCGGGCGGTGCGGCGTTGACCCTCGCCGTCTGGCATCCGGCGCAGTTCATCTTCGCCAGCTCGCTGTCGGGCTATCTCAATCCCTCAAACGGCTTGTGGCCCACGCTGATCGGGTTATCGATGAAGGATGCGGGCGGTTACAGCGCGACGAACATGTGGGGGCCGACGTCGGATCCGGCCTGGCGACGCAACGACCCGATGGTCAACGTCAACGCGCTGGTGGCCAACAACACCGCGTTGTGGATCTACTGCGGCAACGGCGCGACCTCTGAACTCGACGACGGCGCGGACTTCGGCGCGCAGTACAGCGCGCAGTTCCTGGAGAACATCACGCTGTCGACGAACAAGGAGTTCCAGCAGAAGTACCTCGCGGCGGGTGGCCACAACGCGGTCTTCAACTTTCCGACGGACGGGACGCACAGCTGGGCTTACTGGGGCGCGCAGCTACAGGCGATGAAGCCCGACCTCGTGCGCATTCTCGGAGCCGACCGGCCCTGACAGGTCCCGGTCTGTCCATCCAGCTCAACACCCACGATGCGAGATCGGTGCGCTGAGCCTCTACTCAGAGCGAACGCGTGCCTTCACGCCCCCAGTGGGGGACCTGGGCTGGCGGCGGCCGCACATGCAAGGTCGACGCGGCGATGCGTTCAATCTGCTGGTCAGGCTCTCCCGGCAGACGAAGACACCGCTGCATCTGATCGCCGAGCAACTGGTCAACCGCGACCATCCGCTCGCCTAATGGGAGCGGATCGTCATCGGCGAGCCGCGTCGATTCGCCTTCTGCATTCTGACGGGCGCGAATGGGTCCCCGCGATGCATGCGTAGGGTGAAGTCGCTACCCTATTGCCCGGGTTAAGACTGCCCTCAGGCGATCGGCCATGACCGCTACGGTGGTTGCCAAACACGAGGTGAGGCTTGGACGGACAACTTTGTACCGAGAACTGGGTGGGACGCGTCGCTGTCGTCGCCGCCTCGGGGGATCTCGACATGCTCACGGCGCCTCAGCTGAGGAACGCCGTGCAGGCGGCGTTGGGTAAGGATCCGACGGGCTTGATCGTCGACCTGACCAACGTGGAGTTCCTCGGCTCGGCGGGCATGCAGGTGCTGATGGAAACCCACAACCAGACCGACGGCTCCGAGACGCGGTTCGCCGTCGTCGCGGACGGCCCGGCCACCAGCCGGCCCCTGAAGATCACGGGCATCGCCGATGTGATCGACCTGTTTTCCGGCTTGGACGTCGCCCTCGACAACCTCACCGCGTGAGCGCGCGTCTGACGGGGTAACCAGACGTCATCATGAACAATCCGACGGAACTTGGATTTTCGAGCAACGGCCCCGCAGACGCCCGGACCGTCGCAGAGTTCCGCAATGCCTTCGCTCAGTGGCTACGTGCCACTTTCGCGCTCGATGCGGAGCGGCTCAGCGACGTGCTACTGGCGGTGAACGAGGCGTTGACCAACGCGGCCGAATTCGCCTATGTCCAATCGCAGCAGCCGGGCACGATGTCGGTGACGGCTCGTTATGACACCGGGGACCGGCGCCTGGTGGCGGCGGTTTCCGACCGGGGCGCCTGGTTGGCGAAGGAGCCCGACGGCCGGCCCAACACCCGGGGCCGCGGTATTCCATTGATGCGCGCCCTGTCCGACCGGGCGACTATCGACGCCTCGCCTTCTGGCACCCGCGTCCAACTCGAGTTCGACAACTGCCCGCTCATCTCGCCGGAGCCCTGCGCGACGTCCGCATGATCGCGTCGAGCCGCCGCCGACGGGTTCACTCGCGGGTTCTGATGCTGTATCGCGCGTGAGCGTGTGACCGTCGTGACTCATGTGGCGTGTTTGCTGTCGTGTCGCGTGTGATTTACCGCTCACTTTGGTCGCCCGAACGTAAGAAACGGTGAGCCGTGTGGTCGGTCACATTCTTCGGAAGGCCTTGCCGCAGCATCATTTCGACAGGTCAACCGTGCTCACCGGGTTGCTCGTGATAGGTAACAATTGGGTAACGAGCGACTTTCTAAGCGATGTCTGAGAGGTTCTCAAGAAGCCTCTATCCGCGAGCTTTGCGTGGCTCCAGCCCGTCCGAATCCGTCGCTATGCTCGACTCAAGACCGCGCCTGCACGGCGCGATGTGACTTGGAATCTAGGGCTGGCGCACGTCATGCCGGCGGAGGTACCCGACAACGATGGTTAGCGTTTTGATGCCTGAACATGCCCTTGACGCGGAGGCCCCCTCCCGGACGCGAGTGGATCCAAGCGTTGCCGCGTTGGGTGCCGTCGAACTGCACCGCGGACCGGTCGGCGATATCGCCACCGGTGCGGGTGCCGCTGTGGTGACCCACCCGGGCGACGACAGCGTCGCGGTGCTCAACGCCCGCACCCTCACTGCGGACGCGATCATCGCGGTGGCCGGTGAGCCGTTCGCCGTCGCGTTGCACGACGATCGCGCCTATGTGAGCACCTCCTCGTGGAGCCACAAGGACGAAGTCACCGTCATCGACACCGTCACCAAGTCGGTGATCGCGGCGTATCCACTCGCGGACAACATCACGGCGCTCGTGGTCAGCCCCGACGGCAAGCGCGTCTATGCCGGCCGCACCGGTGACGGGCGCATCGACGTCGCGGTGATCGACATCCCCGCCGACCGGGTTGGCACGATCGACGTCGCGACCGGCGCAGGCATCGGCATCGATGCGCTTGCGATCGACCCGAGCGGCACACGGCTCTACGTCGCGACCACGGATGCGCGCGGCAGCGCGGTCGTGACCGTCGAACTCGAGACCGGACGCGTCGGGCGCGCGGTGCGGATCGGTTCGCCCATTCGCGATATCGCGCTGGCCGACGGCACGGCGTTGGTCCTCAGCTCGGACCGGGTCCGCGGTGGCGTGGTGCACGTGATCGACCTGTCGGCGGGTCGTGTGACCGATGTCGTCGAACTCGGGGGCGCCCCGACTCAACTGGCGATGGGTGCGGACAAAGCCAGGGCCTACATCGTCGACTACGACCACGTCGTGGTGTTGTGCACGCTCACGTTGCAGGTCGTCAACACAATCACCGTCGGGGCCCGTCCGTCCTGCGTAGCGGTCGACTCGCACGGCGGTCGCGTGTACGTCGCCGACTACGCCGGCGGGGTGTCGGTGTTCGCCGTCGATTCGACGATGCCGCTGCTGTACTCGCAGTTCGTCGCGACCGATCCGTTCATCGCCCCCGAGGTCCCCGAACCGGAGCGGGTCACCGCGTAGTCCGATATGCCCGTGAGCGTTGCTCAGCGGCCGCTGCAGTCCAGTGACACCGAGATCGGCTTGCTGATGGTCACCGGAAACAGCACACCGTCTTGGTTGCCCCCGAGCAGCGGCATCAACTGGGTGAACTGCTGCGGGTTGCGGACGCTGGTGACCACGCAGTCAGAGAGCGGGGCCGTGCCGATCTTGTCGATGGTCACGTTGTAACCCTGGTCCTGCAGCTTGGTGATGACTTCCTGCGCCGATTCCTGGTCATCGGCTGACGCGACACCGGCAGGGGCGGCGATCGCTGCGCACACGACGGCTGCACCGGCGAGGATCCATGTCGTCCGCATGGGGTTCATGATCCCCTATAAGCGCTCGGCGCGCTGATAAGCGGTCACCACTGCGGCGCCACCGAGCCCGATGTTGTGCTGCAACGCGGCGGTGACCCCGTCGACCTGGCGTTTGTCCGCGGTACCGCGCAACTGCCACGTCAGCTCCGCGCACTGCGCGAGACCCGTCGCACCGAGCGGGTGACCCTTGGAGATCAGCCCGCCCGAGGGGTTGACGACCCAACGCCCGCCGTAGGTGGTGTCGTTGTTGTCGATGAGCTTGGGCGCCTCGCCCTCGCCGCACAGGCCGAGCGCCTCGTAGAGCAGCAGTTCGTTGGCCGAGAAGCAGTCATGCAGCTCGATCACCTGGAAGTCGGCGGGCCCGAGGCCGGACTGGTCGTAAACCTGCTGCGCCGCTTTGACGTTCATGTCGTAGCCGATGAGGTTTTTGGCGCTGCCGTCGAAGCTGGACTCGAAATCGGTGGTCATCGCCTGCCCGACGATCTCCACCGCCTGACCGGCCAGACCGTGCTTGTCGACGAACTCCTCGCTGGCCACGATCGCCGCGCCCGAGCCGTCGGAGGTCGGCGAGCACTGCAGCTTGGTCAGCGGATCGGAGATCATCTTCGCGGCCAGGATGTCGTCGAGGCTGTACTCCTCCTGGAACTGCGCGTACGGGTTGTTCACCGAATGCTTGTGGTTCTTGTAGCCGATTTTCGCGAAATGCTCTGCGGTGCTTCCATGTTGGCGCATGTGCTCGCGGCCGGCCGCACCGAACATCCACGGCGCCACGGGAAAGCCGAACTCGTCGATCGCAGCCATCGCCTTGACGTGTCTGCCCATCGGCGATTCGCGATCGTCGTGGCCGCCCTGCAGGGAACCGGGCTGCATCTTCTCGAAGCCCAGCGCGATCGTGCAGTCGGCCAGCCCACCGCGGATGGTCTGCGCGGCGAGGAAGAGCGCGGTGGACCCGGTCGAGCAGTTGTTGTTGACGTTGACGATCGGAATGCCCGTCATGCCCAGTTCGTAGAGGGCCCGGTTGCCCGACGTCGAGTCGCCGGCGACATAGCCGACGAACCCCTGCTGCACCTCGGAGTAGTCGATGCCGGCGTCTTCGAGGGCCTTGGTGCCGGACTCCTTGGCCATCTGCGGGTAGTCCCAGCCCTCGCGGCGGCCGGGCTTCTCGAACTTCGTCATTCCGACGCCGACGACGAAAACCCTGTTCTTCTTTGCGGTGGACATCGTGCTGATCCTTTCGCTGCGCTGCGACGACAAAAACATACTGCGCGTCATCCCAAGTGGACGCCGTATCGGGGGTCATCTCGAGTTGGCTGGGGATCGGGTCGGCCCTGCGACGGCGGCCAGTCCGAGCGCAGTCTTGGCCGACCGGTCAGCCGTACGTCAGCCACCAGTTGTGCAGGTCGACGAGGTTCTGGCTCTGCGCGTCGCCCAGCAGTAGCTCGGCGTTCTTGGTCCACGTCACGTCCTGGTTGCCGTTGAAGACGCCGCAGGCGATGCGTCCCTCCACTTGGTCGGGGGTGGGGGTGTAGTGCCAGGTCGTCGGTGAGTCTGCGCCACCGTCGGGGCACGGCAGCAGTTCGGAGTTCGCCGCGACGGACTGGTCGAAAGCCTTGTCCAGGGCCGGCTGGTCGGCGAACAGCGAATACCGCGCGTTGGTCGGGCCGCCCTCGGGTGCGGCCTGGCCGCAGTCCACCGTTGCCAACGCGCCGGTGGCGGGCGGGTGGACCGGCTCGCACACGCCGTCGTCGTAGCCACGCAGCAGCCCGAGCAATGTGGCGTCGAAAGAATTCGCACCCGGCGCGGCAGTAGTGGTGCGCGGGGTCTGGCGGGTGGTGCGCTCGGTGGTCTGTGCCGGCTGGGTCGTCGAGGTGGTGGTCGAAGCCGACGGTGCGTCGTCGAGCTTGATCAAAAACCAGATTCCGAACATCGCCAGCACCAACACGAACACCGAGACCCCGGCGGCGATCGGGACCCAAGACGAGCTCTTGTGTCCCGGCCCCGGTGGTCGTGGCGGTCCAGTCGGTGCCGGGGTGGCCCACATCGGCCCGCTCGGCGGTCCGTCGGCCGGCGGCGGCGTGTAAAACGCGGCCGGCCGCCCGGCGGGCGGCGGTGTCTGATGCCGACCGGGCGCAGCCGGCGGGAGAGTTGGACCCGCGGCCTCACTGCGTTGCAGGATGGTGGCGGCCTGATCCTGATCCCGTTGTGTCAGTGCGTCGTTCGCCGCAGCGGCCAGATCGCCGGCGCTGGCGTAGCGGTCTACCGGGTTCTTGGCCATCCCGCGGGCGATCACCGCGTCGAAGGCGGCCGGAATGCCGGGCCGCTGCTCGCTGGGCTTGGGAACGGGCTGCATCAGGTGCGCGGTGATGACGACGCTGACGCTATCGCCGGGGAACGGCTGTGAGCCCGTGAGGCATTCGTGCAGAACACAACACAGCGCGTACACATCCGCGCGGTAGGTCACCTCGTCGTTGGTGAAGCGTTCCGGCGCCATGTACGCGTAGGTGCCGACCGCGGTGCCCAGCTCGGTGAGTCTCTCGTCGGTGGCGGCGTTGGCGATGCCGAAGTCGACCAGGTAGGCGAAGTCGTCACGGGTCAGAATGATGTTCTCGGGCTTGACATCCCGGTGCATTACACCGCTCTCGTGGGCGGCGTCGAGGGCCGAAGCGACCTGCTTGACGACAGCGACTGCCCGGGCGGGCGTCATCGGACCGTAGTTCTTGAGCACCTTGCGCAGATCGGTGCCGTCGATCATGCGCATATCGACGTAGAGCAGGCCGTCGACCTCGCCGTAGTCGTGGATCGGCACCACGTGCGGCTCCTGCAGCCGGCCTGCCGAGTGCGCCTCGCGCTGAAGTCGTTTCCGGAACACCGGATCGTTCGAGGCCGACTCGGGTAACAGCTTCAGCGCGACGATACGGTCTTTGACGGTGTCCTCGGCTTCGTAAACCTCGCCCATGCCGCCCTTGCCCAGCAACCGGCGCAGCCGATACGGGCCGATCCGGGAACCGACACGTGATTCGGGGTCGGTCATTGATGCTCCTCGGGCGGTGCGGTAGCCGGCGAACACAATCTAATCTCGTGTCACGCCGGACGCGGCTCTATCCGAAACGTCCCGTATGCCCGGCACCGTGGTGTAGACCTGCAAGAGTAGAACGTGTTCTAGTTCCGCGATGGAGGATCGGTATGAGCCTGCGGGTCGTGCAGTGGGCAACAGGAGGGGTGGGAGTCGCAGCGATCAAGGGCGTGCTCGAACACCCCGAACTCGAACTCGCCGGTTGCTGGGTGCATTCGCCGGACAAGGCGGGCAAGGATGTCGGCGAGATCATCGGCACCGAACCGCTGGGCGTCACCGCGACCAACACTGTCGAGGACATCCTCGCCCTCGACGCCGACGCGGTGATCTACGCCCCGCTCTTGCCCAACCCCGACGAGGTCGCGGCCCTGTTGCGCTCGGGCAAGAACGTCGTCACACCCGTCGGCTGGGTATACCCGGGTGACCGTCAGAGCGCGCCGCTGCGGGACGCGGCGATCGCGGGCAATGCCACCCTGCACGGCACCGGCATCGCCCCCGGCGGAATCAGTGAGAAATTCCCGCTGCTGTTCTCCGCATTCTCAACGGCGGTGACTTACGTTCGCGCCGAGGAGTATTCGGACCTGCGCACGTATGAAGCGCCCGATGTCGTCCGGCATGTGATGGGTTTCGGTGAGGTGCCGGAGAAGGCGCTGAGTGGGCCGATGCAGAAGCTGCTCGACGGCGGCTTCATCCAGGCCGTGAAGATGATCGTCGACAAGGTCGGGTTCCGGGCAGATGCGAAAGTCCGGTCTACCCAGGAGATCGCCGTCGCCACCGCGCCGATCGAATCTCCGATCGGTGTGATCGAGCCGGGACAGGTTGCGGGCCGAAAGTTTTACTGGGAAGCGCTCGTCGACGGTGAACCGGTCGTCAGGGTCACCGTGAACTGGTTGATGGGCGAGGAGAACCTCGATCCCGCCTGGACGTTCGGCCCCGAAGGCCAGCGGTACGAGATGGAGGTCCGAGGCAACCCGGACGTCAACATCGTCGTCAAGGGTTTTCAGTCGGCGGTCGGCGGCGAGGGTCCGGAGTACGGCATCGTCGGCACGGCGGCGCACTGCGTGAACTCGGTGCCCGCAGTATGTGCCGCCGAACCCGGTATTGCGACCTACCTCGACCTGCCGTTGATCAGCGGCAAGGCGGCGCCGGGGCTCGGGTAGCCGCCTGGCACACTCACGGGGTGTGACGAGACGAGCACTGGTACTCGCCGGCGGCGGGCTGGCGGGCATCGCGTG
This sequence comes from Mycolicibacterium sp. ND9-15, assembly GCF_035918395.1. Classification (NCBI taxonomy): domain Bacteria; kingdom Bacillati; phylum Actinomycetota; class Actinomycetes; order Mycobacteriales; family Mycobacteriaceae; genus Mycobacterium; species Mycobacterium jinjuense. Next base: position 3,677,540 of record NZ_CP142362.1, read on the forward strand.
GGAGACCGGAGTCCTTACGGGTATCGCCGACGAGTCGCCCGCGGCGGCCCAGACGCTACTGGACTCCGACGTCCTGGTCGGCACCTCGGCGGGATCGGCGGTCGCGGCGCAACTCGGCAGCGGGCTCAGCCTGGAAGCCCTGTTCGACAGGCAGACCGCGGAGGCGTCCGCGGAGATCAACCCGGGCGCGGGCATCGAGGACATCACCGAGATCCTCCTCAGCGCGATGACCACGCCCGGTTCCAAAACCGAGAAACTGCAGCGGATCGGAGCGATCGCGCTGGCCACGGACACCGTCACCGAACCGGTCCGGCGCGAGGTGATCGAGCACCGGCTGCCGTCGCACGACTGGCCGGACCGCGAGCTGCGCATCTCGGCGATCGACACGGCCACCGGCGAGTTGGTAGCGTTCGACCGCGCGTCGGGCGTCTCTCTGGTGGACGCGGTCGCGGCCAGTTGCGCAGTGCCGGGCGTGTGGCCGCCGGTGACCATCGGAGCGCGGCGGTTCATGGACGGTGGCGTCGGCAGCACCGTCAACCTCGTGCTCGCCGACGACTGCGATGTCGTGGTAGCGCTGATCCCGCAGGGCCTTTCGTCGCCTTCGCCGTTCGGGACGGAGGCCAGGGACGAGGTCGCCGCGCACGATGCCTTCGGCGTGTTCGCCGCCGACGAGGCCCTGGCCGCTTTCGGCACCAACCCGTTGGACCCCGCGTGCCGAATTCCGTCCGCGCACGCCGGGCGCGCACAGGGCAGGCGGGTCGCTGCAGAGGTGGCCGCGTACCTCGGGCTCTAATCCTCTGCGCCAGAGGTCGTTTCGGCGCGATTGGGCTTGCCGAACGCATCGAGGGCGGCGGCGGCCAGCTCGGCGCCGACGTCGATCACCTCGGCGGCGCGGTGAAACTCCAGGCTCCGGCATGCCGAACGGGGCACCTCGATGAGCAGGTCGGGCGGATAGCCGGCCAGCTGGTGCCGCGCCAGCGCCGCCTGGGCGATGTCGATGGTGCGGTTCATCACCTCGAAGCTGCCGAGTTTGGGCACCACCGGCGTTTCTTTGGTCACTTCCTTGGTCGCGTCGACGAGTTCCTCTTCGTTGTCGGAAGATTCGGGATCTTCGTCGAAGCCGGCGCCGAAGCGGCCGAGCACCGCATTCGACTCGAACAGCGACGTGGTGCTGCGCCACACCCGGGCCAACCACTCTGTCGTCGCGCGCGACCCGGGTTCGGCAGGCTCCTGGGCACCGCCGGATTCGCTGCCCGACAACGACACCGCGATGGTCAGGTCGGCGTTGACCGCTGCGATCGGCGCCATCGGCAGCGGTTCGAGAATGCCGCCGTCGGCGAGCAGACGACCGTCGAGCAGGTGCGGTGCGATCACCCCCGGGATCGCGATCGAGGCCCGGATCGCGGCGTCCACCGGGCCTCGCTGCAGCCACACCGACTTGCCGGCGATCAGGTCGGTCGACACCGCGGTGTAGGGAATCGGCAGGTCCTCGATCCTGACCTCACCGAGGATGTCGCGGACCGCGTCGAGGATCTTGGCCGCGCGCAACACGCCCGCGGCGGTGATCGACGGATCGAGCAGTCGTAGTACCGCGCCCTGAGTCAGCGACTTCGCCCACGTGGCGAACTGGTCGAGCTTTCCTGCGGCCTGCAGCCCGCCGACCAGGGCGCCCATGGACGACCCGGCGATCCCGACGATCTCGTATCCGCGCTCCTGCAGCTCCTCGATCACCCCGATGTGGGCGTAACCGCGGGCGCCACCGCTGCCCAGCGCCAGCGCTACCCGCTTGCCAGCCATACCGCCATTGTCGCGCGCGGTCTGCGGTGCTATCCGCAGAGGCCGTCGGCGGCTGCCTGTACGGCGACGATGACCGCGGCCTGCCGTGGCGGCGGCAACTGCGACCAGGCGGTGTCGTAGGTGCCCGGACCCGCCGAATCCGTGGACTGGAGCATGCCGAGGTACGGCTCGACCTGCATCTTCGCGTCGCCGCCCTGCTGCTCCATCCACCGTCTGGCCGTGTCGCAGGCCTTGAAGTACTCGTCCTCGGTCGAATCGGCGGGAGCTCCGACCGCGGTGGTGACGCCGTCAGGTGAGATCGCGGTGGAACCCGGTGCGACACTTGGCGTTTCCGAGCCGGGGGCGGTCGAGGCCGAGGGGGTTGGGGGCGAGGATTTCTCGGGCGTGCGGTCGGTTTCGGACGAGCAACCGGCGACGAGGATCGCGATCGCGACGGCAGCCGCGGTGAGGTGGCCAGTGTGCCTGAGCATGTCCGTCAATCTAGGCAACCGGTCGAGCGGACGGCCGGGCCGCCCTGTCCTGCCGCGTTTCGACTCAGCCTGAATCTGAGCGGTGGGGGCCCAGTGGCCAGCGGTTATCCGGTTCGTTGGCCGGCCGCGGCGGCCGGTGCCGGCCGTCGGGGTTGAGACTGGTGTGCATGACGAACGGACGCCGGCGGTGTTGTCGGGCTGAGCGCCGCGCCCTGCCCGTTTCGTCCCCCCTCTGGAGCTCTCATGGTCTCGCCTGCAGTCCTGACTTCTGCCGCGCCGGCGGTGTCCGCGCCGACGCGATTGCGCTTACCCGATCTGTTGCTGGCCAGCGACCGCGGCGCCGACGAGTTGCTGACCGGTCGTTTCGACCACCTGCTGCCGGTCGGCGGTCCGCCTCGCGACGAGCGGTGGTTCACTCGTCTGCACGGCGACGACGAACTCGACATCTGGTTGATCAGCTGGGTGCCGGACCGATCGACCGAATTGCACGATCACGGTGGCTCCCTCGGCGCTCTCACCGTGGTGTCGGGCGCATTGCGCGAGACCCGTTGGGACGGTGGGGGGTTGCGCCGGCGGCGGTTGTCGGCCGGTGATCAGGCCGCCTTCCCGCTGGGGTGGGTGCACGACGTCGTCTGGGCGCCCGAGCGTGAGATCTCGGCTCCGGTCGCGCCGACGCTGAGCGTGCACGCCTACTCGCCGCCACTCACCGCCATGTCGTACTACGACGTAACCGATCGCAAGACGTTGCGCCGCGACCGGACCGAGCTGACCGACGCACCGGAGGGATGACGATGCCCACCAGTCGGATCGACCGGGTCCTCGACGACGCTCGCGCCCGGCTGCGCCGGTTGCCGGCTTCGGAGGTGCCCGCCGCATTGGATCGCGGCGCGATCCTGGTCGACATTCGGCCACAGGCTCAACGCGCGCACGAGGGGCATGTCCCGGCGGCATTAGTGATCGAGCGCAATGTGCTCGAGTGGCGCTGCGATCCGACCAGCGACACGCGGCTGCCACAGGCCGTCGGCGACGACGTCGAGTGGGTGGTGCTGTGCTCGCAGGGCTACACCTCCAGCCTGGCGGCCGCGTCGCTGCTCGATCTGGGGCTGCACCGCGCCACCGACGTCGTCGGCGGATACCACGCGTTGAAGGCCGAAGGCGTTCTGGGCTAGTCCTTTTCGTCGCTGCTCAGCAGAGGCCGGAGACGCTCGGTCTTGTCCGGCGTCCACTCCGGCGGCTCCAGGATCGCCGCCCACGCGTTGGCCACGTTCTCGACGTAGACATGTCCGTGCCCGTCGGGCACGTCGACGGCCACCGCCATGTCCGCCGACACCTGAAGGAACGTCACCACCGGAATCCACTGCATCCGGCCCGACACGTCGTAGCCACGCGGCTCCTTGAGCCAATCCGGTTCGGCGAACAGCAGATCCGGGTTGAACCACGCGATCGGGTCGGATGCGTGCTGCAGGTACACCACCCGCGGGTGGTTCCACGGGTCGGCGGGCCGGGCCAGGTTTTCGGCGCGGGCGACGAACCGGACGTTCTCACCCTTGTCGTAGATCGGCAGCCACATCGGCGAACCCGGGTCGCGGTCACGGGTGAGCTGCGTCCAGATCGTGTTGTTGAATGTCGGGCCGCTGAACAAGGCGCCGTCCGTGCGTGCGATGAGGTTGTTGAGCGCGAGGAACGGCGCTTCTCCGCCGAACGAGCCGAGGCTCTCGCCGAACACGACGAGGCGCGGCCGCTGCGCTTCGGGCATCTCGCGGATGAGCTCGTCGACGGCCTCGAACAATGCCTGCCCGGCCTGCCGAGCGTTCTCCTTGTCGACCAGGAACGACAGCCAGCTCGGCAGGAACGAGTACTGCATCGACACGATCGCGGTGTCGCCGTTGTACATGTACTCCAGTGCCGAGGCCTCCGCTTCGTTGATCCACCCGGTGCCGGTGGTGGTGGCCACCGCGACCACTTGGCGGTTCAGGCCGCCGGTCCGTTGCAGCTCCCGTGCCGCCAGCTGGGCGGTGGCCCGGATGCCGGCGGCGGAATGCAGTCCGGCGTAGGCCCGGATCGGCTCGATGGCTTCTCGGCCGTTGAACGCCGTCAGTCGCTCGACGCTCGGGCCTGCCGCCACGAAGATCCGGCCCTGGTGGCCGAGCGACTCCCAACTGACCAGCGACTCCGGGCCGCCGGACCGCAGCGGCGAGGTGGGGGCGTCGAAGTCGGGGTCGGTCTCGTCGTTGACCGCGGAGAACGTGTTGTTGATCGTGCTCATCGCGAAACGCACGACGACTCCGTTGAGCAGCGCGATGCTCAGGGTGAGCAGCAACACCACCACCACGACGGCCGAAACACGCGGGGGCGCAACACGTTCCAGCTGGCGTACCAGGAAGCGCACCAGCCGGCCGATCAACTGGCCGATCTCGACGAGCACGAACAGGGTCACGATCGACAGCACCGCGGTCAGGGGATGGTCCCAGAAGCCCATCCGCGGAACGCCCGTGAGGTCACGGACCTCGTCCTGCCAGATGTGGAAGTAGACGATCATCAGGATCTGCCCCACGATGCCGATGATCACCAGGGCGATCCAGGCTTGGCGCGGCGCAGGCGGGCTGCTGTTCCTCGACAGCATGTAGCGCGTGAGCCACACCACGAACACGCCGAGCATGTATCCGAATGCGCCTGCAGCGCCGCTGACCAGGCCCTGGAACAGCGGGCCTCGTGGCAGCAACGACGGGGTCAGCGAGAGCCAGATGAAGACCAGCGCCAGCGCGGTTCCGGTGAACGTGTACCGGCGCACCCACCAGGGTTTGTCGGGCGGTTTCTCGGCAGCTTCCTGCTCCCGCGACGTCTCAGGTGTTGCCTCAGTGTCGTCGCGGGTGTCGGTCACCTCCGCAGATTAGCGGTGGCGGAAGTTCGGTGGGCGCTTCTCGGTGAACGCGCCCATGCCCTCGGTCTGATCTTCGGTGGCGAACGCCGAATGGAACAATCTGCGCTCGTAGAGCAGACCTTCGGCCAGGGTCGTCTCGAAGGCGCGGTTGACGGCCTCCTTGGCCATCCGCGACGCCGACAGCGACATTGCCGCAATGGTCTTGGCGACCGCGTTCGCCTCGTCGAGCAACGTGTCGGCGGGCACGACGCGCGAGACCAGGCCGGCGCGTTCGGCCTCCTCGGCGGCCATGTTGCGGCCGGTCAAAATCAGGTCCATGGCCTTCGCCTTGCCGATGGCGCGGGTGAGCCGTTGTGAGCCACCCATTCCCGGCAGAACGCCGAGCTTGATTTCGGGCTGGCCGAATTTCGCGGTGTCGGCGGCGATCAGCAGATCACACATCATCGCCAGCTCGCAGCCGCCGCCCAGCGCGTAGCCGGCGACCGCCGCGATCGTCGGGGTGCGGGTGGCGGCGAATTTGCCCCATGCCGCGAAGAAGTCGCCGCCGAACACGTCCGCGAAGCTCAGGCCGGCCATCTCCTTGATGTCCGCGCCGGCGGCGAAGGCCTTCTCGTTGCCGGTGAGGATGATCGCGCCGATACCGGGATCGCCGTCCAATTCGGCTGCCGCAGAGGTGACTTCTTGCATCACCTGGCTGTTGAGCGCGTTGAGCGCTTTCGGCCGGTTCAGCGTGATGGTGGCGACGCGGTCATCGCAGGCGACGATTATGGTCTCGTACTCGGTCATGAGAACTCCAGTTCGCGGTCGGCCGGCGCGAAGTAGGCCTCGACGTCGGCGGTGGTGACGGCCGCCAGCGAGGGGGGCGACCATCTCGGGTTGCGGTCCTTGTCGACGACCTGGGCGCGGATACCCTCGACGAAATCGTGGGAGCGCAGTGCGCCACACGACGTCCGGTACTCCTGGCGCAGCACGTCTTCGAGTGTGTCGAGTTTCGCGGCGCGGCGCAGGGCTTCCAGCGCGACCGAGACCGAGATCGGCGAGCGGGTCTCGATCAGGTCGGCCGCGTCGTCACTCGGACCGCCGTCGTGTCCATGCAGCGCGGCGACGATGTCGGCCACCGTGTCGTTGGCGTAGCACTGGTCGATCCAGTCCCGCTGCGCGACAAGCTGACTCGGTGGCGGCTCGACGGCATGCGCTGCCAGTGCGGCGTCGATGCCGTCGTCGATCACCGCGGCCTTGAAGCCGGCAAGCTTCTCGTGGGGCACGAAATGGTCGGCGAAGCCCATCGCGATCGCGTCGGCGCCGTCGAAGTTCGCACCCGTGAGCGCGGCGTGATAGCCGAGCAGGCCGGGTGCACGCGGCAGGATCAGCGTGCCGCCGACGTCGGGGACGAAGCCGATACCGACCTCCGGCATCGCCATCTTGGTGGTGTCGGTGACGACGCGGACGCTGCCGTGGGCGCTGATCCCGACGCCGCCGCCCATGACGATGCCGTCCATCAGCGCGACATAGGGTTTGCCGAAGCGGCCGATCTGGGCGTTGAGCAGGTATTCGTCGTACCAGAACGCTCGCGCCTCACGGCCTTTTTCCGGGCCCTCGGCTCTCGCGCTGTGATAGAGCGCGACGATGTCGCCGCCCGCGCACAGGCCCCGCTCGCCGGCGCCGTCCACGACGACCGCGCTGACCGCGTCGTCGCGCTCCCAATCGGCGAGCACGCGTGACATCGCAGTGACCATGGGATGGTTCAGCGAATTGATGGCCTTGGGCCGGTTGAGGGTGATTAGCCCGACACCGCGATCGATGCTTACTAGGACATCCTCGTTTTCGCCCACGAGCATGCAATCTAGAACGTTGACCGGCCCGCGGCGGCTCCGGGTAGGGTTTCGGCGTGAAGACGCTGGGAAGTTCGGCTTCGAGGTTCGTCCGAGCAGCCGGGAACCGACCAGGGAGATGGATCGTTGACGGTGTGTTCGCCGAATGTCGAACCACATCACAGGAGAGGAACCGACGGTGCGGGAATCCAGCAACCCCGTATTCCGAACCCTGCCGAAGACGCAGGGCGGATATGCGCAATTCGGTACCGGAGCAGCCGGCTACGGTGCACAGGCGGTACACGCCGACCCCTATGTGACCCAGTACCCCGATCAGACGCAGGCCGGTGTCGCCCGGCCGATGACCATCGACGACGTCGTCACCAAGACCGGCGTCACGCTGGCGGTGCTGTCGGCCGTCGCAGTCGTCACCTACTTCCTGGCTTCGGTCAACCCGGCCGTGGCCTTGCCGCTGGCGATGGTCGGCGCGCTCGGCGGTCTGGTGCTGGTGCTCGTGGCCACCTTCGGCCGCAAGCAGGACAACCCCGCGATCGTCCTGAGCTACGCGGCACTCGAGGGGCTGTTCCTTGGTGCCATCTCGTGGGTGTTCGGCAAGAGCGTCGAGATCGCCGGCGGTAGCGCCGGCGCGTTGATCACCCAGGCGGTGCTCGCCACGTTCGGTGTGTTCTTCGGCATGCTGGTCGTCTACAAGACCGGCGCCATCCGGGTCACGCCGAAGTTCACCCGCATGATCGTCGCCGGCCTGTTCGGTGTTCTGGTCCTCATGCTCGGCAACCTCGTGCTGGCGATGTTCGGTGTCGGCGGTGGCGAAGGCATGGGCCTGCGAGCAGGCGGCCCGATCGCGATCGTCTTCTCGCTGGTGTGCATCGGCCTGGCGGCGTTCAGCTTCCTGATCGACTTCGACGCGGCCGATCAGATGATCCGCGCTGGGGCCCCGGAAAAGGCGGCGTGGGGCATCGCGCTCGGCCTGACGGTCACGCTGGTCTGGCTGTACATCGAAATCCTGCGGCTGCTGTCGTACTTCAACAGCGACTAGCAGCCATCACGACGAAGGGCGTCCGCGAAAGCGGGCGCCCTTCGTCGTTCGTCGGAGAGCCAACCAGGTCGCTCAATTTGCGCAACGGCTCGCTTAACGGGTTGATCCCTCGCAAATACGTAGGGCAATCAACCGGTTAAGGGCCGTCGCCAGTCAGGACAGCCGCTCGATCACCATCGCCATGCCCTGACCGCCGCCGACGCACATCGTCTCGAGGCCCAACGTCTTGTCGTGCGTCGTCAGGTTGTTCAGCAGCGTGGTCGTGATCCGCGCGCCCGTCATGCCGAACGGATGGCCGAGCGCGATCGCACCACCCGAGACGTTCAACCGATCCTCGTCCATGCCGAGCTCCCGCGCCGAACCGAGCACCTGGACCGCGAAAGCCTCGTTGATCTCGTAGAGGTCGATATCGCCGATCGACATCCCGGCGTTGGCGAGCGCCTTGCGCGTCGCCTCGATCGGGCCGAGACCCATGATCTCCGGCGAGAGCCCGCTCACCCCGGTCGACACGACGCGCGCCAGCGGTGTGAGCCCGAGTTCGCGAGCCTTGGTGTCCGACAGGATCACCAGCGCGGCCGCGCCGTCGTTCAGGGGGCAGGCGTTGCCCGCGGTCACGGTGCCGTTGGGCCGGAAGACCGGCTTGAGTTGGCTGATCTTCTCGTACGTCGTGCCCGCCCGTGGGCCGTCGTCGGTGCTCACGGTCGAGCCGTCGGGCAAGGTCACCGGGACGATCTCACGCTCGAAGAAGCCGTTCTTGATCGCTTCTTCGGCGCGGTTCTGCGACCGCACACCCCAGTGGTCCTGGTCCTCGCGGCTGATCCCGGTGTGCAGCACGACGTTCTCCGCGGTCTGGCCCATCGCGATGTACACGTCGGGCAGCAAGCCGTCCTCGCGCGGGTCGTGCCATTCCTCAGCGCCCGCGGCCGCCTGATCCGAGCGGCTCATCGCGTCGGAGAACAACGGGTTCTTGCTGTCCGGCCAGCCGTCCGACGTACCCTTCGGGAACCGTGAAACCGTCTCCACCCCAGCGGAAATGAACGCGTGCCCCTCACCGGCCTTGATCGCGTGGAATGCCATCCGGGTGGTCTGCAGCGACGACGAGCAGTAGCGGTTCACCGTGGTGCCCGGCAGGAAGTCGTAACCGAGTTCGACGGCGACCGCCCTGCCGATGTTGAAGCCGGCCTCTCCGGCGGGTTGACCGCAGCCCATGATCAGGTCGTCGATCTCGCGCGGATCGAGGGCGGGCACCTTGTCCAGTGCCGCGCGCACCATCTGTGCGGCCAGGTCGTCGGGCCGCATGTCGACGAGCGAACCCTTGGCGGCGCGGCCGATCGGCGACCGTGCGGTCGCGACAATGACGGCTTCAGGCATAACGTCTCCTCGCATCGTGGGTATCAGGAAAACCTAGCTGGCGGGCATCACGATAGGCGCGGGCACCCCGGTCGAGCGCCGCCACAGCCTGCTCAACCCGCCGACCCGGGCCAGCAGCGCGAAGCCTTCACCCGAGCGCGTCCGCCAGGGCAACTCCGGCGCCGCGGCACCGAGCCAGTCGCTCAACGCATTACACAGTGCAGGCAGCAGCTGGCTGGCAGCCAGCGCGTAACCGGCACCGGACGGGTGGAACATGTCGGGTGAGAAGAGCGCCTCGGGGGTGCTGCGGAAGTGGGGCGTCAGCAGGTCGGCCAGCGGCACCGGTATCCCACCGGCGGACCGAACCGCGGCCGCCTGGGCGCGCGCCAGTCGCAGGCCGCGGCTGCGAGCGACCGCCCGCAGCGGCTGCGGGATCGCGGTGATCACCCCGAAGTCCGGGCAGGTGCCCACCGCCACGACAGCGCCCGCAGCGCGCAACCGGCACACGCCCTTCCCGAGTCGCTGGGCCGACGGCCGGATGCCGTTGGGCCGGGTGATGTCGTTGGCGCCGATCATGATCACCGCGGCGTCGGGCGGCGGCCCGGCGACGAACATCGCGTCGATCTGCCCCGACAGTCCCTTCGATGTGGCCCCGACGATCGCCTTGGTGCTCAGCCGGATCCGCTTACCCGAGATGTCGGCCAGTCCCCGCGCGAGCAGGGCCCCGGGCACCTCCTCGGCGGTGGTGGCGCCGTAGCCGGTCGCCGTGGAGTCGCCGAAGATCATCAGGTGCAGGTCGAAGAGCACGTCGCGGCTCCAGCGCTCGACGGGACCTCCGCCGGGTGCGTACACGCCGTCCGCGCGCGGGGGGATGTCCCACGACTGCGGGATGATGCTGCGAGCCTGATCGGCCTGGCCGACCAGCAGGTTGCGCGCCCCGATGTAGGCGGACCCGATCGAGCCGAGTGTGGCCGCGGCCGCAAAGGCGATGGTGGTCGTCCGTCGCGGTGTGCCCACGACGGCAAGTTTAGGTCTGTTTTCCGGAGGTATCCGCGTGGCGGGAAGCGAACGGGGTCACATTGCGGTATCAAGTCCGGTATCGAATCTGCCTCGCTGATTGTTGATTCGAACGTAAGGTGTCAGGCTAAGGTGCGAGTCAGGCCGAGAAAATTAGGCGTGCTCTGCACTGCAACGTCTTCCAGCGTCGGAAGGGGTGGTTGTCATGACCGCACCGAGCAAGGCGAGTCGTGCCGGCCGCCCAGGCGTATCGCCACTTCAGGCCCGTAAACCACGCAAATTCCCGGTCAGTGACGGGGCGCCGGTCGAGGTGGTCGAGGACGGTCCCAGCCTCGCTGGACGACTCACCTCACTGGCCGCGCTGCTAACTGTTCGGCCGACCCTGGCTATCGGAAGCTACGCTCCGCGGCTGCCGTGGCCATGGGGTCTGATCGATTTCGTGGCCCGTGTCGCGCGCCCGGCGCCCGGTACCGTGCGCGCCACGATCTCTTTGCCGAAATGCACTGCGCAACTCGTCAGGGCGCCCGGTGTCCTGCCCGCTGACGGCAAACGCGGCGTCATTCTCTACATGCACGGCGGGGCGTTCTTGACCTGCGGTGTCAACTCGCACGGCCGGCTGGTGCAGGCGCTGTCCGGCTACGCCGACTGTCCGGTGCTGGTCGTCAACTACCGGATGATCCCCAAGCACTCGGTCGGCATGGCCGTCGACGACTGCTACGACGCGTATCAGTGGCTGCGGCTGAGGGGCTACGAGCCCGACCAGATCGTCCTGGCCGGCGACTCCGCGGGCGGTTATCTGGCGCTCGCCCTGGCCGAACGACTGCATCGGGAAGGCCTGGAGGGCGAGGTGCCCGCGGCGATGGTCGCCATGTCGCCGCTCTTCGAGATCGACAACGAGACCAGGGCCAATCACCCGAATATCCGCAGTGACGTGATGTTCCCGCCGCGGGCGTTTCACGCGCTGGTGGAGCTGGTCAAGGAGGCCGCAGGCAGGAACGTCACCGACGGCAAGCCCGAAGAGGTCTACGAGCCACTCGACCACATCGAGCCCGGGCTGCCCCGCACGCTGATCCACGTGTCCGGGTCCGAGGTGCTGATCAGTGACGCGCGCAAGGCCGCCCGGCGGCTGGCGGCCGCGGGCGTGCCGGTCGAGGTCCGGGTGTGGCCGGGGCAGATGCACGTGTTTCAGATCGGGGCGCCGATGGTGCCGGAGGCGACCCGCTCGTTACGTCAGATCGGCGACTACATCCGAGAGGCCACCTGGTAACCCGAAAAGCCGCCTGACACGATGGAGTCATGCGGATCGCCCGGCACGTCAGTGAGCTCATTGGCAATACCCCCCTGGTACAGCTGAACTCTGTTGTCCCGCAGGGGGCGGGCACGGTCGCGGCCAAGATCGAATACCTCAACCCCGGCGGCAGCTCCAAGGACCGCATCGCGGTCAAGATGATCGACGCCGCCGAGGCCAGCGGCGAACTCAAGCCCGGCGGCACCATCGTCGAACCGACGTCCGGCAACACCGGGGTGGGGCTGGCCCTGGTCGCCCAGCAGCGCGGCTACAAGTGCATCTTCGTCTGCCCGGACAAAGTCAGCGAGGACAAGCGGAACGTGCTGCGCGCCTACGGCGCCGACGTCGTGGTATGCCCGACCGCGGTGCCACCCGACCATGCCGACAGCTACTACAGCGTCTCCGACCGGCTGGTCGGAGAGATCGACGGCGCCTGGAAGCCCGACCAGTACTCCAACCCGATGGGTCCCGAGTCGCACTACGAGACCACCGGCCCGGAGGTCTGGGCCGACACCGATGGCAAGGTCACCCATTTCGTGGCAGGCGTCGGCACCGGCGGCACCATCACGGGCGCCGGACGCTACTTGAAGGAAGTGTCCGGCGGCAGGGTACGGATCATCGGCGCCGACCCCGAGGGTTCGGTGTACTCCGGCGGCAGCGGCAGGCCGTACCTGGTCGAGGGGGTCGGCGAGGACTTCTGGCCGGGGGCCTACGATCCCACGGTGCCCGACGAGATCATCGCGGTCTCGGATGCCGATTCGTTCGAGATGACGCGGCGACTGGCTCGCGAAGAGGCCCTGCTGGTCGGCGGGTCGTGCGGTATGGCCGTCGTCGCTGCGATCAAGGTGGCCGAGCAGGCCGGGCCCGACGCACTCGTGGTAGTACTGTTACCGGACGGCGGAAGAGGTTATCTCTCAAAGGTTTTCAACGACGAGTGGATGTCTTCGTACGGGTTTCTGCGCAGCCGATTGGATGGTTCGGTGGAGGAGTCGACGGTCGGTGAGGTGCTGCGCGGCAAGTCGGGCGCGCTGCCCGACCTGGTGCATACGCACCCCTCGGAAACGGTCCGCGACGCGATCGGGATCCTGCGCGAGTACGGGGTTTCGCAGATGCCGGTCGTCGGCGCCGAACCGCCGGTGATGGCCGGTGAGGTCGCGGGCAGCGTCTCCGAGCGCGAACTGCTGTCCGCGGTGTTCGAGGGGCGGGCCAAGCTCGCAGATGCGGTGGCCGAGCACATGAGCCCGCCGCTGCCGTTGATCGGGGCCGGCGAACTGGTCAGCGCCGCGGCGAAGGAACTGCGCGAGTGCGACGCGGTGATGGTTGTCGAGGAAGGCAAGCCGGTCGGCGTGCTGACCCGCCACGACCTGCTCGGCTTCCTGTCCGACGGAAGTGAACGCGCGGTTCGCTAGCGGTACAGAGCTTGGCGTCGGACAGGTCTGGTGATTGCTTCCGGCCAGAAAACCCTGCCCTAACGCGCTTCTCCGGTAATGTAAGCACGCTTGATCCCAGCTGAAAAACCGACTGGAGACGTCCGATGACCGATCAGCCACCACCCCCGCCGGGTGGTGACCCACCACTGGGCGGCGCCCCGTACCCGCCGACGGCCACCGGCTATCCGCCACCGGCACAACCGCTTCAAGCGCTGCCGACAGAGGCGTACACATCGTGGTTCACCCGGGTGTTGGCGTGGCTTGTCGACTCGATCCCGATCTTCGTGCTCGAAGGCATCGGGTACGCGCTTCTGCTCGGGACGCGGGAAACGGTGTGTATCACCGATAGTCCCGAGTACCGACTGGGCGAGTTCTGCGAGACGGGCGCATCGACGATCGGGCAACTCGCGATCGGTGTCACGTCGATACTTGTTCTAGCGTATGTGATCTGGAACTACGGCTACCGTCAGGGCACCACCGGTTCCAGCATTGGCAAGTCACTACTCAAGTTCAAGGTCGTGAGCGAAAATACCGGTCATCCAATCGGTTTCGGAATGTCCATCGTGCGGCAACTGGCGCATATCATCGACGCCGCGATCTGCTATATCGGTTTTTTGTTCCCGTTGTGGGACGCCAAACGGCAGACTATCGCGGACAAACTCATCAGAACCGTCTGCTTACCGCTGTAGTCAACCGGGAAGGACCCATGTCTGACCAACCGCCTCCTCCGCCGGGAAATACTCCGCCACCGCCCCCCGGCGGTTATCCGCCGCCCCCGCCGCCCGGGGGTTATCCGCCGCCCCCGCCGCCCGGGGGTTATCCGCCGCCCGGGCCCGGTTACCCGCCGCCCGCACCGGGTGGCTACCCGTCGACGGGCGGCTATCCGCCAACCGGCGGTCCGGCTTTCCCCGGCGCGCAGGGGTACAGCGTCGGTGACGCGTTCTCGTGGGCGTGGGCCAAGTTCACCGCCAACGCCGCCGCGCTGATAGTCCCGACGCTCGTCTACGGTCTCGTCATCTTCCTGTTGCAGGTGCTTGTCGGCGTCTTGTCGGCCGCGGTGGATCCGGAGTCGACAAGCTACATGTCCGATGGCGACGGTTTTTCGTTCTCATATGACGTGTCCGGGCCAGCCAGCATCGCGGTCAACGTGATCGGCTGGATCGTGCTGCTGGTCGTCGCTGGGGCCATCCAATCCGCCTACTACAGCGGCATGCTGGACGTCGCCAACGGTCGACCGGTGACCATCGGGTCGTTCTTCAAGCCGCGCAACGTCGGCAACGTCATCGTCGCGGGCGTGATCGTCGGGTTCGTGACCTCGATCGGCTTCGGGCTGTGCGTCCTGCCGGGTTTCATCGTGGCCACCTTCACGATGTTCACCGTGATCGCCCTGCTGGACCGCAACCTGTCGCCGATCGACGCGATTAGGACGAGCTTCGACATCGCGAAGAACAACTTCGGTCAGGTGCTCCTGACGTTGCTGCTGGTCATGGTCATCGTGGCCGCCGGGGCATTGCTCTGCGGCGTGGGGTTGCTCGTGGCGCTCCCGTTGGTGGCGCTCATCGAGGTGTACGCGTACCGCAAGCTCAGCGGTGGCCAGGTCGCCGACCTCAACCCGCAACCCTTGCCGCCCGGTCCACCGCCCCAGGTCCCCCAGCAGTAGCGAAGGCTCATCGGAAGGCGCTGACGCCGGTCAGCGCCTGTCCGATGACCATCTGGTGTACCTCTGAGGTGCCCTCGTAAGTCAGCACCGACTCCAGGTTGTTGGCGTGTCGGATCACCGGATACTCCAGGGTGATGCCGTTGGCGCCCAACAGGGTTCGACATTGTCGGGCGATCTGGATGGCTTCCCGAACATTGTTGAGCTTGCCGAGACTGACCTGCTCGGGCTTGATTGTGCCCTCATCCTTGAGCCGGCCCAGGTGAAGGGCCAGCAACTGGGCCTTGCCGAGTTCGACTGCCATGTCGGCGATCTTGGCCTGGGTCAGCTGGTAGGCCGCGAGCGGTTTGTCGAAGACCTCGCGGGTGCCCACGTAATCGAGCGCGGTCTGCAGACAGTCCCTGGCCGCGCCGACGCTGCCGAACACGATGCCGAACCGGGCCTCCGACAGACAACTCAGCGGTCCCGACAACCCGCGCGCCTCCGGCAGTTTCGCGTCGGCGGGCAACCGGACGTCGTCGAGATGCAATTCCGACGTGACCGAAGCGCGCAGCGACAGCTTGCGCGTCATGTCGGTAGCCGAGAATCCGGGAGTGCCCGCGGGCACGAGAAAGCCGATGATCCCCTCATCGGCTCGGGCCCACACCACCGCGACATCGGCGACCGACCCGTTGGTGATCCACATCTTCGACCCGTTGAGGATCCAGTCCGATCCGTCGCGCTTGGCGGTCGTGCGCATACCCGCGGGGTTCGACCCGAAGTCGGCCTCGGTCAACCCGAAACAACCGATGGCCTCGCCGGTTGCCATCGCGGGCAACCACTTGTCGCGCTGCTCCTCGCTGCCCCAGCGGTGGATCGCGAACATCGCCAGCGAGCCCTGCACTGAGACCAGGCTGCGCAGGCCACTGTCGACGGCCTCCAATTCCTGGCATACCAGGCCGTAGGCGGTCGCGGTCGAACCGCCGCAGCCGTAGCCCTCCAGGTGCATGCCCAGCACACCGAGCTTGCCGAAATCGGCGGCAAGCTCGCGCACCGGCACCACGCCGGTCTCGAACCACTCCGCAATGTACGGCCGTAATCGCTGGTCGCCGAACCGACGCACCGTCTGGCGCAACTCGATGTCCTCGGGTGACAGCAATGAATCCAACTCGAGCAGATCGTCCAGGACGCTCATGGGTCATGTCTACACGCTCGGCACGCGACCCCCGACGGCTAGGCTGAGCAGTGATGAACGAGAACAGAAGGCACGGCCTGTCGACCCACGGCCAGTCCACCAGGGCCATCCACGCCGTCCGACCCGACCTGACCACCGGCGCCGTCAACGCCCCGATCTACGCCAGTTCGACGTTCGCGCAGGACGGCGTCGGTGGATTGCGCGGCGGATACGAGTACGCGAGGACGGGCAATCCCACCCGAGCGGCACTCGAGACCTCGCTGGCCGCGGTGGAAGCGGCCAGCTACGGCCGGGCGTTCGCGTCCGGCATGGCCGCCACCGACTGCGCGCTGCGCGCGATCCTGCGACCGGGTGATCACGTCGTGATGCCCGACGACGCGTACGGCGGCACCTTCCGCCTGATCGACAAGGTGTTCACCAAGTGGGGCATCGACTACACGGCCGTGTCGCTCGCTGACCTCGAGGCGGTGCGCGCGGCGATCACCCCGAACACCCGGCTGATCCTGGTGGAGACGCCCACCAACCCGTTGCTGTCGATCGCCGACATCGCAGGGATCGCGCGGCTGGCTTCGGCTTCGAACACGAAAGTGTTGGTGGACAACACGTTCGCCTCACCGGCGCTGCAGCAGCCGCTGCTTTTGGGCGCCGACATCGTGCTGCACTCCACCACCAAGTACATCGGCGGGCATTCCGATGTGGTGGGTGGAGCGCTGCTGACCAACGACGAGGAACTCGACGCCGCGTTCGCGTTTCTGCAGAACGGTGCGGGCGCCGTGCCCGGCCCGTTCGACTCCTACCTCACCCTGCGTGGCTTGAAGACCCTGGTGATACGCATGCAGCGGCACAGCGACAACGCTGCGGTGATCGCCGAGTTCCTGGACGGTCATCCCGCGATCGAGACCGTGCTCTATCCAGGTCTGCCCGGGCACCCGGGCCACGAGGTCGCCGCCAGACAGATGAGCGGCTTCGGCGGTATGGTCTCGGTGCGGTTGCGCGGGGGAGCGGACGCCGCCCGCAAGTTCTGTTCCCGCACAGAGGTTTTCATTCTCGCCGAGTCGCTGGGTGGGGTCGAGTCGTTGATCGAGCACCCCGGTGCGATGACCCACGCCTCCACGGCCGGTTCCCAATTGGAGGTTCCCGACGACCTGGTACGGCTGTCGGTCGGCATCGAGGATGTCGCGGATCTGCTCGCCGACCTCGAGCACGCGTTGAGCTAGAGGTCAGGACAATGCGGGGCGCAGCGCCGAAGCCGTGACGGCGAGGTTCACGTCGGGCAGCCCGGTCTGGTACTCGTCGACCCAGCTGCCGAGCGCGATCTCGCCTGCCCGGGCGTGCACCCACCGCCACCCGCGGTCATTGAGGCTCAGCAGCGCGCCCAGGCCGTCGACTGCATGCAGCAGGGAGACGATCGCCGCTGTCGACGGCGCCGGCGGTCTGCGGTCGAACAGCGCCGACAGCAGCGCCGAACGCGCTTGGCCGACGCGGTCTCGATTAGTCAGCGGCCACGCGAACTCATGGCCGAATCGCTTGTCCGGTAACGGGATACACCTGATCTGACCGGTCCGCTCCAGGTGTTCGGCGATGTGGCTCTCGGTGTGCTTGGCCAGCCGCTTCAGCGCCGTCCGCGGCCGCAGTGGGCGGCGTTGCAGCAGCTGGAACGCCGGCTCGACGATCGGGTCCATCGACCCCGGTACCGCCAATGCGATCAGGCGGCCGGGTTCCACCGCCTCACCGTCGACCGACGGCCGGATTCGGCACGCATGCGCGAGGTCGAGGAGTACCGCGGCGGACAGCACCCGCTCGCGGCGGTGGCGATCCAGCACCGGCTGCGCGGACGCGTTGTCGAGCAGCAGGAGGAACAGGTCCTCGGCGATCTGCGCCATCAGCGGATGCTAAACCCGCGCGCCGGGGCGCGCATTGGGCAGGTGCGCCGGGGCGCGCATTGGGCAGGTGCGCCGGGGCGCGCATTGGGCAGGTGCGCCGGGGCGCGCATTGGGCAGGTGCGCCGGGGCGCGCGTCAGGCGTGGTACGGCTCGGCCTCGAGCAGCTTCACCTTGACCGTGCTGCCGCTGGGCACCGTGTAGGTGCGAACGTCACCGACCTTCGCGTCGATGAGCGCCTCGCCCAGCGGCGACTGGGGCGAATACACCTCGAGCTTGCCGTCGCTGATGCCCTCCTGGCGGGTGGCGATCAGGAACCTCTCCGTGTCGTTCTCGTCGTCGCCGTACTGGACCTTGACCACCGAGCCCGGCAGCGCGACGCCGGACTGCTTGGGTGCCTCGCCCACCTTGGCGCTGTTGAGCAACTCCTGCAGCTGGCGAATCCGGGCTTCCTGCTGACCCTGTTCCTCCCGAGCGGCGTGGTATCCGCCGTTCTCGCGCAGGTCGCCCTCTTCGCGGCGGTCGTTGATCTCCGCAGCGATGACGGGCCGGTTGGCGATCAGCTGATCGAGCTCCGCCTTCAACCGGTCGTGTGCCTCCTGTGTCAGCCAGGTGACCTGCGTGTCGGTCATGTCGTCGCGCTCCTGTCCTAATCGCTCTCGCGCTTTTCTCGCGTAAGAAGTCTCGTGGTACGGCGCTGGGGAGCTTGACGTGTATTGCCGCGATCGTCGGCGCCTAATCACAGCACCAAATGCAGCAATACACGGCTCCAGCAGGAACCGTGTACCGGACCATGATAGCACCGCAAGGGCGGCTGTTTTTCACGTATTTGCAGTTCGCGGTGATCTCAAGGGGCAACCAGGTATGCCGGCACGTCGGTGCCGCAGCCGTAGATGTCCCCGACGACGGGCTGGCGGGTGGCCTTGACCGGCGCGGTGACTTGCACAGTCTGCTGCGTCGACGGAGGCACCAGCACCTCGCGACGGCCGGTCTCGGCGCCGTCGATGGAGCGTGCCCGCACAATGCAGACCACCGGTTGCGACGGGTCCTTGCGCGTCACCTTGATCGTCACCGACACCGTTTCGTCGTCGACCAGCTGGTATGCGTTCAGCTCACCCTTGACGTCCTCGCTGCCGAACCGTCCGAATGCCACCACCGCCACCGCCACCCCCACCGCCAGTGCGACCACGGTGAACGCGATGGCGGCCCAACGCCGGTG
Organism: Mycolicibacterium sp. ND9-15; assembly: GCF_035918395.1. Classification (NCBI taxonomy): domain Bacteria; kingdom Bacillati; phylum Actinomycetota; class Actinomycetes; order Mycobacteriales; family Mycobacteriaceae; genus Mycobacterium; species Mycobacterium jinjuense. The sequence continues at coordinate 3,696,571 of NZ_CP142362.1, forward strand.
GCGATGGGACAGCTGCCGGCGCCCGTAGCGCGCAGCGGGACGTTCGATCATCTTGTTTCGACGCCCTTTTCCTAGGCTCCTCGTCGGACAGATCTACAGAACTGGAACTATAGGGACTACAAAAAAGCGCCCGCGGGTTGATATTCCCGGAGACGACGAATCGCGATGGTAAGGCAGAGCAGGTTGAGCGAACTGCGGTTGATGGCCGTCCACGCCCACCCGGACGACGAGTCCAGCAAGGGCGCCGCCACGATGGCCCGTTACGTGGACGAGGGTGTCCGCGTGCTCGTGGTGACGCTCACCGGTGGCGAGCGCGGCGACATCCTCAACCCGGCGATGGACCTGCCCGAGGTGCACGGCCGGATGGCCGAGATCCGCCGCGACGAGATGGCCAAGGCCGCCGAGATCCTCGGCGTCGAGCACCACTGGCTGGGGTTCGTCGACTCGGGGCTCCCCGAAGGTGACCCGCCCCCGCCACTGCCCGAAGGCTGCCTGGGCGTGGTTCCCCTCGACCAGCCGACCGAGTCGCTGGTGCGCGTCGTCCGCGAATTCCGACCACACGTGATGACGACGTACGACGAGAACGGCGGCTACCCGCATCCGGATCACATCAGGTGCCATCAAGTCTCCATGGCGGCCTACGAGGCCGCCGGTGACTATCGCCTGTTCCCCGAAGCCGGTGAGCCGTGGAACGTCCGCAAGCTGTACTACACCCACGGCTTCCTTCGGCAACGGATGCAACTGTTGCAGGACGAGTTCGCCAAGTACGACGAGGTGGGCCCGTTCGAGAAATGGCTCAAACACTGGGATCCCGATCACGACATCTTCGCCAAGCGGGTGACCACGCGCATCGAGTGCGCCAAGTACTTCGCCCTGCGCGACGACGCGCTGCGCGCACACGCCACCCAGATCGATCCGAACGGGGACTTCTTCCGCGCCCCGATCGAATGGCAGCAGCGGCTCTGGCCGACCGAGGAGTTCGAGTTGGCCCGCTCCCGCGTGCCTGTGACGCTGATGGAGGACGACTTCTTCGCCGGAATCGAGGAATGATGAACCTCATGCTCGCCGTCGGCCTGTTGGCCCAGGACCAACCCAGGGACACCGGGCCCGAGTTCGGTAAGGCCAGCCCGGTCGGGCTGCTGATTCTGGTGCTGCTGCTGATCGGGACGTTCCTGCTGGTCTGGTCGATGAACCGGCAGCTGCGAAAGGTGCCGAAGTCGTTCGAGCCACAGAACGAGGAACCGGATTCGGCCGGCGAGCCGCCGACCGAGCCCGAGGCGCCGAGCGAATCCGACGTGCCGCCCGACGGGACGAAACGTGAGCCCGGCGGCTAACACGCTCGCTCGGGCCACCAGCCCCTATCTGCGTCAGCACGCCGACAACCCGGTGCACTGGCGCGAATGGACGCCTGAGGCGCTGGCCGAAGCCGTCGCCCGCGACCTGCCGATCCTGCTGTCGATCGGCTACGCGGCCTGCCATTGGTGCCATGTGATGGCGCACGAGTCCTTCGAGGACCACCAGGTCGCCGCGGCGATGAACGACGGCTTCGTGTGCATCAAGGTCGACCGTGAGGAGCGACCCGACCTCGACGCCGTGTACATGAACGCGACGGTCGCGTTGACCGGGCAGGGCGGCTGGCCGATGACCTGCTTCCTCACCCCCGACGGCAAGCCGTTCTTCTGCGGCACGTACTACCCGAAACCCACCTTCCTGCAACTGTTGGCCGCGGTGGCCGACACCTGGCACAACCGGCGCAACGAGGTCGAGGAGGCGTCCGACAAGATCACCGACGAACTGCGGTCCATGGCCTCCGGGCTGCCGGGCGGCGGACCGCCGCTGCAACCGGCACTGTGCGACCACGCCGTCGCCGCGGTGCTGCAGGACGAGGACGTCGCGCGCGGCGGATTCGCCGCCAATCCGGCAGGGGCGCCGAAGTTCCCACCGTCGGCGTTGCTGGAGGCGCTACTACGCAGCCATGAGCGCACCGGTGACATCATGCCCATGGAGGCCGTGGAGCGAACCTGCACCGCGATGGCCCGCGGCGGCATCTACGACCAGCTGGCCGGTGGGTTCGCCCGCTACAGTGTCGACGCGTCCTGGGTGGTGCCACATTTCGAGAAGATGCTGTACGACAACGCGCTGCTGCTGCGGGTCTATGCACACTGGGCGCGACGCACCGCAAACCCGTTGGCGCACAAGGTGGCAGCGGAGACAGCCGGGTTCATGCTCGACGAACTCGGCGCCGACGGCATGTTCACCTCGTCGCTGGACGCCGACGCCGACGGGGTGGAAGGCCTGACGTACGTGTTCACTCCCGCGCAGCTGAGCGAAGCGCTCGGTGGGGACGACGGACGTTGGGCGGCAGAGCTTTTCGTTGTGACCGCAGCGGGGAGCTTCGAACACGGCACCTCGGTGCTGCAGCTGCCGCGCGACCCCGACGACGCCGAACGCTTCGCCAGGGTGCGGTCGGCGCTGCTGGCGGCCCGGCTCACCCGGCCGCAACCCAGCCGAGACGACAAGGTCGTCACCGCGTGGAACGGGCTCGCGATCACCGCGCTCGCTGAAGCCGGCGTTGCGTTGGACCGGCCCGAACTCCTCGACGCCGCAACGAAATGCGCGCGCGCCATCTGGGGCTTGCACCTGGTTGACGGCAGGTTGCGTCGGGCCAGCCTCGGCGGTGCGGTCGGCTACAGCGCAGCGATCCTCGAGGACCACGCGGCGCTGGCCACCGGCCTGCTGACCGTCCATCAGATGACCGGCGAGGTCGAATGGCTCGACGCGGGAATGACATTGCTCGACATCGCGCTCGCCCACTTCGCCGACACCGACCGCCCGGGTCGATGGTTCGACACCGCCGACGATGCCGAGGTGCTGATGGTGCGGCCCGCCGATCCCCTCGACGGCGCGACCCCGTCGGGTGCGTCGCTTATCGGCGAGGCACTGCTGATCGCGGCTCACCTCGCTCCCGCCGAGCGGGCCGGCCGCTACGCCGCGACCGCCGAAGCCACCCTGGCCGCAGCCACGCCGATCCTGACCCGGCTGCCGCGCTCGGGCGGGCACTGGCTCGCCGTCGCCGAAGCCGCCGTGCGCGGGCCGCTGCAGATCGCGGTGGCTTGCGACAGTTCGGATTCGGAGCTGTTGGCCGCGGCGCGCCGGTTGGCGCCGGGCGGCGCCGTCGTCGTGGGCGGAGCGGTGAACTCGTCGGAGCTGCTGGTCGACCGCGATCGCGTCGATGGCGCCGATGCGGCATACGTGTGTCGCGGGCGCACATGCGACCTGCCGGTCACCACCGCATCGGAACTTGCCGCCGCCCTCGGCACGCGCGTGTAGCGTTCTGCGCATGTCGACGCCCGATGACAACGCCAAGACCGTCGCCCGCTACCTCGAGCTGGCCGCCCTGGGCAAGGCCGACGACATCGCCGAGCTCTATGCCGACGACGCCACCGTCGAGGATCCCGTCGGCGGTGAGGTACACATCGGCCGCACGGCGATCCGGGGCTTCTACGACGCGCTTCCCACGATGGGCGCCCAGGCCGACGTCGTCACGCTGCGCGCGCTCGGCAACGAGGTGGCGTTCTACTGGGCGCTGACCGTCGACCTCGGCGACAACAAGATGCGCATCGAGATCATCAGCGTGATGACCTTCGACGAAGAGGGCAAGATCGCCTCGATGAAGGCCTACTGGACCCCGGAGGACGTCACCCAGCTCTGAGGGATTTCGGTGCGGAAACAGTCGCGTGGCGACAGGTAGCGCACCGAAACCACTAGAAGACGGCGAACCACATCGCGATGTAGTGGCAGATCGCGGCCACGGCGGTGCACGCGTGGAAGAACTCGTGGTGGCCGAACGTCGTCGGCCACGGGTTGGGCCACTTGAGCGCGTACAGCACGCCGCCGATGCTGTAGAGCGCGCCGCCGACGATCAACAACACCAGCGCGGCGATTCCGGCGCCGTTCATGATCGGGCCGACGAACCACGCCGCCACCCAGCCGAGCAGGATGTAGAGCGGTACGCCCACCCACCGCGGGGCCGACGGCCAGAAGCACTTGAGCAGCACCCCGGCTATCGCACCGCCCCAGACGATCCAGAACAGCACCATCCCGTCGGTCTGCGGCAACGCCAGCAAAGCGAACGGCGTATAGCTGCCGGCGATGAAGACGAAGATCATCGAGTGGTCGAGACGCTTCATCCACTTGCGCGCGGTATCGGACTTCCAGGTGGTCCGGTGGTAGGCGCCGCTGACGGCGAACATCGCCACGATGGTCAGCGTGTAGATCAACGTTGCGATGCCCGCGCGCGTGGACTCCACCGACCACGACACCGACACCAGCGTGGCGCCGCAGATCGCGGCTATGACGGCCGCATAGACGTGGATCCAGCCACGGGCGCGCGGTCTGCCGATGAAACTGGCGACACCGTCGACGACGGCTTCCGGGAAGTCTTCCGCCGGCTGCGGCTCGGGGGGCCGGCCGGAATCGGTGGCGTCGACGGATCGGGTCATGTCACCTCCACTATTGCCATGGGGGGTTGGGGAACCTCACAGTAGTCTGGATCTTCGTGGAGCTTATTCCCCGACGTCTCAAGGAGCCGGCCTACCGGCTCTACGAGATGCGGTTGCGCCAGGAGTTGGTGCATGCCAAATCCCAACTGCCCCGGCATATTGCCGTGCTGTGCGACGGCAATCGCCGATGGGCACGTGACCTTGGCCACGATGACGTCAGCTACGGCTACCGGATGGGCGCCCGCAAGATCGCCGAGATGCTGCGGTGGTGCCAGGAAGCCGGCGTCGAGATGGCCACGGTCTATTTACTGTCCACCGAGAACCTGCAGCGCGCACCGGACGAGCTGTCCTCTCTGATCGAGATCATCACCGATGTCGTCGAGGAGATCTGCGCGCCGGCGAACCACTGGAGCGTGCGCACGGTCGGCGACCTGGAGCTGATCGGCGAGGAGTCCGCCCGTCGGCTGCGTGGTGCCGTCGAGTCGACGCGGTCGGAGGGTCCTGCCCAGACTTTCCATGTGAACCTGGCCGTCGGCTACGGCGGGCGCCAGGAGATCGTCGACGCCGTCCGCCAACTGCTCGGCAAGGAACTGGCCAACGGCAAGACCGGTGAACAGCTGATCGAGGCCGTCACGGTCGACGCGATCTCGGAAAACCTCTACACCTCCGGGCAACCCGACCCGGATCTGGTCATTCGCACGTCGGGGGAGCAGCGGCTGTCGGGGTTCCTGCTGTGGCAGAGCGCGTATTCGGAGATGTGGTTCACCGAGGCGTACTGGCCCGCGTTCCGGCGGGTCGACTTCCTGCGGGCGCTGCGCGATTACACCGCGCGCCACCGCCGGTACGGAACCTGATGCGACGCCGTCGTTGGTGAGACACTGAAGACGTGGCTGCGCTGTCAGCGGTGGTTTTCGCACTCAGCTGGTGGTTGGGCCTGTACCTGCTGGCCCGCGACCCGCGTAAACCCGTGCTGGTCTTGGCCGCGATCGGACTGACCAGCTTCGCGGCGGTGGTCGCGCTGGACGCCGTTCGGACCATCAGCGGCGCCGACGTGCTCAGCCGCATCGAGGTCTACCTGGTCGCGGTGCCGGGCATCGCGTGGTTCGCGGTCCTGCTCGAGCTGTCCCGGCCGCGCGACACCTGGCGCAGTCGTGCGGGCGAGATCGGCTTGGTCGCCGCCGTCGCCGGGGCTGCGTTCGTCGGCGCCGCCATGGCGGGAAGCGTCGACGGGCCGCTACGGCTGGGCCACTGGGTGATGTTCGCCGCGGTCTCGCTGTCGTCGTTGGGGGCGATGGTCAACGCGGTGCTGCACCGGTCCCAGCCGGGCCCGGTGGTGGGCTTCGTCGTGATTGCGACGTTGTTCTTCGTGCTGGGCAACGCGATCCTCGTCATCCCGCTGGGATTGGTGCCGAGCTGGTTGGCGTTGGCCTCCACCGGCTTCGACGTGGCACTGCTCGGTGTGGCGGTCGCGATCGGGGACGCGTTCGACGAGGGGCAGGCGTTGCGCGCCGACATGCTGCGCTCGTTCGCGGCGACGGCCGTGGTGGCGGTGCTGTTCGGCGGACAGGCCTTGATCGGCCTGGCCGTCACCGGCCACGACACCGCGTTGACGGTGCTGCTGTTCACCAGCTTGGCGATCGCGATCGCGATCAACGTGCTCGCCGACCCGTTGGCCGGCACGCTCGATCGGTTGGCGTTCTCGCGGTCGCCGGCCCTGCGCGCCGATCGGGCGGCACTGCGCAGCACCGAGGCGGCGCTGCCGCTGCGCAAGGACAACCCGCTCGACGGCGTCGACGAGAACGCCTTCGCCCGCCTCACCCGCCGCGCACTCGGCCACTACGGCGACCTCTCCAAGCTGATCGCCAGCCCGCTGACCCGATTGCCGATCATCGACGAGCGGTTGGCGTCCCGCGGAGCGCCGGATCAACCCCTGGAGCGGGCGGCCGAACTCAAGGCGCTGCTGGCCGATCGCATCAACCGGCTCAAACCGCGCGACGGTGGCGAGTTCGGCACGACCGAGGAATGGCGCCACTACAACTCGCTGTACTTTCCGTACGTCGCGGGGGTGCGAGCCTACGCGCAGAACGCAACGGCCGCCGGGCTCGATCCGGTGGCCCGGCAGGCCTGGCAGTGGTTCGTCACCGAGGTACCGCAGCGGTCGCTCCACAACTGGCAGAACGCCGCCGCAAGGATGATCGCCGCCGATCTGCGCGGCAACCTGGTGGCGGCGCAGGACTGAAAACGTCTTGACCTGCGGTTGGCATTAGTTGGCAGCGTTCGGCGTCGATCTGGCAGCGGTATCCGAGCACCGTCGGTGACATGACCACCATCACCAACCGCTCCGTCCGCGACAGCGATGCGCTGCTGCGGTTCGCCCTGCGCGCCGACGCGACGTTATGCGGCGCGGTCGGTCTCGTTATCGCAATGGCCGCCGACCCGCTCTCGCGGGTGACCGGTCTGTCCGCCGCCAGCGAGTGGATCGCCGGCGCCGCGCTCGTCGGCTACGGCGCGGCGCTGTTCCTGGCCGCCGGGGTGCCCGACGTCCGGCGCGTCGGTCAAGGAGTGCTCGTCGGCAACGTCGTGTTCGCGGTGGCCGTCGGCGTCGTGCTGGTCGAGGGCTGGTTGCCGCTCACGGGGTTCGGCGCCGCAGGCACGGTCGCATTCACCGCGGCCACGCTCGCCTTCGCCTACGCCCAGTACCTCGGGGTCCGTCGGCTCGACGTGGCCTCCACATGACTGGTCCGGAGCCGCCGTTGTAAGAGGTTGCGGCGTCGGCTCCGGAACGGTTCCCTCACCCCCACATGAAAGGAAGCGCTATGTCCGTCATCTCCACACCGAGGCTCCGCGAGTCCAACGACTCGTTTCTGCGCTTCGCGCTGCGGGCCGACGCCGCCGCCAGCGGACTGATGGGTCTGGCCGGTATCCCACTCGCGGGCTGGCTGGCGCGGACATCGGGTACTCCGGTCGCCTTCGAGTACACCGTGAGCGGTGTCTTCATCGCCTTCGCGGTTGGTGTATTCGCGTTCGCCGCCAGGCCATCGGTGAGGGCCACCGGCATCGTGATCGCCGTCGGAAACTTCGCGTATGCGGTCGCCACCGTCGTGTTCGTGCTCGCCGATGTCTTCCCACTGACGACCGCCGGCGTGCTGCTCACGTTGGCTACCGGCGTCTATACGTTGATCATGGCCGAGCTGCAGTACCAGGGCATACGTCGTATCACGGCCTGAGACGTTGCCTCGAGCCGCTCACAGCTTGCGAAGCCGCAACCGGTTGATGGAGTGGTCGGCGTCCTTGCGCAGCACCAGCGTCGCGCGTGGCCGGGTGGGCAGGATGTTCTCGATCAGGTTGGGCCGGTTGATCGAATGCCAGATGTCGCGGGCGGCGAACACGGCCTGCTCGTCGGTGAGCGTGGCGTAGTGGTGAAAGTGTGACGCCGGATCCGCGAACGCCGTCGTCCGCAGGCCCAGAAACCGGTCGATGTACCACTGTTCGATGTCGTCGATGCGGGCGTCGACGTAGACCGAGAAGTCGAACAGGTCGGACACCATCAACGTCGGCCCGGTCTGCAGCACGTTGAGCCCCTCCAGAATGAGAATGTCAGGGTGCCTGACGATCTGTTTCTCCCCGGGCACGATGTCGTACAGCAGATGCGAGTACACCGGCGCACACGCGTATTCCGAGCCGGACTTGACCGTCGTGACAAACCGCATCAGCGCCCGACGGTCGTAACTCTCGGGAAAGCCCTTGCGGCCCATCAAGTTTCGCCGTACCAGCTCGTCGTTGGGGTACAGGAATCCGTCGGTGGTGACCAGGTCGACGCGCGGGTGGTGCTCCCAACGCGCCAGAAGTGCCTGCAGCACACGGGCTGTCGTGGACTTGCCGACCGCGACACTGCCCGCCACGCCGATGACGAACGGCACCGGCCGGTCCGGGTTCTGCGCCGGCTCGCCGCCGCCGTCACCCAGGAACTCCGCGGTCGTCGCGAACAACCGTTGACGCGCGGCGACCTGAAGATGAATGAGCCGGGCCAGCGGCAGGTAGACCTCTTCGACTTCCAGCAGGTCGACCTTCTCGCCGATACCGCGCAGCTTCTCCAGTTCGTCTTCGCTGAGCTTCAGCGGAGTCGACATGCGCAGATTTCGCCACTGACTCCGGTCGAACTCTACGTATGGGCTGGGTTCACTCAGCCGCGCCATGCGCCCAGTCTTGCATTTACCGTTGAGGTCATGGAGGCCAGCACCTCAGTTTCGGTGGTCCGCGAATATCTGCTGCTCGGGTTGCGCTTCGACCGGGTGGAGGAGGGCTATGTCGACTCGTTCACCGGCGATCCGGCCCTGCGGCGTGCGGTGGCCGCCGAGCCGCAGCCCGATCCCGCCGACCTGGCCAGGCAGGCCGACCGGCTGCGGGCGGAGGTGGCCGCGGTCGACGGGCTGGAACAGGCGCGGGCAGACTACATCGGCGCCCACCTGAAGGCGCTCGAGTGCGCCGGCCGCAAGTTCGCCGGCGAGCAGGTCGGATTCGTCGACGAGGTCGCGGCGTATTTCGACGTGCACATCACCAAGGGCGACCCGGAGCGGTATCGGCAAGCACATCGGCAGCTCGACGAGGTGTTGGGCGGCTCCGGTTCGCTCGCCGAGCGGATGCAGTCCTACCGAGCGGGCGAGGAGATCGCACCCGCGCGCCTGGAGGAGTGCATTCACGCGTTCTCGAGCGCCCTGCGGGACCGCGTGCGCGCCGAATATCCGCTGCCCGATGCGGAGACGATCACCTACGAGGTGGTCACCGACAAGCCGTGGTCGGGTTTCAACTACTACCACGGCGACTACAAGTCGACGGTCGCCGTCAACGCCGATCTCAAACAGCAGATGTCCAACCTGCCCCGGCTGGTCGCCCACGAGTCGTATCCGGGTCACCACACCGAGCACTGCCGCAAGGAGGCGGGTCTGGTCGAGGGCTTGGGCCAGGCCGAGCAGACGATCTTTCTGGTCAACACCCCGCAGTGTCTGATGGCCGAGGGCCTGGCGGACCTGGCCCTGTACGCGGCGATCGGCCCCGACTGGGGCGCCTGGGCTCGGGACATCTACGCCGACCTGGGGCTGCGCTTCGACGGCGAGCACGCCCAGGCGGTGTCGGAGGCCACGGCGGCCCTCGCCGAGGTGCGGCAGGATGCGGCGTTGATGCTGCACGACGAGCACCGCGACGTCGACGACGTCGTCGATTTCCTCAAGCGGTGGCTGCTCGTCAACGACGAGCGTGCCCGCCAGATGTTGCGGTTCTTGTCCTCCCCGCTGTGGCGCGCCTACACCAGCACCTACGTCGAGGGGTATCGACTGCTGCGGGGTTGGCTGGACGAGCGGCCCGCCGGCGTCAGCCTCACCCGCCGGTTCGGCACGCTGCTCGACCAGCCACTGATCCCGTCGGCGCTGCGGGCGGCCTGACGGCGCCGTTTATACCCGAGGGCCGTGCCCCGGACCCTGATGCAGAAACCGAAGGCCCAGGCGCGGAAAGTAGGCTGAGTCCATGGCTGCAGACCCGTCCGTGACCACCTCAGCGCCCGCGCCCGGAGCCGAGTACGCCGAGACCGCGAGCGCCGCCTACCGGGCCGCGTTGCAGGTCATCGAGTCAGTCGAACCGCGGATCGCGGCCGCAACCCGTAAAGAGCTTGCGGACCAACGGGATTCGCTCAAGCTGATCGCCAGCGAAAACTACGCCTCCCCGGCGGTCCTGTTGACCATGGGCACCTGGTTGTCCGACAAGTACGCCGAGGGCACGATCGGGCACCGGTTCTACGCGGGCTGCCAAAACGTCGACACCGTCGAGAGCCTCGCCGCCGAGCACGCCCGTGAGCTGTTCGGGGCGCCGTATGCCTATGTGCAGCCGCACTCGGGTATCGACGCCAACCTCGTCGCCTTCTGGGCGATCCTGGCGACCCGCGTCGAAGCACCCGAACTGGCCGAGGCCGGCCTCAAACACGTCAACGACCTGTCGGAGGCGGACTGGGAGAAGCTGCGCAACAAACTGGGCAACCAGCGGTTGCTGGGCATGTCGCTGGATGCCGGCGGTCACCTGACCCACGGTTTCCGGCCCAACATCTCCGGCAAGATGTTCCACCAGCACAGCTATGGCACCGACCCGAACACCGGGTTCCTGGACTACGGCGCGGTGGCCGATGCCGCCCGCGAGTTCAAGCCGCTGATCATCGTCGCTGGTTACTCCGCCTATCCGCGGCGGGTCGACTTCGCCAAGATGCGCGAGATCGCCGACGAGGTGGGCGCGACGTTGATGGTCGACATGGCGCATTTCGCGGGCCTGGTCGCGGGCAAGGTGTTCACCGGCGACGAGGATCCGGTGCCGCACGCCCACGTCACCACCACGACCACCCACAAATCGCTGCGCGGGCCGCGCGGCGGGATGGTGCTCGCCGCGCCGGAGTACTCCGACGCCGTCGACAAGGGCTGCCCGATGGTGCTGGGCGGCCCGCTGTCGCACGTGATGGCCGCGAAGGCGGTAGCGCTCGCCGAAGCCCGCCAACCCGCGTTCCAGCTGTACGCGCAGCGGGTCGCCGACAACGCCCAAGCCCTGGCCGACGGTTTTCTCAAGCGGGACGCGGCGCTCGTCACCGGCGGCACCGACAACCACATCGTGCTGCTGGATGTCACCTCGTTCGGGCTGACCGGCCGGCAGGCGGAGTCGGCCCTGCTCGACGCGGGCATCGTCACCAACCGAAACTCGGTGCCCGCGGACCCGAACGGAGCCTGGTACACCAGCGGTATCCGGTTGGGTACTCCCGCGTTGACCACGCGCGGTTTCGGGGCCGACGACTTCGACCGCGTGGCCGAGCTGATCGTCGACGTGCTCGCCAACACCGAAGCTGCGGAAGGAACCGCTGGACCTTCGAAGGCGAAGTACACCCTGGCCGACGGCACCGCCGAACGCGTGCACGCCGCGTCGGCCGAGCTGCTGGCGGCCAACCCGCTGTACCCGGGGCTGACGCTGTAAGCCGCGCGCCACGCCAGGCCGGGAAATTTTACGATTCCCACAGAATTGGGTTACTGTAACTGCATGGCACAGAAACCTGTACCCAATGCGCTGATCCTCGAGCTCGAGCCGGTCGTGCAGCAGGAGCTGCGTCGCCACATCGACTCCGAGGACCTCTGGTACGCCCATGACTACGTACCGTTCGACCAGGGCGAGAACTTCGCTTTCCTCGGCGGCCAGGACTGGGATCCGTCGCAGGTGACCCTGCCCAAAGACGTCACCGACGCGCTGGAGATCCTGCTGATCACCAAGGACAACCTCGCGGGCTTCCACCGCGAGTTCGTCTTCAGCTTCATCCTCGAGGAGAAGTGGGGCCGCTGGATCGGCCGGTGGACCGCCGAGGAGCACCTGCACGCGATCGCGCTGCGCAACTACCTCGTCGTCACCCGCGAGATCGACCCCGCCGCCAACGAGGACGTGCGCGTCGAGCACGTGATGAAGGGCTACCGCGCCGACACCTACAGCCAGATCGAGCGGCTCGTTTTCATGGCCTTCTTCGAGCGGGCGCACGCCGTCTTCTGCCGCAATCTCGAAAAGAAGATCGACGAGCCGGTGCTCAAGGCCCTCATCGGGCGCATCGCCCGCGACGAGGAGCGGCACGAGGAGTTCTTCGCCAACCTCGTCGCACACCTGCTCACCACCAACCGTGACGACACGGTCGAGGCCATCGCGCGACGCGCGGCCGAACTCCAGGTCGTCGGTGGCGACATCGACGCATACGCGGACAAGGTGCGGCGCATGGCCGAGTCCGGCATCTTCGGGCCGGAGCAGTTGCGTGAGGTGAGAACCGACCGGATCGCCGCATGGGGGCTGGCCGACGAGCCTTCGCTGACGCAGTTCACTTCGCGGTAACCGTAGCTACGGCGCGCCTGCGCGGCGCATGTGGCGCACCGGGAGTAGCGTCGCTTTCGATGGCTAGCGACGTGCTTTGCTGTCCGGGCGGTACCGATCGTTTCGATCAGGAAGGGACCGGCCCCGGTCTCAGTGCCGCAGTGTCCGCCGAAGGTTCGTGCGGGGCCGCGCGACCGCGAGGAGCGCCACGTGACTGAATCGGCAATCCACACCTACGTGCTCGACACTTCCGTGCTGCTGTCAGATCCCTGGGCCTGCACGCGCTTTGCCGAGCACGAGGTCGTGGTTCCGCTGGTCGTGATCAGCGAACTGGAAGCCAAGCGGCACCATCATGAGCTCGGCTGGTTCGCGCGTCAAGCCCTGCGGCTGTTCGACGATCTGCGGCTCGAACACGGTCGGCTGGACCAGCCGATTCCCGTTGGTGCACAAGGCGGCTCGTTACACGTCGAGCTGAACCACAGCGATCCGTCGGTCCTCCCCGCAGGGTTTCGCACCGACAGCAACGATGCCCGGATTCTGACCGTCGCGGCCAATCTCGCCGCCGAGGGTAAGCGCGTCACGTTGGTCAGCAAGGACATCCCGCTACGCGTGAAGGCGGGTGCGGTGGGGTTGTTGGCCGACGAGTACCACGCCCAGGATGTCATCACGTCAGGCTGGACGGGCATGGCCGAGGCCGAGGTCTGCGCCGACGATATCGATGCGCTGTTCGCCGAGGGCGAGACCGACCTCGAGGCGGCCCGAAACCTACCGTGCCACACCGGGATCCGCCTGCTCGGCGGTAGCTCTCACGCCCTGGGCCGGGTGACCCCGGAGAAGCGGGTGCGGCTGGTGCGCGGTGACCGGGAGGCGTTCGGGCTGCGCGGCCGCTCCGCCGAACAGCGAGTGGCGTTGGACCTGCTGCTCGACGAGACGATCGGCATCGTCTCGCTCGGCGGCAAGGCCGGCACCGGCAAGTCCGCGCTGGCGCTGTGCGCGGGTTTGGAGGCGGTGCTGGAGCGCCGTACTCAGCGCAAGGTCGTGGTGTTCCGTCCGCTGTACGCGGTCGGCGGTCAAGACCTCGGCTATCTGCCCGGTAGCGAGAGCGACAAGATGGGTCCGTGGGCGCAGGCGGTCTTCGACACGCTCGAGGGTTTGGCCAGCCCCGCGGTGCTCGAGGAGGTGTTGTCGCGCGGCATGCTCGAAGTGTTGCCGCTGACGCACATCCGCGGCCGCTCCCTGCACGACTCGTTCGTGATCGTCGACGAAGCGCAATCACTCGAGCGCAACGTGCTGCTGACCGTGCTGTCCCGGCTCGGTGCCGGCTCGCGAGTCGTCCTCACTCACGATGTCGCCCAGCGCGACAATCTGCGCGTCGGCAGGCACGACGGCGTCGCGGCGGTGATCGAAAAGCTCAAGGGCCACCCGTTGTTCGCCCACATCACACTGCTGCGCAGCGAACGCTCGCCGATCGCCGCGCTGGTGACCGAGATGCTCGAGGAGATCAGCCCCGGCGCGCTGCCCTGAACCGGTGGCTTCGGTGCGCTAGTAGTCGCTCAGCGATCGGTAGCGCACCGAAATCCCTGGCGGTGACGACTGCTACGGATGAGGTGGAGCAGCGAGACCAGGCCGAGCACCGCGAGTCCGGTGCCCAGGGCGGGCTGGCTGGCGGCCGTCGTGACCAGGGCGATTTCCGCGTCGGCCACGGTCGCGGGAGCTTCGTCGAGATGCACCGATCCTCCTGTATGGCGGATGACAGCGGTCCGACGGTAAGTCCTCGACCCTCGACGGGAAAATAGGGTGTTTCCCTATGTCTAGGCCCTTGTTTCGGGCTCGCCCGGCGGGGCGACATGGCGGCCCAGCTCGGCGCGCGACTTGATGCCGAGCTTGCGGTAGATGCGGGCGAGGTTGGCTTCGACGGTCTTGGGGCTGATGAACAGCGCGGCCGCGACATCGCGGTTCTTCATTCCGGATGCGGCGAGTTCGGCCACCCGCTGCTCGGACGGCGTCAGCGCCCCCTTGCGGTGTGGCCCGACACTCGCGCGAGAAAGCTCGGCGCGGGCCCGGTCCGCCCACAGCGGGATGTTGAGACGCTCGAAGATCTCCAACGCCTCCTGCAGGTGCGCCGCCGCCGACTCCTTCTTGCGCTGACGTCGCTCGATCTGGCCCAGGACCAGCAGCGTCCGGCCGCGCTCGAACGGCATCATCAGAGCGTCGTGTGTCGTCATCGCCTGCTGCGCCGCATCATGGGCGCGGTCGAGGTCGCCGAGGGCGGCCAGCAGCATGGCGCGCGACCGCGCCCCCACAGCGAGCATCCACTCGCGGTTCACCCTGCGGCCGTTGCGTTCCAGCGCCGCGACGAGCGGTTCTGCTTCGGCAAGGCGGTCAAGGTGGATCAGCGCATCGATTCCATCCGGCAGAAAAGAGGCATGGGGCGGCTCGGTGGGCGTGGACCGGGGGTCGAACCGCGACAACATCGGCTGCAGTGCGGCCACCGCGGCTTCGTAGTTGCCCAGCGACACCTCGAGAAATCCGAGGGCAGCCCGCACCCGCTCTGCGAGCCGGAAGGTTCCGGTGCGACTGGCACATTCGAGGGCAACGTCGATCGCACGCCGCGCGACGTCTTCCCGGCCGGCGAACGCGCTCAGCTGTGCCCGCAGGCTCTGGGCCACGAACTGCGGGGTGTCGCCCCCCAGCTGCCGCGCCTTCTCCAGGGCATCCTCGGCGACAAGGTTGGCCGAGACGAAGTCGCCGCGCTGCATTGCGTTCGTCGCCACATGCTGGCAGACGAACACCTGCTCGCCCTCTTCGCCCCTTTCCTGGCACCGGGCGCGGATCTTCTCCAGTTCCTCACGCGCTTCGTCGAGCCGGCCGGTCCATTCCAGCAGCAGCGCACGCTGCACCGTCGGCCGAAACACCAACGGGGCATACGCGTCGGGATCCTCCAACTGCAGCGCACGCTGCAAGGTTTCCTCGTCGCACCCCTCGCCCGCGGCGAACCGCAAGATGACCAGCATTCCGAGCGCCGAACTGAGCAGGTGCGGATTTGCAAGGCTCTCGGCGCCCGCGACCGCTTCCCCGGCGACCTCGAGCCCCTCCCTCAGTTGGGTTGCGTGAAAGAGCGTATACGCCAACGTGATTTGGGTCTGTATGCGCAACGCGAGGTTGTCGTGCGGTTCGTCTAACGCGTCGCGCAGCAGCTCCGCGCCCGCGATGAAGCCGTCCCCGTAGAGCCGCACCACGGCCAGCCGGCCCAACGCTTCTGCGCGCAACGCGCCCGCCGGCAGCTGTCCGATCGCCTCTTCGAGGACGGCTGCCGCCCGCTCCGGGTCACCGGCGTCGAAATGGTGTAGCGCCGAACGCAGCTGCCGGTCCGGGGTGCCGCCCCCGAGGCCGATCGCCAAGTCCATCAGTTCGGCAGCCGCGGCGGGCGCACCGCGCACCCGCGCCGAGTCCGCTGCCATGTCGAGCGCCTGCAGCGTGACCTCGTCACCTCTGGTGGTGGCCAGCGCCAGATGCCTGGCCCGCAGTTCGGGTTCGTCGACGAACTCGGCGAGCCGACGGTGCATCGCCCGACGACGATCGGGGGCGGCTTCGGTGTAGACACCGCTGGCCAGCAGCGGATGGGCGAACCGGATCCGGTTGCCGTCGAGGGTGATGATGCCCCTGCCCTCGGCGATCTCCAACAGCTCGACGAGCCGGTCTTCGTCGCCCGTCGTCGCGTTCGACACCAACTCCACCGTGGGCGCCGCAAGGCACGAGGCGGCCAACAGTGCGTCGTGCACATCGGTATCGAGCCTTCCGAGCCGGGAACTGACCACGTCGGCGAGGGTGCGGGGCAGCGGTGTGTCGGCGGCCGGGGCGCGTTCGTCGATGGAGCGCGCCAGTTCGATTGCGTAGAACGGGTTACCGCCCGACACCTGGTGTATGCGGCTGATAGTGGGACGCGAGAAGGGCCGCCGCAGCCGCGAGGAAACCGCCGCGTGCAGATCCTGAACATTCAACGGGCGCAACCGGATTCGGCTGACTGCCTCGGGCCTGGGCAACTGCAGCCAGCCGAGTCCCGCACCGTCGCCGGGCTCGGTCCGATGACTGGCGAGCAGCCCGGTGTGCCCGCTGAGCCGCCGTACCGCGAACGCGATCACGTGCCTGCTCGACGGGTCGAGGCACTGCAGGTCGTCGATGGCCAGCAAGACGGGTCGCTCGTCGGCGAGGCGCTCGACCACCGACAGGAACGCGGCAGCTACGGCCCGCTGGTCGGTCACCGCATCCTCGTTTGCCCGCAGCAGGACCTGGTCGACCGCGAGCAGCTGAGGCGTCGGCAGCTCGGCCCAGGCGCGGGGGCCCGCCTCGTCAAGCAGGTCGGCCAGCGCGGTGTAGGCGAGCACGGATTCGGCAGCCGCCGGACGTGTCGAGAGCACGTGGAATCCGCGCTCCCGCGCCTGGTCGACGACGGCCGACCACAGCGTGGTCTTGCCGATCCCCGCCTCACCTTCGATCAGCAATGCCGACGGACCGACCGCCAACGAGTCCAGGAAGGCAGCGACGGTGCGCTGATGTGTCGACTGGCCGATCACCACGTTCCCTGGCACATCTTCACAATTTCAGCTGATCCCAACATAGCGTGACGTTTCTATACTCGTGACCATGCGACATCACGCGGGCAGCGGGACAGGGAGGGCGAGAATCCTCAGCGATCGTCGTCTTTCACCTTGGCCATCGCCAGCACGTCGAGGCGCTTGTCGAGTTCCTCCTCGGACAACTTGTCACCGATCAGGCCCCGGTCGATGACGGTTTGCCGGATGGTCTTCTTCTCTTTGAGCGCCTGTTTGGCGACCGCGGCGGCCTCTTCATAGCCGATCGCCGAGTTCAGCGGCGTCACGATCGAAGGCGAGGACTCCGCGAGCTCACGCAGGCGGTCCTCGTTGGCCACCAGGCCGTCGATGCACCGCTCGGCGAACAACGTCGAGGAGTTGGTCAAGATCTTGAACGACTCGAGGATGTTGCGGGCCATCATCGGGATGTAGACGTTGAGCTCGAAGGCTCCCGATGCGCCCCCGAAAGCGATCGCGGCGTCATTGCCGATCACCTGTGCGGCCACCTGCGTGACCGCCTCGGGGATCACGGGATTCACCTTGCCCGGCATGATCGAACTGCCCGGCTGTAGATCCGGCAGTTGGAGTTCGCCGAGCCCGGTCAGCGGCCCCGAGCCCATCCACCGGATGTCGTTGGCGATCTTGGTCAGCGAAACGGCGATCGTGCGCAGCGCGCCCGACGCCTCGACCAGCCCGTCGCGGGCGGCCTGGGCCTCGAAGTGGTTGGCCGCGACGCGCAGTTCGGCCAGGCCGGTCTGCTCACTGAGCACGGCGACGACGCGTTCGTCGAAATCGTCGGGGGCGTTGAGGCCGGTGCCGACCGCGGTGCCGCCGATCGCCAGCTCACCGAGTCGGGGCAGAGTCGCCTTCACCCGTTCGATGCCGGCTTCGACCTGACGGGCGTAACCGCCGAACTCCTGGCCCAACGTCACCGGAACGGCGTCCATCAGATGGGTGCGACCGGACTTCACCACGGTGCGCCACTGCCGGGCCTTCGTATCGAGCGACTCGTGCAACACCTCCAGCGCCGGGATCAGATGGCGCACAGCGGCTTCCGTCGCGGCGATGTGCGTCGCGGTGGGGAAGGTGTCGTTCGACGACTGCGACATGTTCACGTCGTCGTTGGGGTGCACGGTCACGCCGTTGCGCGCGGCGATGCCCGCGATCACCTCGTTGGTGTTCATGTTCGAGCTGGTGCCCGAACCGGTCTGGAACACGTCGATGGGGAACTGGTCGTCGTGCAGACCGTCTGCGATCTCACCGGCCGCGGCGATGATCGCGTCCGCCTTCTGCGGGGCCAGCAGCCCGAGGTCCTTGTTCACCTGCGCACAGGCACCCTTCAGCAGGCCGAGAGCCCGGATCTGGGTGCGTTCGAGGCCACGGCCGGAGATCGGGAAGTTCTCCACCGCGCGTTGCGTCTGCGCACGCCACAACGCGTTGACCGGCACCCGGACCTCGCCCATGGTGTCGTGTTCGATCCGGTATTCGACATCGTCATTCGAGGTCGAGTCGACGCTCATGTGTGCCCTTCTCGTGTCGGTGATCTACGGCAGCGGGTAGACGGCGTTGCTGTCGCCGGTGAAGTCGATCGCGGAGTATTCGTTCAGCTTGGACAGCCGGTGGTAGGCCTCGATCATCCGGACGGTGCCCGACTTGGACCGCATCACGATCGACTGCGTGGTGCACCCACCGCTGTAGAAGTGGACACCCTTGAGCAGATCGCCGTCGGTGACGCCGGTGGCGGCGAAGAACACGTTGTCGCCGGAGACCAGGTCCTCGGTGGTCAGCACCTTGTCGATGTCGTGGCCGCGGTCGATGGCCTTCTCGCGCTCTTCGTCGTCCTTGGGCGCCAGCTGGCCGTGGATCGCGCCGCCCATGCAGCGGATCGCAGCGGCCGCGATGATGCCTTCCGGGGTACCGCCGATACCGACCAGCATGTCCGTGGGCGTGTTCGGCCGGCACGCCGAGATCGCGCCGGCGACGTCGCCGTCGGTGATCAGCCGGCAGCGGGCGCCGGCGGCGCGCACGTCGGCGATCAGCTGCTTGTGCCGCGGCCGGTCCAGAATGCACACCGTCAAGTCCGACACCGAAACGTTCTTTGCCTTGGCCACCCGCCGCACGTTCTCGCCGATCGGGGCGGTGATGTCGATGGCGTCGACGGCGTCCGGGCCGACGGCGATCTTGTTCATGTAGAACACCGCGGACGGGTCGAACATGGTCCCTCGCTCGGAGACGGCCAGCACCGAGATCGCGTTGGACAGGCCCTTGCTCATCAGCGTGGTGCCGTCGATGGGATCCACGGCGAAGTCGCAGTCCGGTCCGTCGCCGTTGCCGACCTCCTCGCCGTTGTAGAGCATCGGTGCGTTGTCCTTCTCACCCTCGCCGATCACGACCACGCCGCGCATCGATACCGAGTTCACCAGTTCGCGCATCGCGTCGACCGCGGCGCCGTCGCCGCCTTCCTTGTCACCGCGACCCACCCAACGGCCTGCGGCCATCGCGCCGGCTTCGGTGACTCGAACCAGTTCCAAGGCGAGGTTTCGGTCGGGTGCTTCACGGCGTGTGGGGCTCATGCGCCAGATTGTCCCATCTGTCGGTCCACCTTCGGGAGCTGGGATACTGGCACCGTGACGACGCAACAGCCGCAGCCGGCTCCCAAGCCTGCGAAGTCGCGGCTGCTGCACGACGGCCGGGACATGTTCTGGTCGATGGCGCCGTTGGTGCTGGCCTGCATCGTGTTGGCCGGGATGCTGGGCATGTGCTCGTTTCAGGCCCGCGGCCCTGGTCAGGGGCCGGCCCCGTCCCACGACGCACCCGCCGCGCTACGCGCCGACGCCGACGCGCTGAAGATCCCGATCCGGGTGCCGCAGCTGCCCGAGGGGTGGATGTCGAACTCGGGGAGCCGAAGAGGCATCGAGGCCGGCCGCACCGACCCGGCCACGCGGCAGCCGGTGCGCGCCGTGAGCTCCACAGTCGGTTACCTCGCCCCGAGCGGGATGTACGTGAGCCTGACCCAAAGTAACGCCGACGAGGAGAAGCTCGTCGGATCGCTCGACTCGGATGTCGTGCCGACCGGGGTGCGGGACGTCGACGGTGTGCGCTGGGTGGTCTACGAGGGAAGCGACGAGGACGGCAAGCCCGCCGAACCGGTGTGGACCACGCGGCTGACCGGCGCGACCGGGCCCGCGCAGATCGCACTGACCGGCGCCGCGGATGCCGACGAGTTCCGTACGCTGGCGGCGGCGACGCAGGCCGCTTCGCCGCTGCCCACCCCGTAACGGACGGAGAACCCGTTGACCGAAACCGCTCCGGAAGCCGACCTCACCGGGTGGACCGCCGCGCCGTTCACGGCGTCCGGCTACACCCACGACGTCTACCGCAAGGGCGAGGGCCCCGGCGTGGTGCTCATCCCCGAGATGCCCGGCGCGCATCCCGGCGTGCTCGCTCTCGGAAACCACCTCGTCGACAACGGGTTCACCGTTGCGATACCGTCGCTGTTCGGCACACCCGGCGCGCCACCTGTACGTCCGGCCATGGTGCCGATCATGGTGCGCGGGTGTGTGGCCAAGGAATTCGCCGCGTTCGCCACCAACGCCGACCGGCCCGTCGCGCATTACCTGCGCGCGCTGGCCCGCGACCTCAACGAGCGGACGCCAGGTAAGGGTGTCGGCGTGATCGGTCAGTGCTTCACGGGTGGGTTCGCGCTGGCCGCGGCGGTCGACGACAGCGTGCTCGCCCCGGTGCTGAGCCAGCCGTCGCTGCCGTTGCCGCTGACACCGAAGCAGCGCCGCGACCCCGGACTGTCCGAGGCGGAGTTGAAGGTCGTCGAGCGCCGGGCCGCCGACGAAGGGCTGTGCGCGTTGGGATTGCGCTTCAGCGAGGACCCCTTGGTGCCTGCGGAGCGCTTCCAGACGCTCAAGGACCGGCTCGGCGACGCGTTCGAGGTGATCGAAATCGACTCCGGTAAGGGTAACGAGCACGGGTTCGCCAAGATGGCCCATTCGGTGCTGACGCTGGAAATGCGTCAGCGGGAAGGGCATCCGACCGACGCGGCACTCAAACGTGTGGTCGCGTTCCTCAAGGAGCGGTTGACTTAGGAGCGTCGGGTTCCGGCGCCTCGTCGTCGATCGAATCGTCGTCGGCTTCCTGTTTGCCGCGGGCCTCTCTGATCCGACGGCCGAACCACCAGAACGGGTTTCGGCGCCTGGGCTTCTCGTCGGCGGCGTCGGGGCGCTGCATCGGCACGCCCTTGTACTCCTCTAAGTAGACGCTGATGGTGGTGACGATGACGATCATCAGCACCGGCCCGATGATGATGCCCCAGGCCCCGAACATGCTGATTCCGGCGAACACGGCGAGCAGCATGAGCGCGGCGTCGAGGCGGGCCTCGCGCGGTACCAGGATGGGCCGCAGGAAATTGTCGATGTTGGTCACCACGATCAGGTGGAACAGGACGACGAACACGCCGCCGAAGATGTTGCCGAACAGGATCATTCCGATCCCGAACGGGATCGTGACGATGCCGCCGCCGAGGGGGATGATCGACAGCGCGGACAGCAGCACGGCGAACAGGAAGAAACCCTGGTGGAAGCCGGCCAGATAGATCGACCCCGCACCCGCGACGCCCTGGCAGACCGCGATGACGAACTGGCCCATCACGGTGCCCTTCACCATCGCGCCCATCTTGCCCATGTAGACGTCGGTGACGTCCTCGCCGAGGGGGTTGAGTTGGCGGATCATCGTCACTACCCGGTCGCGGTTCGTCAGCAGCGAGACGAACACATAGAGGAACAGGATCGCCGCGGTGACACCGCCGAACACACCGCCCGCCGCCCCCTGCAGCAGGCTCAGCAGCCACTGGCCCGCCTCCTGGGCGACCTTCGTCATCGATTCGCGCAGCGATTCGGGGGTGACCGTGGTGTCGATGAATGGCACGCGGCGCAGCAGGTCGTTGACGAACTCCAGCGCTCGATCGCCGAGGGCCGAGAGGTCGGTGCGGTCGACCCACTCGGCCACTCGCTCCACCATGGTCGTGATCTGCACGACGGCCAGCGTCACGAACAGGCCTAACGGCACGATCACCGCGGCGATCGCGGCGAGCAGGGTCAGCGTCGCCGACAACCCGCTGCCCATCCGGCTGTTGAGCCGCCTGTACAGCGGCGAGAACAGGTAGGCGGCCACGGCGCCCACCACGATGAGGATGAAGTACCCGCGCAGGAAGTACGCGCCGAACGCGATCGCGACCACGGTCGCGACGGCCAGCGCGCGGCGCTGAGATTGCGAGAACTCGGTGTCCATTGCCGCTATGTCTACAGCGTGTCGGACCTCGCTTGCGCTTGTTTGGCGCGTTGGCCGGCGATGAACCGCATCGACACCCGGTTCATCAGCGTCGGCGCGAACCGCGCGAACATCCACTGCGCGTACGCGATGCGGGGTTTTATCAACAGTGGCTTGTTCTTCTCTACGGCTCGCAGCACGTCGCTTGCGAGGCGGTCGGCGTCGTAGGGTTTGCCGCCCTGGGCTTGCAGGAAGTAGTCGCGACCGACGAACCCGCCGACGG
Organism: Mycolicibacterium sp. ND9-15; assembly: GCF_035918395.1. Taxonomy (NCBI): domain Bacteria; kingdom Bacillati; phylum Actinomycetota; class Actinomycetes; order Mycobacteriales; family Mycobacteriaceae; genus Mycobacterium; species Mycobacterium jinjuense. The sequence goes on from NZ_CP142362.1 coordinate 3,719,094, forward strand.
CTCCTTTGTCCAGGATCGGCGTCTCGACGGCAGCGGGGCAGACGGCGAGTACCCCGACGCCGCGCGCAGCGGCCTCCGAGCGCAGTGCCAGGCTCATTCCGACGACGGCATGCTTGCTCATCACGTAGCTGGTGACCTGTCCGGCGGCGGTCAGTCCGGCCATCGAGGCGGTGTTGACGATGTGGCCGTGGCCTTGGCGCACCATCAGCGGATAGGCGGCGGCCACCCCGTGCACCACGCCGCGGATGTTGACGTCGATGATCGCGTTCCACTGGTCCAGCGTCAGCAGTTCGGTGTCGCCGCCCCAGACGATTCCGGCGTTGTTGAACATCAGGTCGAGCCGGCCGGCCCGGTTCACCACCTCGTCGACGGCCGCCTGCACCGCCGCCGCGTCGGTGACGTCCAGGCGTGCGGCGCGGGTGTTGGGACCGAGGGCCGACGCGGTCCGCTCGGCCGCGTCACCGTCGACGTCGGTGCAGACCACCTCGGCGCCCGCTCGCACGAGCGCCCGGCACAATGCCGCGCCGATACCCGATCCGCCACCGGTGACGATCGCTTGCTTTCCGGTGAAACTCATCGCTGCCTGTTCTTCGCGCGAGCGCTCATCACTGCGTCGCGAGCCTCATCACATGGCCCATCACATCGGGATAGCGCTTCATGTGGGCGCCGCCGTTGAGGTCGAGCACCTCACCGGTCAGCCAGGACGATTTCGGCGAGCACAGGAACAGCACCGCTTCGGCGACGTCCTCAGGGGTCCCCGCGCGGCCGAGCGCGGTGTTCTCGACGTATTCCTCGACGACGCCGGGGACGGCCGCGGCGGGCGCGGTCAGCGGCGTGTGCACGAACCCGGGCGCGACCGCGTTGACGCGGATGCCCCGCGGGCCGAGTTCCAGCGCCGCCACCTGGGTCAGCATGGACAAGCCGGCCTTCGCCGCGCAGTACGCGCTCATCCCGGCGGCGGGTTGGCGCGCGTTTAGTGAGGTGATCGACACCAGCACACCGCCTTCGCGCAGGGTTCGGCCCGCGTGTTTGGCGACGATGAAGGCGCCGTTGAGGCAGACGTCGATGACCGCGCGGAAGTCCTCGACGGCCATGTCGACGATCATGCCGACGTTGCTGAAACCCGCGCAGTTGACCACGATGTCGAGCGGGCCGGCCCGTTCGAACAGCGCCTGCACCGATGCTTCGTCGGTGACCTCGACGTGCGCGGCGGTGTGCGGGTCGCCGAGTTCGGCGGCGTGCTCGCGGGCACCGTCGACGTTGCGGTCGGCAAGCGTGACGCTGTCTCCTTCCGCGGCGAGAGCACGCGCCGTCGCCAAGCCGATCCCCGACGCCGCGCCGATCACCATCGCGGTGCGCCCGTTGCTCATACAGTTGCCCTTTCGACGTTGGTCGCTCTCAACCTAGCGCTTAGACGGTCGACCGCGCGAAACTGTGTTCCCGCAGACCGCTACTCGAAGTTTCTCTGCTGGAACACAGTTTCGGCCGAATATCTCAGGGCACGATCACTGCGCGGCCGCGAACCTTGCCGTCCTGTAGATCGCGGTATGCGCGGGGTGCGTCGTCGAGGGAGTACGTGGTCGACTCGACATGCAACATGCCTCGGGCTGCCAGCTGGAGCAACTCGACGAGCTCGGGACGGGTCCCCCAGTAGGTCGTCTGGATGCTGACCTCGTACGGCTGAGAGAAGAACGAGAGAGGGACCGAGCCACCGGCGATGCCGACGATGGTCGCATCGCCGAGTGGCCTGGCGGCGGCTCGGGACAGCTCGATCGTCGCCTCGGCGCCGACGAAGTCCAGCAGCACGTCCGCGCCCCGGCCGCCGGTGAGGTCTTTGATGGCCTCGGCCGCCGTCGCGTCCGACACGACGGCATGATCGGCACCGAAGCGTGTGGCGAGTTCGAGCGCCTCCTTGCGGTTGTCGACGGCGATGACCATGGCGGCCGTCGTCGCCTTCACGAGTTGCAGCGCCATGTGGCCGAGGCCGCCGACGCCGATCACCACGACGGTCGACGTCGGTGTCGTCTTCGGCCACGACCGGCGGATCGCGTGGTACGGCGTCAAACCCGCGTCGGTCAGTGGCGCCGCGGTCACCGGATCCAGCCCGTCCGGAAGTGGCACCAGCAGTCGCTCCGCGGGCACCAGCAGGTACTCCGCCATACCGCCGTCAAGCCCGAGTCCACCGCCGCCGCTGACGACCGGTGCGGCGGCGGGGTTCTCGCAGTAGTTCTCTGCCCCCTGCTGGCATCGCCCGCACTTGCCGCAGCCCCACGGGCCGTAGACGGCGACGGCATCACCTTCCGCGACCGTGACGACTCCATCACCCACCGAGTCGACCCAGCCGGCGTTCTCGTGGCCCAGAGTGAACGGCATCTGCCACGGCATCATCCCGGCGTCGAAATCGTGCATCAGGTGCAGGTCTGAGTGACAGGCTCCCGCTCCGCCGATCTTGACGACGACCTGTCCCGGTCCGGGGGTGGGCTTCGGCACCTCGACGAGTTCGGGATCGGTCTTCCAACCGGTCAACCGCAATGCCTTCATGGCGCCTCTCACGTGAGATCGGAAAACCTGTGTCCAGTCGGAACGTTAGGTGGATACCCGTCACGTCGTGGCGATACACGGACATCCGAGCCGAACCTGAGCGACTCAGCCACGCCGAGATCTACACCAGGGTTGTCGCCGCGACGATTTCAGGACCACTGTGCAGTAATCGGTGGACCCGATCAGGTCAGTGCACGCAGATTGTCGACCACCCTCGTCAATTATCCGGTGCTGGCCCCGATTTCGTCGAGTCCGCCGACGACCGGTCGCATTGCCGACGATGACGTGCTCGAGACCGTTGGCGGCGAAACCGGCGATCGCTGGAAATCCCCGGGCCGGCTGGACACTCGCCGATTGGGACGGTGTGCCGACGGCGGGCGGTACGGACACCGCGAGTCTGGACACCATCAGGGCGATGCCGCCGGATGCCAATTCCCACATCTCGGTCTGCAAGGCCACTCAGCGCGCGGCTGGATCACGCGGCGCTGACCAACAGCGGCACAGGAAGTCACTGCGCTGGCGACGCTGCCGTGACGATTCCGTCGACGGTGTCGATGTGCGCGCGCACCAGTGCGGGGTAGCGCTCGCGGTCGGGACGGAAAATATCGTGCGGCGAGTCGGCGAACACGTGCAGTGACGCTGCAGGGAACAGGTCTCGGTAGCGGTTCCAGGCGGCATCGTCGATCAACGGGCTGTTCGGACTGCGCACCACCAGCAGCGGGGGCTGCCACTGCGCCAGCGGCTCCCAGAAGGACTGCCGGCGCGCCGCACGAAAGACCGCCTCGCCGGCGGCACGGTTCACCCGTTCGTGCACCGGCGTGCCACGCCAGCGACCGTCCAACAAGAACGTCGAGACCTCCTGCGGCAGCGTGATCTCCTCCGGCACATAGTCGCCGATCGAAATCGACCGGACCCGTTCACGCACGTCGAGCGCCCAGGCCAGTGCATAGGGGGTGCCCCGGGAGAACGTCATCAGGTGTACCGGCCCGTCGGTGACCGAGTCGATCACCGCGGCGACGTCGCGTCCGAGTGTTCCTGAATCGTAACCGCTTTCGGGCGCGCTGCTGCGCCCATGGCCGCGCAGGTCGACAACCAGCGTCCGCCGGCCGAACAGCGGCAGCACCTCGAGGTAGTCGTCGGCGACATCGGTGAAGCCCGGTACGAAGACCAGGGGCGCTCCGCGGTCGGGTCCGCCCGAGTCGAGGTAGTGAAGGTGCGCACCGGCGCTGGTTGTGAACCGTGATTCGACCATCACCACCACCATGCCCGGTCAGTGCCTTCGGTGCTGCCGAACACCTTCGAAGCCTCGACGCAACGAGCACCCCGGTGGCCGGAAGGTGATCGACAGGTACGACAAAGTTGTGGGCAACCTGGCGTATCGCTGACTCAGCCCTCGGGCGGGGCGGAGGCGGCGACGCTCACCGCCGGCTCCTTCGAGGCGTTCTTCATCTGGTGGAACAAGTCGACGTAGTAGGGCAGGCATTCGGCCATCGCCTGCTCGGTGGTGAACAGCGGCCGGTAACCGAGGTCACGTTCGGCCTTGGCGATGGAGAAGTAGTTGTCGAGGTAAAGCCGTTCCACCGCAAGGGGTTCGACCATCGGCTTGGGTAGCCCAAAGCGGAAGTGCAACCACTGCCATATCGTCATGGCCAACCACACCAGGCGGCCGGGAACGCGGATCTTCGGGTAGCGCTGGCCGCACGCCTCCACCACCGGGCGGGAGAACTCGAACATGTTGATCGGTTCGCCGTCGTTGATGAAGTACGCCTGGCCGGGGGCGGTGCCGCCGGGAACGAGGTGCTGCGCAGCGAGGATGAAGCCGTGAATCAGGTTGTGCACGTAGGAGTTGTCGAGTTTGACGTTCTTGCCGCCGACCAACACCTTGACGTGTCCGGCGAGCACGCTTTCGAACACCTTGCGGAACATGGTCTGATCGCCGCGGCCCCAGATGCCGCTCGGCCGGATCGAACAGGTGAGCAGGCCGTCGACTCCGTTCTGCGATAGCACGAAATCCTCCGCGGCGACCTTTGTCTCGGTGTACAGGTCATTGAATCGCTCGGTGTAGGGCAGCGTTTCGTCGCCACCGGAGATTCGCTTGCCGCCCATCACCACGCTGTTGGACGCCGTGTAGACGAACCGCTTCACGCCGGCGGCCCTGGCCGCACGCACGAGGTTCTCGGTGCCGGTGACGTTGATCGCAAAGCTGCGCCTGCGGTACTCCTCGGTGACCGAGGCGCCACCCATCAAATCGATGATCGCCGCGGTGTGGAACACGGTGTCGACGCCCGCGACCGCGGCCGCCGCACTGTCGGGGTCGCAAATGTCGCCGTCGAACACCTCGAGGCGAGGGTGTGTCGGCAGCGGCGAGGGGACACGGTCGAAGGACCGCACCTCGTATCCGCGCTCGAGCAGTTCGGTCACCAGGTTGGCGCCGACGAACCCGGACCCGCCTGTCACGAGGACCCGGCCCAAGTCGGTGGTCAGCGTGGAGTCACCCATGCGGGGCAGCTTAACTGAAACGTGTTACAGTTTCGACCCCCGAAGCGGAGGTTGATTGCGCTCTCAACTGTCGCCGGGTTCTTTGGCCGCCAGGGCGTCCTCGATTCGCTTGCGAGCTCCAGCTAAGTGCTCCTCGCATCGTTTAGCGAGTTCTTCGCCTCTTTCCCAAAGCTTCAGCGATGTATCCAGGTCGAGTCCGCCCTGTTCGAGCTGCTGGACGACTGCGACCAGCTCATCCCGCGCCTCTTCGTAGCCCAACGCACTAACAGGCTTCATTTCGTCGCCCCTTCCGACCCCTCGCTGACTGCGGTGACCGCCCCGTCGGACAGCCGCACTCGAAGCCGCACCCCGGGCGGGGCGTCGGCCGTCGAACGCAGCACCGCAGCGTCCGGCATCGTCTGCACGACCGCGTATCCGCGCGCCAGCGTCGCCGCCGGACCCAGTGTGCTCAACCGCGCCGAAAGATGCCCGATGCGATCGGTTTCGCTGGCCACGAGCCGCGCTATATCGCGCCGGGCGGTGGTGCGCAATCGGTCGACCTCGTCGGCGCGCGCGGTGATCGCCGCCAACGGCTGCGCCAGCACGGGCCGGCTGCGCAACTGGTCGAGGATGTGCTGCTCGCGATGCACCCAGTTGCGCAGCGCACGCCCACCGCGTCGGCAGAGGTCGGTGATGAACGCCTGCTCGGCGGCCGCGTCGGGGACGATGCGCTTGGCCGCGTCGGTTGGCGTGGCGGCGCGCAGGTCGGCGACCAGATCGCACAGCGGGTTGTCGGGTTCGTGACCGATCGCGCTGACCACCGGGGTGGTGCACTTGGCGATCTCGCGGCACAGGGTCTCGTCGTAGAAGGGCAGCAGGTCCTCGACGCTGCCACCGCCGCGGGCGATGACGATCACGTCGACGTCGGGGTCGGCGTCGAGTCCACGCAGTGCCTCGACGACCTGGGGCACGGTGTTGGGGCCCTGCACTGCGGTGTTGCGAACGGCGAACCGCACCGCGGGCCAGCGGTCGGTGGCCACCGAGATGACGTCGTGTTCGGCATGACTGCCGCGGCTCGTGATGAGGCCGATGGTGTCGGGCAGGAACGGAATCGGCCGCTTGAGCCGCGGGTCGAACAGCCCCTCGGCGTGCAACAGCTGGCGCAGACGTTCGATACGCGCCAACAGCTCGCCGACACCTACCGCGCGAATCTGGTTGACCCGCAACGAAAATGACCCGCGACCGACGAAGAAGTTAGGCCGTCCGAGCATGACCACCCGGGTGCCCTCGGTGAGTTTCACGGGCGCGTTGAGCACGAGTTCTCGCGGGCAGGTGATCGACAGCGACATGTCGACGGACGGGTCTCGAAGGGTGATGTACGCAGTGCTGGAGTTCGGCCTGGTGGACAGCTGGGCGACCTGTCCCTCGACCCAGACCGTGCCGAGTCGCTCGATCCAGTCCTTGATCTTCATCGAGACGGAGCGCACCGGATACGGGTTGTCCGGGGACTGGCCCTGCTCGGCGTCGGTCATCTTCCCGGCCCCGCTGCGATCCGCCGATGGTCAGTCGGCCGGCTCACTTGGTGGACGCGCGGGTGATCCTGTTGGCGAGCAGGGTCTGGAACGGGGCGCGGCCCTTGGTGGTCTCCTCATAGGCCAGCAGCGCCTCGAGGTCGGCCACCCGCAGCGTGTTCAACCGTGCCCGCAACTGTGCCAGCGTGAGCGACTCGTAGTCGAGTTCCTCGACGATCTCGGGCGCCTCACCGATCGCCAGGCCCGTATCCGCGCCGTCATCCTCGAGTGCCGACTGCGGCTCTCCGTTGCTGAACAGCGCAAAGCGACCCTCGGTCATACGTTCGCCCTGGGTGGGAGTCTCGGTTCGGGTACCGGAACCGTCGAGATCCTCGTCGAAGGTGGCCCACTCGGGCTGCTCGTCCTTGGGCGGGAAGATCGACTCGAGGGTCTCGTCACCCCTGTTGACCAGGTCGGCGACGTCCTGCTGAAACTTCATCACCAGGTGCGCCAGCTGACTGACGATGGTCATCGGGTACATCAGGATGGTCTGTGGCAGCTTGCGGGTTTCCTCGATGGCGGTCACCGCCGCGCCAACCAGCAGACGGACCCCATACGGTGCGGTTGCCATGGCCCCCAGCCTACGGCGGGTGTCTCGGCTGGTCCGGGTGGGTCGCGGATGCGTACCCTGAAAGGCATGCCGCCGACTATCAACATGGGGATTCCGGGTGCCTCCAGCTCGGTGACCGGTGGCCCCACCGGCAAGCGGGTGCTTTTGGCCGAACCGCGTGGTTACTGCGCGGGGGTGGACCGCGCGGTCGAGACTGTCGAGCGCGCGCTGGAGAAGCACGGGGCCCCGGTCTACGTGCGCCACGAGATCGTGCACAACCGGCACGTCGTCGACACCCTGGCCAAGGCGGGCGCCATCTTCGTCGACGAGACCGACGAGGTGCCCGAGGGCGCGATCGTGGTGTTCTCCGCGCACGGCGTGGCGCCGACCGTGCACCAGACCGCCAAGGAGCGCGACCTCCAGGTCATCGACGCGACCTGCCCGCTGGTCACCAAGGTGCACAACGAGGCCAAGCGGTTCGCCCGCGACGACTACGACATCCTGTTGATCGGCCACGAGGGCCACGAGGAGGTCATCGGCACCGCCGGGGAGGCACCCGAGCACGTCCAGCTCGTCGATGGGCCGGAGTCCGTCGAGAACGTGACCGTGCGCGACGAGAACAAGGTCATCTGGCTGTCGCAGACCACGCTGAGCGTGGACGAGACCATGGAGACGGTGCGCCGACTGCGGGAGAAGTTCCCGACCCTGCAGGACCCGCCGAGCGACGACATCTGTTACGCCACCCAGAACCGCCAGGTGGCGGTCAAAGCGATGGCACCGGAATGTGAGCTGGTGATCGTCGTCGGGTCGCGCAACTCGTCGAACTCGGTGCGGCTGGTGGAGGTTGCGCTGGGCGCCGGCTCTGATGCCGCTCACCTCGTCGACTACGCCGACGACATCGACCCCGCGTGGCTCGATGGAGTGACGACGGTCGGCGTCACCTCGGGCGCCTCGGTGCCGGAGATCCTGGTGCGCGGTGTGTTGGAGCGGCTGGCCGAGTACGGATACGACGTGGTGCAGCCGGTGACGACGGCCAACGAGACGCTGGTGTTCGCGTTGCCGAGGGAGATCCGCCCCGCCCGGTCCTGAGCCTTCTCAGCGTGAGGAGACCTAAGCGTGCCCAAAAATAGCCTGTTTCAGGGCACTTTCGTGGCTGGTCGCCGGCGGCTCCGGTGACGGACGGCCGAGCCGGACTCAGATGTCGTACTCCCAGGAATCGGCTTCCACGTCGCGCGCGCTCCGGCGGCGGGTGCGGTACTCCGTGGGGCCGTCGGCCTCTTCGCCCCGGTAGCGCACTCGCGAGATCGGGTGATGCGTCCCGTTGCCGTTCCTGTCATGTGGCTCGCGCGGCTGGTAGTCGTCGAAGCGGCGCCGCCGCTCCGGGCGCTCCCCGGCGCGGTCATAGCCGGCGCGCCGCTCGGACGGGGGAGGACCGGGCTGACGTGGGTTCGCCGGGCGGGGCCTGCGCCGAGGCTGGGCGGGCGGTGGCGGCGGCTCAGCGTGCCTGCCGGAGCGGGTGCGGCGCGGACGCTCGGCGACCGGCTCGATGATCTCGGTCTCGGGCGGTCGGGCATGGCGCGATCGCGACGTCGGGGTCCGGCTGGTCGGCCGACCGCTGCGGTTAGCCGCCGCTGCTCTGCCGGTTCGCGGCGCCGTCCTGCTGGTTCGGGTGGACCGGCTCGCGCCGTCGGGGCGCTTGCGGCGCGGCGCGGCGACAACCTCGTCATCCTCATCGTGGCGGTGGCGCTCGAGCAGCGAGGAGATCTTGGCCGTCAACGCCGCCACCAGAGCCGGCTTCGGCTCGTGGCGGACATCGTCGGTGGCCCGCGGGGACGCGCGGCGGGCCGACATGCCGACGTACCAGCGGGCCATGCCGGTCAACAGCACGACCGCGGACGTGAAAAACATCAGCGGAAAGCGCTCGATCAGCGGATAGCCGCAGTTGATCGCCAGATCCTTCATTCCGGTGAATTGCCCGCCGGTGAACAGGAAGTAGGAGCCTGGCACGGTGACGAACAGGAGCAGCGGCGGCTGGATCACCGCGGTGAACAGCGCTTCCTGTCGGACCGCCAGAACCGCGGCGAGGCAGCCGAGTACGTAGCACGCCGCGAAAACGGAGCTGAGTTCTTTGCTGCCCGACCCAGCGTCGAACGCGAACCCGATAGTGGTCGCCGTGACCGCGATCAACACAGCACCCCAGCCGGGAACACCCGGGAAATTGGGATGCGCGGAGCGATGGTCGGCGCTGACCGCCGGCCGTGCGCGCTGTGCTGACACAGGTAGACCGTACCGGCTTTCGCTACGTGTGGCTGTCAGCGCGGTTCTCGCGCGCGCGTCACAGTCTCCTAGACTCTGGACCCTGTGAGCTTGAACCTGGGAATCGTCGGCCTGCCGAACGTCGGTAAATCGACGCTGTTCAACGCGTTGACGCGCAACGACGTGTTGGCGGCCAACTACCCGTTCGCCACGATCGAGCCCAACGAAGGTGTCGTGCCGCTGCCCGATCCGAGATTGGCCGAGCTCGCCAGGATGTTCGGGTCGGAAAAGATTGTTCATGCGCCGGTCACCTTCGTTGATATCGCCGGGATCGTCAAGGGCGCGTCCGAAGGCGCCGGGCTGGGCAACAAGTTCCTGGCCAACATCCGCGAGAGCGATGCGATCTGCCAAGTGGTGCGGGTGTTCAGCGACGACGACGTGGCCCACGTCGACGGCCGCATCGACCCGAAATCCGATATAGAGGTCATTGAGACCGAGCTGATCCTCGCGGATCTGCAGACGCTGGAGAAGGCGTTACCGCGATTGGAGAAGGAAGCCAGGACGCACAAGGAACGCAGGCCGGCGTATGAGGCCGCCGCGGCGGCGCAGGAGATTCTCAACGGCGGGACGACGTTGTTCGCCGCAGGAGCCGAGAAGCCGGCGACATCCGGCTTGAGCGTGGACATCGCGCCGTTGCGAGAGCTGAACCTGCTGACGACCAAACCGTTCCTGTACGTCTTCAACGCCGACGAGGCGGTGCTGACCGACGAATCCCGCAAGGCGGAGCTGCGCGAACTGGTCGCGCCTGCCGATGCGGTGTTCTTGGACGCGAAGATCGAGGCCGAGTTGCAGGAACTCGACGACGAGTCCGCCGCCGAGCTGCTGGAGTCGATCGGACAGACCGAACGTGGGCTGGATGCGTTGGCGCGGGCCGGTTTTCACACGCTTAAGTTGCAGACATTCTTGACCGCCGGCCCGAAAGAGGCCCGCGCGTGGACGATTCACCAGGGCGACACTGCGCCGAAGGCGGCCGGGGTCATCCACACCGACTTCGAGAAGGGCTTCATCAAGGCCGAGATCGTCTCCTACGACGACCTGATCGCGGCCGGATCGATGGCCGCGGCCAAGGCGGCGGGCAAGGTCCGCATGGAGGGCAAGGATTACGTCATGCAAGACGGCGACGTGGTCGAGTTCCGGCACGGAGGAACGTCAGGTAGCGGGAAGAAATGACCTTCTCTTCACACCTTCCATGCAGGGTCGACGACATTGTGGTGCGAGAGCTTCACCCTCGTGACGCCGAAGCCTTCGCGCTGGGAACGACCGATCCGGCGGTGCAGAAGTATGGTCATCTGCCGCTGACTCATTACACGCCGGAGATCGTGCGCGATCAGATCGACGGAGTGATCGCTCAGGGCTTGGCGGATGGATCGCTGGCGGTGTTGGCCATCGCTGACGCAGACTCGGAGGCGTTTCTGGGCAGCCTTGTTCTGTTCGAGCTCAGCGGCGATCGCGCTGAGGTCGGGTTCTGGCTGACGTCGGAATCCCGCGGGCGTGGAGTGGCGGTGAAGGCTCTGGAAGCAGCCAACCAGATCGTTGCGGCGATGGGTCTCGAGGTACTGACGGCGCGGACCTCCCCGCAGAACCTCGCATCGCAGCGCGTACTCGAGCGTGCCGGCTTCGAGCAGAAGGGCATGCCGACGGAGCAACAGACACCTTCGGGCGCGAGGGTTCCGGTTCTGACGTTCGAACGACCTGTGGTGGAGTTCCGGTTCAACGTCTGAGCGGCTTCCGCCGAGACCGACGCTTTGGCGGGGTTGAGTGCACAAACTCCGCCGAAAGGTCGGTCTCACGGCGAATGGCGTTGTTTGACGTCGCAAGCCGGTGGGGTTTTCAATAGCCGATCGAATTCCGCCGGGATTTGAATGGGATTTCACTGGTACGCTAATCCCATGGAGGCTGTCATCGATTCCGGTGGCCGTGTCGTCCTGCCCAAGCAGCTGCGCGACGCGCTGGGGCTGACTCCTGGAGCGAAGGTCGACATTTCGGCATATGGGGGTGGATTGCAGATCACCCCCGGTGGCAGAACTGCTCGAATTGAGCGGGATACGAAGGGGCGTTTGGTAGCTCGCGCAGACACCGAGGTTACCGACGAGATGATGTTTGCTCTGATCGACTCGGGACGACGTTGACAGCCGCGCCTGTCACTGCGGTCGACACCAGTGTCGCGGTGCCACTCCTGATGAGCTCGCACCGGTCTCACACGGTGGTCGCTGCCTGGGCAGAGAGTCGAACCCTGGGTCTTTGTGGGCATGCCCTCGTGGAGACGTATTCAGTCTTGACCCGGTTGCCCGGCGATGCCCGCGTCGACGCTGCGGATGCCGTGGCTTTGATCGCTGGAAACTTTCCTGCGTCGCTGCAACTCGGTGTGCGCGCCTCGCGTTCCGCTCATCGCGAGTTCGCGCGCCGAGGTATCGCCGGTGGTGCGGCATACGACGGATTGGTTGCACTAGCGGCTCGCGAGCACGGCGCCGTTTTGGCCACTCGCGATGCTCGCGCCCGGTCTACCTCCGAGGCACTGGGCGTCGTTACCGAGGTGCTCGCACCCGGCGGTTGAGGTCGTTCGGCTGTGCATCTCCTCGGGTCCGTCGCGCTCGTGCGGGGCGCAGCGCTGGACGCAGGACAAGCCGCTTACGATCGAAATCTTTCACGAGCAGCGATTTCTCCGACAGCGGGCCGGCGACGTCGTCCCATAGCGCCCCCCTGACCTATGCGGCCGACCGGCAGGCAACGCGCGCTGGCAACCGGCGGAGGCCCGGACGTACATTCGGGATATGACTGACGACTGGCGCGTGGATCGGGTCGAGGAGATCCGATCTCTGATCAAGCAGGTCGAACCCGACGTCATCGAAGAGATAAAATGGCGTAAACCGTCGAATCCCGATGGTGTGCAAGCATTTTCGCTCGACGGCCTCATCTGCACGCTGGAGATGTACAAAGGCAAGGTCAAGGTGAACTTCGCCAAGGGTTCGTCGATCAGCGACCCGGACAAATTGTTCAATGCGAGCCTGCACGCACCCGTCGGGCGCTCCATCGACCTCCGCGAGAACGACGAGTTGGACACGGCCGCATTCACGACGCTGATCCGGGAGGCGGTCAAGGTCAACCGCGACAATCGAGCTTCGAAGCGCCGTAAGTGACGATTACCGACCGTCTACACACTCCGTGTAATAGAACCTTCGGGAGGCGGGATGCGGTGGCGCGGGATCAGTCACGTGGAGTTCGCCGTGCTGAACTACGACGAATCGATCGCCTTCTATGACGCGCTGTTCGGCTGGTTGGGGTACAGCAGTTTCTCCTCCATGAACATGGAATACTAGTCGATCTACTACATGACGCGATACGTCAACCCGCACAGCTACATTGGCATTCAACCGGCGATTACCGGGGCGAAGTTGACCCACGCGGAGCAGGCCGTCGGCGTCAACCACATCGCCCCGTGGGCCCGGAGCAGGAAAGAAGTCGACCGTTTTCATCGCGACTTTCTGGTGACCGGGGACATCCTCGTCACCGACGCGCCCAAGGAGTATCCGCAGTACTGGCCCGGCTACTATGCGGTGTTCTTCGACGACCCGATCAACGGCATTCACTGGGAACTGGCATGGGTGCCTAAAGTTCCGACACTCCTTCAGGTTTGGTCGTCCTACAGAGCGCTGCGTGTGTTCGCCAGGGCCAGGTCGGATCTGGCGAATACCGTGCCGGGGCTGAGCTGGCAGGCCAGGCGCACCCTGCCGTCTCGACGATCCACACCACCGCCGTAGGGCTTGTCAGTCACGGGCGGCCCCGACCAGGCGCACCGAACCGTCACACAGTCGGTCCTAGGGATAACGATCCCGAGATTCTGGTCGCCACGATCCGGTTCAATGGTGTGCCATGACCCGCACGGATACCGCGTCGCAGATCGTGAAGGCGCCGTTGAGCCGCGTCTTCGAAGCGCTCGTCGACCCCGGGGCGCTCGTCGAATGGCTGGCGCCGGCCGGGATGCGCGGTCGGTTCGAACACTTCGACGCGCGCCCGGGCGGCTCCTACCGGATGATCTTGACGTATGCCGATTTACCCGCCCACGGTGGTGCGACCGACTCCGACTCCGATGTCGTCGAGGGTCGCTTCATCGAGATCGAACCGGATCACCGCGTCGTCCAAACCGTCGAATTCGCCTCGGAGGCCCCCACTTTCAGCGGACCCGTGACGAGGACGTGGACGGTGACGCGGGTCGACGGCGGGACGCGGGTGGAACTGTGTGCCGACGACGTGCCCGCCGAAATTTCGGCGGCCGATCATGTGGACGACATGAATTCCGCCCTGAACAATCTCGCCGCATACCTCGCAAAACGACAGATCGCGTTTCGCGTCGACTGATCAGCGGCAAGTGGTGCGCCCAAGTGCCCACCGGCCGGTCGGACACCTGTTCCGCTTCTCGGATAAGGCAGAATCGCCCAAGTGACGCAGCCGCCACAACGCCCTGGACCGCCCGACTGGCGGCGTCGGGGTGCGCCACCACCACCCAACCCGGGACACCGCAGGCCACCGCCGCCGAGGCGGCCGGACCCGTTGTCGTCCGAGTCGCCGACCGAGCAGTTGGGGACACCACGGGGAGCGACGAGTGCAGGCCCGACGCAGCGGTTCCCGCGGCCACCGTCACCGGCCGATCTGCGGCCCACGGAGCAGATCCAACGACGCCCGCCGCAGACCTCCGGTTCGACACCGGAGGGCGATGAGAAGCCGCGTCGCTCCCGGGGCTTCAACAGGACCGCGATCGTGCTGATCGCCGTCATCCTGGTCGCCTTGCTGGCAGGCGGCCTGGCCGCCGGCGAACTCTATGCTCGACAGCGCGCCGACAGCATCCTGACGGAGGTCGCCGAGTGCGTGACCGACGACGGCGTCGAGATTTCCTTCGGTGTCAATCCGCCGTTCCTGTGGCAGCACATCACCGGGCACTACACCAACATCTCGGTCGCGACCGACGGCAATCGGGTGCAGGGTGCCGACGGGATGACAGCGGAGGTCACGCTGGCCGACGTGCGGCTGCAGGAAACCGGAAATGCCAAGGGCACCATCGGCGCACTGGACGCGACGTTGAGCTGGAAGTCGGCGGGCATCAAAGACACCGTCGCCGCCAACCTCCCGGGAGTGGGCGCTCTGATCACCGGTGTACGCACCGACCCCGCGGCGGGCACAGTCATCTTGGCGGCCGGTGACAACAGCGTCACCGCCAAGCCCGTGGTGACGGCAGGCGACCTGAACCTGGAGGTCCTCGGCGTCACCGGTCCGCTGCCCGAGGACGCGGTGCAGACGGCGCTCAACGACCTGACCAAGAAGCTCAACGACAACTACCCGCTCGGGATTCACGCCGACAGCGTCGAGGTGACCGACTCCGGCGTCGTCGGGAAATTCTCCAGCCGGGACGCCTCGATTCCGAAAGCGGACGCCAACCCCTGCTTCGCGCGTCTTTAGCGACGATCCCGCAGATATCGGGCGAGGACGGCGATCGTCGCCATCACCGTGACGAGGGCCGCCGGCACGGTCCACGCGATCACGCCGACGTCGGCGGGACGGCCCATGATCTCGGCACCTCACCGAGCGTAGCGATCAGTCCAGCTCGACGGCGATCTCCGCGCTGAGCTCGTAACCCGGCGCCAACGGCAGGAAGTCCCCGCTCCAAAACGAGCCGGGATCGAACCAGTTGTAGTGCTTCTCGCTGGTCAGCAACCCCATCTCCTCGTAGGTGATGGCGACGGTCTCGGCGCAGTATGCGGTCTCGAGCCCGGCTTGGAGCTCCTTGCGCTTTCGGCGTTGCGTCTTTTCTCGGACTCTCCTGTGCACGAACGGGATTCCGCGGGTCAAGTCCGTGGCCGCGAGCCGTCCGCGGAACCACCGGCCGGTCAACCGCGCCGTGCTCGGAAACGGTGTGCCGTCCATCCGCGCCACCACCTGCAACGCGCGGTCTTCCTGGTCCCGGCCGGCATACGGGGTGAGCTGCCGCAGCCAGCAGCGCTGGTGGTAGTTGATGATCCACCGCTCCACCACCTGCCGCGCGTCGTTGAGTTGCACCCCGCGCTGGTTCTTACCGGTCCACATGTCGATGAGCTTGTCGCCCAATTCCGCGTGCCAGATCAGCGGCGGCAGATCCTCGATCGCGATCGTCATGCCCACGTGATTGACCGGGGCGTTCGTCATCGACTGGATCGCCCGGTCCGGCCCCGACCGCCCCCGAAACAGCCAGAGGTCACCGGTTCGTGTCGCGTCGAGCGCCTGCTCCAGCGAGACCGCGCTTGGATTCACCCCCGCAGCTTAGGCAGACTGACCGCCATGCGCGGTATCTGGAAATGGATCGGCCTGGCGGGTGTCGCGGGCGTGGTGGCGGGCGGCGTCCTGGTCGCTCGCGACCAGCGTCGGCGCAATTCCTATACGCCGGAAGACATCCGGGCGCGCCTGCATCAGCGCGCGGCCGAGGCCGACAAAGGCGGCGACTAGGGCGTGACCGCGTAGAGGCGGTGTGACCCGCCGAAGCCCTTGAGTTCGGCGTCGCGGCCGTCGTCGAACGCAATGTCGTCGAGATCTGCCAGTGCGTCGCGCACGACCGAACTGACCAGCACCTCGCCCCCGTCGGCCGCACCCGCAACGCGTGCCGCCATCGCCACGTTGCGGCCGAACAGGTCATCGCCACGGCGCACCGACTTGCCCATGTGAATCCCCATCCGGACGCGAATGCCGTTGGGCTGCCTGCGAAGTGATCGCTGTACCGCCATGCCGCACCGCACCGCCTGCTCCGGCTGGGCGAACGCCACCATGAACCCGTCGCCCTGGCTCTTGACCACGTAACCCGAATGGTTATTGACGTGGCGACGCACCATCTTGTCGTGGCGAGCCAGCAACCTGACAAAGGCGCGGTCGCCGATCCGCTCGTTGAGCGCCGTCGATTCCTCGATATCGGAGAACAGGACCACCATTTTGCCGCCTGGCGAAAGCCTGGCCAGATCCGGCCGCTCGACCTCGGCCCAGTCCGCGAGATCCTCGATCGAGGATCGCACCGCCGCGCCGATGCCGTCCTTGCGCAGGATGTTGGCGGTCTGCCACACCTGCTTGACCGCCTCGCGGCCACCGGTGAGCAGCATGTTCTTGGTGTCGACGCGTCGACGAGCGTCCTCGAGTTCGTCCCGTTGGCGGCTGTAGCGGATCCACAGCACGGCCAGCGCGACGGCTTCCGCCGCCGCCACCATCGCCAAAATGTAGGCCGCGATCTGCATACCCGTCACCCCTCAAGTATTGGATGCTGAACCAGTGACGTCTGCGGAGCCCCCGTATTACGAAAGCCGCTACATCCGCGCCAACCACCCGGACCGGCCACAGGCGCTGTGGCTGCGGGAAACGCTGTTGCTGCCCACCGCCGGTGCACCGGCCGCCGATGTGTGGGTGATGGTCTTCGATCCGGACGGTGCGGGCAACCTGGCGCTCAAGCAGCCTTACCCGATCGATTCGGCCGACTACGGTTACGAGGACTGGACCGCCCGCATCGCCGCTGCCTTCCTCGACGACCGGTCGGCCGAGGGTGTGGTCACCGGCGGCGCCCGCTCGGCGCGGTGGGACTTGAGTATCACTCCCGGCGACGAACCGCCGGTGCGGTTGCTTACCGAACGTGCGTACGCGGCGCGGTTTCCGACCGCCAAGACGACGGTGCGCCACCCCTTGGCCCGGTTCGACGGCTTGCTCGAACTCGACGAGGTCCGCCTCGTGGTCGACGGCTGGACCGGCAGCGTCAACCACAACTGGGGCACCCGGCACACGCCGGCCTACGCGTTCGGACAGGTGTGCGGGTTTGACGACGCACCCGATACGACGCTCGAGATCGTCACCGCCCGTGCCGCTCTCGGGCCGGTGCTGTTACCCGGTGTGACGCTGTTCGTGTTCCGCCACGCGGGGCAAGAGTTCGCGGTGCGCTCGGTCCGCGGGATGCTGCAGACGCACGGACGCTACCGGCCGTTCTCGTGGACGTTCGGTGGTCGGGTAGGCGATCACATGATCGAGGGGGAGATCGTCGCGGAACCGTCCGACGTCATCGGGCTGACGTACACCGACACGAGCGGCGGGACGAAGTACTGTTACAACTCCGCGATCGCCACATGCCGAATACAGGTGGCTGGCAGGGCATTCGAGCGTGCCGAGTTGACGGCCACTCGCCGCGCCATGTTCGAGATCCTCACCGACGCCCGCCACGAGACTGTGCCGATACTCGTCTGAGGCCCCGCAGTTACGTGTTCGTCAAATTGTGACGTTGTTCCTTTCCCCCAACGACTTTCGTCTCTACACGTGTTGGCAATCGACCCCTGCTCCGAAGCCATTCTCCGGTGAAGGATGAGAAGTGCGAGACCGACAGAAGGTGGAGAGGGGGAAATCATGAACACCATCGCATGTCTCGGCCCAGTAAGACACAGCCCAGCCCGCGCCCCGACCCGGATGCTGGCGATGTTGGCAGCAGGCCTGGCCTTGATGATCGGCCTGCTCGGACAGTCGCTGACGACCGCTCCCACCGCCGCGGCGCTTACTCAGGACGAGGCGCTCTACATCAGCCTGCTCGCCGACGACGGAATCACTCCGGCACCGGGCTATACCTACAACGATTTCATCTTCACCGGTCATCAGATCGCGTATGACCTCCGCAAGGGAATCAACCCTGGGGCGGTGGCGTACGTCGTCTGGGTCAACAACCCGTCGCTTACCAAAGACGGGGCCGCTTCGGTGGTCGCCGCGGCGATGGTGGCATTCGCTCCGGAGTTGGTGCCGGTCTACCTCGACCAGTCACCGCCGGGCGACACACTCACCTGACGTGTAAACGGACTGGCCGACGGTTGCCGTCGGCCGGTTCGCGTCACCTACAGGCTCGCGTCGAATCTGAAGCTTTGCACCAACTCTCACGACGTTCTGCCGCAGAACTTCAGTTTCGGCGGTCCGATGTCACCGGTTGACGAATTGCACCACGACTTCGGAGAACGCGTCGTTGTCGTCACCGGCCGCGGTGTGCCCGGCCGCGGACAGTTCGACGAACTCCGCTCCGGGCACCTTCTGCAGGAAGTCCGTCACACCCTCGGTGCTCACCACGTCGGATAGCTTGCCGCGGATCAACAGAATCGGGATGGTCAAGCTCATGACCGCTCGCTCCAGCTTTTCTTCGCGGACGAACCTGTCATCTACCGGTGCGGTGAGAAACGCCGGATCCCAGTGCCAGAACCACCGTCCGTCGCGGTACCGCAGATTCTTCTTCAATCCCTCGGGGCTGCGCGGCCGCTTCCGGTGCGGCAGGTACGCGGCGACCGCGTCGGCCGCCTCGTCCAAAGATCCGAAACCGTCGGCGCCGCTGGACATGAACTCGCGGATGCGGGCACTGCCATCCTTCTCGTACCGCGGCACCACGTCGACGAGCACCAACCTGGTCACCTTTTCCGGCCCCGCCGCGTCGGCCGCGAGCATGCCGGTCATCCCACCCATGCTCGCGCCGATCAAGGCGACCGGACGACCGATCTGCTCAACGACCTGCAGCGTGTCCGAGCACATCGCGTCGACGGTGTAGTTCGCATCCGGCGCACGGTCACTGTCGCCGTGACCCCGGCTGTCCAAGGCGACGACGTGCAAGCCCAAGTCGGCCAGGATGTGTCCGGTCCGCTTCCATGAGTGACGGTTCTGCCCGCCGCCGTGCAGCAGCAGTACGGAGGGCCGCTCGGTCTGTACGCCGCGGTTCCACTCGTCGGCGACCAGCGTGATGTCGTCGGACCCGCGGAACTTCACGGTTTGCGGTTCGCTGTCAGTCACGCTCACGGCCGTCCTCTCCGGCTCACCCCTGGCTCACGTTACCTATCGGGGAAATCCGCGGATCCCGGTGTCCTTGGCGCGAGCGTCAATATACTTTGCCCTCGTGCAGCCCGAGCTTGCCGCCCGAGACCGTGAACGGATCATCGAGGCTGCCTACGCCTGCCTGTCCCAACCGCACACGGGCTCCGTCCCGGTCGCCGCGATCCTGCACCACGCCGGGGTGTCGACGCGGGCGTTCTACCGGCACTTCGAATCGAAAGACGAGTTGTTCCTTGCCATGCTGCGCGAGGAAACCGACGGGTTGGCCCAGCGGCTGGACCGCGTGGCCGAGGAGAAGTCGTGGACACCCGCCGAGCAAGTCGAGGCGTGGATCGAGGTGATGTTCGGGCTGATTCACGACGACGAGACCCGGATGCACTTCACGGTCATCGACTCGGATGAGGTCCGCGCGGCTAAGGGTTACCGCGCGACGCGCGAAAGGGCCCACGCAGATCGCGAGCGCTCGCTGGTGCAAATCCTGCGGCGCGGCCGGGACGAAGGTGCGTTTCCGATGGCCGACCCCGAGCAGGATGCGTCCGCCATCAACGCGATCATCAGCCGGGTCATGATCACCCAAAGCCACGATGACCACGGCGGTTTGCGGCGGGCCAAGGCCCGCGTTCTGGACTTCGCGATGCGCGCGCTCGGCGCAACGCAGTCCGTCGCCGAAAGGCGATGATTTCCGGTCGCAACGGCAGGGGCCTGGAATCGCAGTGCCGTTGGCTGACCGCCCGCTTCGGACCGAGCCGGCAGATCGTGCCCGACCGGCTTTACGAACCGCTCGACGATCCGGATCCCGCCCGTGCCGCCGCTGCAACCAAGGCGATGCTCGGAGTGCACAGGATCGTCATCGCCGAACTCGAAGAAGCCGTGCGCGACAGTCAGTCGCGTGCCCTAGGGTGGGAAAACGCGTCCGCTCGACGTGTGCTGTTGCCCAACCGTAAATTCTCGATATACGGTTCCCCGACGTCCGCCGGTGTGTAACCTTGCGCCACAGCCAGTCACGGGCGCGGGTTGTCGGTGTCGAGGAAAGGTTTGGCGACCTATGGCAGGTCAGTGCATCAGGACGAGGCCCGGTTGATGGTCGCTTCCACTGCATTTACCAAGCCCGTGGCCGCCTTCGGCGGCTTCTATTCGATGGCGCTCGACACTTTCGTGCAGATGTTCAGACCGCCCTGGGCGTGGCGCGAGTTCATCGCTCAGGCCTGGTTCGTCGCGCGCGTGTCGATCATGCCGACGCTGTTGTTGACCATTCCTTACACGGTGTTGCTGACCTTCATCGAAACCATCCTGCTGAGCGAGATCGGCGCCGCAGACTTCTCCGGTACCGGGGCTGCCCTCGGCACGGTGCGGCAGATCGGGCCGATCGTCACCGTTTTGGTGGTCGCCGGGGCCGGCGCCACCGCCATGTGCGCCGATCTGGGTGCGCGAACCATTCGAGAGGAGCTGGACGCGCTGCGGGTGATGGGCGTCAATCCCATTCAGGCCCTAGTGGTTCCCCGGGTGCTGGCCGCCACCGTAGTGTCGCTGGCACTGTCCGCCACCGTGATTCTCGTCGGCCTGTCCGGCGCGTACTTCTTCGTCGTCTACATTCAGAACGTCTCGCCGGGTGCCTTCGCGGCCGGCCTCACCCTGATCATCGGGGCCGCCGATGTGGTGATCGCGTTGGTGAAGGCCGCGTTGTTCGGGCTTTCGGCGGGCCTGATCGCTTGCTACAAAGGGATTTCCGTGCGTGGCGGTCCGGCCGGTGTCGGTAACGCGGTGAACGAGACCGTGGTGTTCACCTTCATGGCGCTGTTCGCGATCAACATCGTCGCAACGGCCGTAGCGATCAAGATAACGTTATGACGGTTTCGCGGCCGCATTCCCAGTTCCCCTGGCTGAAAAGCCGGTTCCGCAGCGTGGCCGAACCCTGGAACCACATCGGCACACAAACCAAGTTCTATGGCCGCACCCTGCGCAACATGCATTACGTCTTGATCCATTACCGGGTCGAGCTGGTTCGGATCATCGCTCAGATGGGGCTCGGGGCGGGAGCGCTGATCATCATCGGCGGCACGGTCGCGATCGTGGGCTTCCTGACGGTGACCACGGGCGCTCTGGTGGCGGTTCAGGGGTACAGCGACTTCTCCGAAATCGGCGTGGAGGCCTTTACGGGATTCGTGTCGGCCTACTTCAACGTCCGCCTGATCGCACCGGCCACCACCGCGATCGCCCTGTCCGCGACCATCGGCGCCGGAGCCACCGCGCAACTCGGCGCCATGCGGATCAACGAGGAGATCGACGCGCTCGAGGTGATGGGCATTCGCAGCATCGCGTTCCTCGCGTCCACCCGGGTGATCGCGGGCTTCCTCGTGGTGATCCCGCTGTACTGCGTGGGCGTGCTGATGGCGTTCTGGGCGGCGCGCTTCGGCACCACCGTTCTCTACGGTCAGTCGACGGGCGTCTACGACCACTACTTCCGAACTTTCCTGAACCCCACCGACCTGATGTGGTCGTTCGGCCAGTGCATAGCCCTGTCGGTGGTGATCATGCTGGTCCACACCTACTACGGGTTCACCGCACGAGGCGGCCCGGCGGGGGTGGGGGAGGCCGTCGGCCGCGCGGTGCGCACGTCGCTGATCGTCTCGGCATTCGTCCTGGTCATGCTCTCGCTTGCGGTGTACGGCCAATCCGGCAACTTCAACCTGGCCGGGTGACGATGGAGGCAAGAGACGAAGGCCTGCACCCCGCGTGGTACACGTTGATCCTGGTCGTGCTCATCGCGGTTGCTCTCGTGCTGACGTATATGTTGTTTTTCGGCACCTTGAGACAGACCGAGACGGTCACGTTGACCTCCGACCGGTCAGGCCTGGTGATGGAGAAGAACGCCAAGGTCAAGCTGCGCGGAGTGCAGGTGGGACGGGTCGCCGACATACAGGGCGGCAGTCAACCCGTCGCGCTGAAGCTGGAGATCGACAAGGACAAGCTCGAGTTCATCCCGGCCAACGTCGAGGGGCAGATCCGGGCGACCACGGTGTTCGGCGCCAAGTTCGTCGACCTGATCTATCCCGACGATCCCAGCTCGCAGCGACTGGCGCCCGGTCAGGTGATCGAGTCGCGCAATGTCACCGTCGAGGCCAACACGGTGTTCCAGAACGTGGTCGACGTCCTCGAAAACGTCGACCCCGCCAAGCTCAACAGCACGTTGTACGCGCTGGCCGAGGGCGTCCGAGGCCAGGGCGAGCGGATCGGCCAGGCCACCACCGACGCGAATCAGGTTCTGCTGGAACTGAACCCGCGCTACGAGACCGTGACCGAAGACTTACGCGCGCTCAGGGACTTCAACGACACTTACAGCGCTGCCGCCCAGGACATCGTGACCACGCTCGACGCGCTGAGCACGACCAGCACCACAGTCGCTGCCCGCGCCGGCCAACTGGACGCCTTGCTGCTGGCCACCATCGGATTCTCCAACAGCGGCATCAGCCTGCTCGCGCCGAATCAAGCCAACCTCATCAAGGCCATCAATCTGCTGGAGCCGACGACGAACCTGCTCTACAAGTACAGCCCGGAGTACACCTGCCTGCTGACGGGTGCAAAGACGCTGTTGGACACCGGCGGTTATGACGCACCGGGCGGCAACGGCCGGACGCTGGTGCTCGACGTGGGCCTGGCGCTCGGCGACGACTCGTACCGCTACCCCGACCACTTGCCGATCATCGGGGCCAAGGGCGGCCCGGGAGGTAAACCGAGCTGCGGCTCGCTGCCCGATGTCGCGAAGAACTGGCCGGTGCGCAATCTCGTCACGAACACCGGGTTCGGCACCGGAATCGACTGGCGCCCGAACCCCGGTATCGGCTTCCCGGGGTATGCCAACTACCTGCCGGTCACGCGCGCCGTGCCAGAGCCGCCGAGCGTGCGCAACCTCTTCGGTGGGCCTGCGATCGGTCCGATCCCGTACCCCGGCGCACCGGCTTACGGTGCGGACCTGTACGCCGACGACGGAACCCCGCTGTGGCCGGGTCTGCCGGCCGCACCGCCGCCGATGGCGCCGCGGGACCCGGGCCCGAGGCCGGGTTCGGAGCCGTTCATCGTCCATTCGCCCGCGCAGATGCAGCCCACGCCCCTACGTCCGACACCCCTGCCCACCCCGGCGCGGCCGGGCCCGCCGTTCGGATGAGCGCCGGCGACAAGACCATGAAAGGTAATCCGACATGGCAGGCATGAGAGCCAAGGTCCGACACGACGCTTGGCGTCTTGCCGTGTTCTTGTCTGTGTGCCTTCTCGGCGTGTTCGGGTTGTTCGCGGTCTTCGGGCAGATGCGTTTCGGGGAAGCCACCAACAGCTACGTGGCCGAGTTCACCAACGTCACCGGGCTGGAGAACGGCGACTTCGTCCGCATCGCCGGCGTGGAGGTCGGCAAGGTCGACAAGGTCGCGATCCAGCCCGACACCACGGCGCGGGTCAAGTTCAGCGCGGAGGAGTCGGTGGTGCTCACCGAGGGCAGCAGGGCCGTCATTCGTTACGACGACCTCATCGGCGGCCGCTACCTGGCTCTGGAGGAGGGTCCCGGCGGGGTCAAGAAGCTCGAGCCCGGGGGCACGATCCCGTTGGCCCGCACGTCGCCCGCGCTCGACCTCGACGCCCTGATCGGTGGTTTCCGGCCGCTGTTCCGGGCGCTGGATCCCGACCAGGTCAACGCGTTGTCGAGTCAACTGATTTCGGCCTTGCAGGGTCAGGGCGCGACGATCAACTCGTTTTTGGCCCAGACCGCGGCGCTGACGACCACGCTGGCCGACCGTGATCGCCTGATCGGGGAGACCATCATCAGCCTCAACACGGTGCTGGGATCGCTCGGCGATCAGAGCGACCAGTTCGCCAAGGCAGTCGACGCCCTCAGTGAACTGGTGGGGACGCTTCAGGAGCGCAGAGAGGACATCAGCAACGGGCTGGCCTACACCAACGAAGCGGCCGCGACCGTCGCGGACCTCTTGTCCGAGGCTCGGCCGCCGTTCAGCAAGGCGATCCGGGAGACGGACCGTGCCGCGGGAATCGTCGTGGCCGACCATGAGTACTTCGACAACCTGCTGAACACCCTGCCGGACGCCCATCAAGCGCTCGCGCGGCAAGGTCTTTACGGCGACTTCTTCAACTTCTACCTCTGCGACATCGTGCTCAAGCTCAACGGCAAGGGCGGTCAGCCGGTGTATGTGAAAGTCGCCGGCCAGTCCACCGGGAGGTGCGCGCCGAGGTGAGGTCTTTCTCCGAGCGGAATCAGTTCGTCATCGGCGCCATCGGTTTGGCGTTGACGATCGGCATCGTGCTGTTCTCGCTGAATTACGAGCGACTGCCGTTCTTTCAAGGCAAGGAGTACTCGGCCTACTTCGCCGAGGTGGGCGGGCTGGAAACCGGTAAGGCCGTGCATGTTTCGGGGTTCGAGGTGGGCAAGGTCAAGTCCATCGAATTGGACGGGTCGCGCGCGCTGGTGAAGTTCACCATCGCCAGGGACATCCGGATCGGCGACCGGAGCGAGGCGGCGATCAAGACCGAGGGCATACTGGGCACAAAGATTCTCGAGGTAACCTCCCGCGGCGAAGGGCAACAGGAGGGCACCATCCCCCTCGATCGCACGACACCGCCATACGAACTGCCGGATGCTCTGGGCGAGTTGGCGACGACGATCAGCGGCCTGAACACCGACCAGTTGTCGGATTCCCTGCGCGTGCTGGCGGCGACATTCTCCGAAACACCACCGCAGTTGAAGATCGCGATCGAGGGCGTGGCGCGGTTCTCCGATACGTTGAACGAACGCGACGAGCAGCTCCGAAATCTGCTGGGCAACGCAAACAAGGCGACCACGGTACTGGCCGAGCGCAGCGACCAGATCGTGAGACTGGTCCACGACACCAATGCGCTGCTGGCCGAGCTGCAGAACCAGAGCGCCGCCCTCGATGCGGTCTCCGGCAACATCTCGTCGCTCAGCCAACAGTTGCGGGGTTTCATCGGCGAGAACCGCGAAACCCTGCGGCCCGCCCTGGACAAGCTCAACGGCGTGCTGACGATCGTCGACAACCGCAAGGCGCGCTTGCAGAAATCGCTCGAGTTGCTCACCGACTACGCGATGTCGCTGGGCGAATCGGTGTCGGGCGGTCCCTTCTTCAAGAACTACGTCGCCAACCTGCTGCCGGGTCAGTTCATCCAGCCCTTCGTCGACGCCGCCTTCTCCGACCTCGGCCTCGATCCCAACGTGCGGTTGCCCTCGGAGCTTACCGACCCGCAGGTCGGCCAGCCGGGGACACCGGCCTTGCCGGTGCCCTTCCCGCGCACGGGCCAGGGCGGCGAGCCGCGTCTGACCGTTCCCGACGCGATCACCGGTAACCCTGAGGACCGGGCGTGCGGGCTGCCCGGCTTGCCGCTACCCGGTCCCGGTTGCTACCCGTACCGCGAGCCGCTGCCGGCGCCGCCGCCCGGCGGGCCGCCGCCCGGACCGCCCGCCGAGTCGCTGGCCGGTATGCAGTCGACCCCGGACCCGACGCCGTCTCCGGTCGCGGTACCCGCTCCCGGCGGCGTGGACCATCTCGCACCCGCGGAGGCCGGACGATGACGCGCGCCGCCCGCAACCTGTTGGCCGTGGCCCTGGTCGTCATACTGGCCGGGGGCGCGATCGTCCTGTTGCGCAACGTCGAAGGGATCAACCGCACGCACGTCGTCGCGTACTTCGAGAACGCCAACGGCATCTACCCCGGCGACGACGTGCGGATCATCGGTGTGGCCGTGGGCAAGATCGAGTCCATCGAGCCGCAGCCCGAGCGGGTCAAGATCTCGTTCTGGTACGACAGCAAGTACAAGGTCCCGGCCGACGCGAAGGCCGCGATCCTGTCGCCGACGCTGGTGACCGCGCGCAGCATCCAGCTCACCCCGGCCTACACCGGGGGCGCCGCGATGAAAGACGACGCGGTCATTCCGCAGGAGCGCACCGCCGTCCCGGTGGAGTGGGATCAGGTCCGCCAACAGTTGGAGAAGCTGACCGAGACGCTGCAACCGACAGAGCCGGGCGGCGTGAGCCCGCTCGGCTCGGTCATCAACACCACCGCCGACAACCTGCGGGGCGAAGGTGCCAACATCCGCGACACGGTGATCAAACTGTCCCAAGCCATCACTGCGCTGGGGGATCGAAGCACCGACATCTTCTCCAGCCTGAAGAATCTGGCGATCCTGGTGTCGGCTCTGCAGGACAGCACCGACGTCATGCGCCAGCTCAACCAGAACCTGGCCACCGTGACGGGCCTACTGGCCAACGACCCCGACGAAGTCGCCGACGCGGTCCGCGACCTCAACAACACCGTCGGAGAGGTCCAGGCCTTCGTGGCCGACAACCGCGAATCGCTCGGCACCACTTCGGACAAGCTGGCGGGGGTGACCCAGGCGCTGACCGACAGCCTCGCCGACGTCAAGCAGTTCCTGCACGTCACGCCCAACACATTGCAGAACTACGTGAACATCTGGCAGCCCGCTCAGGGGGCGGTGAGCAGCTTGCCGATGCTCAACAACTTCGCCAATCCGATCTCGTTCCTGTGCGGCGCAATTCAGGCGGCGTCGCGGTTGGGCGCCGAGCAGTCCGCGAAGCTGTGCGTGCAGTACATGGCGCCGATCCTCAAGAACCGCCAGTACAACTTCCTGCCCATCATGCAGAACGTCTTCTCCGGTGCGACGACCCGACCGAACGAGTTGACCTACAGCGAGGACTGGCTGCGACCGGATTACATACCGCCGCAACCTGTTCCGCCACAAGCTCCACCACCGCCGTCCCCGATGGCGCAGCCCGCGCCTGCCGCGGGTCCGCCGTTGCCTGCCGAGGCGCCGGTCACGCCGAACCCGGCCGACGGGCTGCACGGGCTGATGGTGCCGCAGGGGGTGGGACCGTGATGCGGCGCAAGCTCTTTCGCACAGTGACCGTCATGGTCGTGTCGGCTGGACTGCTGTCGGGCTGTGCAGGGTGGCGTGGCCTGAACTCGATTCCGCTGCCGGGTGTCGAGGGGACGGGGCCGGGCGCGTTCACCATTCAGGCGCAGATGCCCGACGTGGACAACATCGAGCCGAACTCCCGGGTCAGGGTCGGCGATGTGAACGTCGGCCACGTGACGAAGATCCAGCGTCAGGACTGGCATGCACTGGTGACGATGAAGCTCAACGGTGACGTCGAGCTGCCGGCGAATGCGACCGCCAAGCTCGGCCTGACGAGCCTGCTGGGTTCCCTACACATCGAGCTGGGGCCGCCGACCGACGAGCCGCCGCAGGGCAAGCTGAAGGAAGGCTCGCTGATCCCGTTGGCGTCGTCGAGTGCGTATCCGAGTACCGAGCAGGCGCTGGCCTCTGTTGCATTGCTGCTCAACGGCGGCGGGATCGGCAACATCTACGACATCACCGAGGCGTTGAGCGTCGCGTTCACCGGCCGCGAAGACGACCTGCGAAGCCTGATCGAGCAGCTCGACATCGCGATCGGCCACCTCGACGACCAGAAGCAAGACATCATCGACGCGACGGAGAGTCTGAACAATCTGATCGGACAGTTCGCCGAGCAGAAGCCGGTGGTGGACAAGGCATTACGGACCATCCCCGATGCCTTGGCCGTGCTGCGGGATCAGCGGCAGAACCTGGCCGAGGCGCTGACCCAGCTGGGCAGGTTCAGCGCGTTGGCCGCCGACTCGGTCAACCAGACCAAGGAAGCGCTGGTGCAAGAGCTCAAGGACCTCGGCGTGGTGCTGGAGGAACTGGCCGACGCCGGCCCCGCGCTGACCCGCGCGCTGAGCTTCCTGCCCACCTTCCCGTTCCCCAAGGAGACGCTGCTCAATTGGATGCGGGGCGACTACGCGAACCTGACGTTGGTCCTCGACCTGACGTTGAGCCGGATCGATTCCGGGTTCTTCACCGGAACGCGGTTCGAGTGCAACCTGACCTGGTTGGAGCTGCAGTGGGGACGCACCATCGGCCAGTTCCCCAACCCGTGCCTCATCGGTGGCGGGGGCACGCAGGGCAACCCGTTGGTCGCCCCGTATCGCTGGGACCAGGGGCCATAACATGCGAATGACCCGCCGGATCCTCATTCAGATCGCGATCTTCTCCGTCATCGCGGCCACCGCGCTCGCGATCATGGTTTTCGGGTACATGCGATTGCCGGACCTCCTCGGCATCGGCCAGTACCGTGTGACCCTCGAGTTGCCCGAGACGGGCGGGCTGTATCCGAGGGGCAACGTCACCTACCGCGGTGTACAGGTCGGAGAGGTGAAGAGCGTCGAGCTCACCGACACCGGAGTCAAGGCGGTGCTGTCGCTGAACTCCGACATCAGCATTCCCGCCGACCTCGAGGCCGAGGTACACAGCGTGTCCACCGTCGGCGAGCAGTTCGTCCAGTTGCTTCCGCGCAGCGGCGAAGGTCCGGAGTTGCGGAACGGCGATGTGATCCCGTTGAGTCGGGCCAGCGTTCCGACGGATATCAACGCGGTCCTGAACGATACGGCTCGCGGTCTGCAGGCGATACCGCAAGAGAACCTGAAGACCGTCGTCGACGAGGCCTATGTCGCGGTCGGCGGGCTCGGGGCCGAACTGCGCCGGCTGGTCACCGGGAGCAGCACGTTGGCCATTGACGCCCGGAAGAACCTCGACCCGCTGATCACGTTGATCGACGAGTCGAAGCCGGTGCTGGACACCCAGACCGATACCGCGGGCTCGATTCAGGCGTGGGCGGCGAATCTGGCAAACATCAGCGGTCAGTTGCAGAGTCAGGACCCGGCAGTGGCGGGAATCCTCGAGAAGGCCCCGGGGGCGGCGGACGAGGCGCGTGCGCTGTTCGAACGGCTGCAGCCCACCTTGCCGATCGTGCTGGCCAACCTCGTCAGCATCGGAGAAGTGGCGGTCGCCTATCAGCCGAGCCTCGAGCAGCTGCTGGTGTTGTTGCCCCAGGGCACCGCCGTCACGCAGGCCGTTGGCGTGCACAAGCGCAACACCAAGCAGGACTACATGGGCGATTCCCTAGTCTTCAACCTCAACGCGATCCTGCCTGCCCTCCCGGCCCCGCTGCCGCTGCCACCGCAGAACCTGCCGCCGCCGTGCACCACCGGGTTCCTGCCGGCCCAGCAGATGCGCGTGCCGACCTTCGAGGACTATCCGGACCGGCCGAAGGGCGATATGTACTGTCGGACGCCGCAGGACGCGCCGTTCAACGTCCGCGGCGCCCGCAACCTGCCCTGCATCACGGTGCCCGGCAAGCGCGCCCCGACGTGGCAGCAGTGTGAGAGCGACGAGCAGTACGTGCCGCTCAACGACGGCTACAACTGGAAGGGCGATCCGAACGCCACCCTGTCGGGGCAGCCGATCCCCCATGTCCCGCCGGACATCCCGGTTGCGATAACGCCTCCTCCCCCGGGTACGCCGCCGCTGCCCGTCGCGGCCGCCGAATACGATCCGGCCTCGGGGTCCTACGTCGGTCCGGACGGGAAGGTGTACACCCAGTCCAACCTGGCCGATGGTGCGTCGGGGGAGCGGCCGTGGCAGTCGATGCTCGTCCCGCCGGGGGGCTGAGGCCCCAAGTTAGTGACCAGGTTCCGACGCTATCGTGTCGGACGCGTAGGTTGTAGCCGACCTGTACCGAAACCCGACTTGGCCCGCGGGCCGTAGAGGAACGTTGATGGCAGACGAGACCACTCCCGGCGACGAGGACGTAAGCGCATCGACGCCTGACGTCGACGCCCCGGCGGAAGGTGGCGAGTCCACCACGCCGTCTGCTGACACGACGGAAGATGCCGGCGACGTCGAAGATTACGACGTCGAAGATTACGACGTCGAAGCTGCTGACGTCGAAGCAGCCGACGATGCCGCGGAACCCGCCCCGGCCAAGCCGCCGATGTCGCATGTGAAGCTGGCGACCATCGCGGGCCTCGTGCTCGTGGTGGTGCTCGCCGGGTTGGCCGGGTGGCTCGGCTACCGGGCGTACGAGTCCCGTCAGGCCGAGGATCTGCGCAACCTGTTCCTGCAGGTCGGACGTCAAGGCGCGCTGAACCTGACGACGATCAGCCATGAGCACGCCGAGCAGGATGTGCAACGTGTCCTGGATTCGTCGACGGGCACGTTCTACGACGACTTCCAGGCGCGGTCCCAACCGTTCATCGAGGTGGTCAAGCAGGCGCAGTCCAAGTCCGAGGGCACGATCGCCGAGGCCGGGATCGAGTCGTGCACCGATACCGACGCGACCGTCCTGGTTGCGGTGACCGTCAACACCACCAATGCGGGGGCGCCGGAGCAGCAGCCGCGCGCCTGGCGAATGAGGATCACGGTGGAGAAGACCGGCGAGGATGAGGCCAAGATCTCGAATGTGGAGTTCGTACCGTGAGTAGCAGACACAGACTGCCCAGGCGGGGCAAGGACGGCGACGTGTCCGGGGAGAACGAGTCCGTCGAGACGGACACGGCGCAGGCATCCGAAACGGTCGAGCCGACCGAGTCGTCGGCCGAGCCGACGGCAGCCGGTGACGTGTCGGGAGGCGACGCGCCCGAGTCGGCGGAGACGTCAGATGCGGCGGAGGTGTCCGAGCCGGCGGAGGAGTCCGAGGCCGCAGAGGCGCCATCCGACGTCGCGGAACCCGTCGCGGCCAAGCCGCGCATCAACTGGGCGCGTGTCTTCGCCTTCGGGGTGCTGCCCGCAATCGCACTGCTGCTGGGGGCGGGGGCGGGCTACCTGAAGTGGGTCGACAACTCGGTGCGCGACGCCGAGATCGCCCGTACGGAGTCGGTACAGGTCGCTAAGGACAGCACCGTCGCGATGCTGTCCTACAAGCCGGACACCGTCGAACAACAACTCAACGATGCCCGTGGGTTGCTGACCGGCGAGTTCCGGGAGTCCTACACGGGCCTGATCAACGACGTGGTGATCCCCGGCGCGAAACAGAAGCAGATCTCCGCAGTGGCGTCGGTGCCTGCGGCGGCCTCGGTGTCGGCCGATCCCAACGAGGCCGTGGTCCTGGTGTTCGTCAACCAGACGGTGGTCGTCGGCCAGGACACCCCGACGGACACCGCCTCGAGTGTGCGCGTGACGTTGGAGAAGATCGACGGCCGCTGGCTCATCTCCGCGTTCGACCCGGTATAGGGGCCGTAGTGGCCGAACCGGAGCTCATCGACGTCGATGCCCCGGGCGTGCGGCTGTGCGCCCTTAGCTGGGGAGCCGTCGGTGCGCCGATTGCGTTATGTTTGCACGGCTTTCCCGACACCGCGCACGGATGGCGCAAGGTGGCACCGCTGTTGGCCGACGCCGGATGGCGGGTGGTCGCACCGTTCATGCGGGGCTATGCACCGTCGTCGATCGCATCGGACGGCAGTTATCACGTCGGGGCGCTGATGGACGATGCACTGCGGGTGCTCGATGCGGCCGGGCCGACGGGCCGCGATGTGCTCATCGGGCATGACTGGGGCGCGATCGCCGGTGCCGGACTCGCTGCGATGCCCGAGAGTCCTTTCTCGAAGGCCGTGATCATGTCGGTGCCACTCGCCGCAGCGTTTCGGCCGTTGGGCAGGACACCGGATGCGGGCCGGCTTGCCGCGCAGTTGCCTCGTCAGCTGCTGCGCAGTTGGTACGTCATGTATTTCCAGTTGCCGGGACTTCCGCAACGATCCGCGTCGTGGGTGGTCCCCAGATTATGGCGGCAATGGTCGCCGGGCTACGACGCCGCAGAGGACGTCGCTCACGTGGCCGACTCGATCGGTGCGCCGGAGCACTGGCGCGCCGCGCTGGGTTACTACCGGGCCGCCGTGCGCAACAGCGAGCCGCCCGCGCGGTACGCCGAACTTCATCGGCATTGGCTGTCGGCACCGAAGCTGCCGACGCTGTACCTGCACGGCACCGAGGATGGTTGCGCCTCAGCGGATTACGCGCGATGGGTGCAGCGGGTACTGCCCGAGGGCGGCAAAGTGGCGACGGTCGAACGGGCCGGGCACTTCCTGCAATTGGAGCAGCCGCAGGCAGTGGCCGGACACATCGTCGACTTCATCGGCGCGGCAGCCTGAAGGGCATGTTGCGTCGGCTGGCGGCGGTGGATGCGCAGACGTATTGGATGTCGGCGAAGATCCCCAGTGACCAGTTTCTGGTCTACGGCTTCGCGGGGGCCGTCGCCGATCTTCCCGCGGCCCTCGCGCGCATCGCTGACCGGGCGCGCGGGTGCGGGGAGTTGCGGCTGCGGTTGGGCGATCGTGGTGCGCTGACCTATCCGCGGTGGGTGACCGCGGATGTGTCGCCGAACCAGTTCGTCATGCACGCCGCGGGTTGCAGTTGGCCGGAATGCCTGGCCGCAGTGGCGGGCTTGGACGCCGACCAACTCGACCCGCAGATGATGTCGTGGCGGATTCACATCTTCCCCGCCGTCGAGGCGATCCCCCGTGCGGGGCAGGGCACGGTCGCGGTGGTGCAGATGGCGCACGCGCTGGGAGATGGGATTCGTTCATCGGCGTTGGCGGCGTGGCTGTTCGGACGGACGACGCCGGTGCACGCCGTCCCGGTGCCGCGCCCGTTTCAGGGCCTCACACTGCCGTGGCGCGGTTACCGAGCCGCGCGGGCCCACCGCCGGCTCGTGTGCGATACCGAGGCCGGATTGGTTCCGCCGCCCGCCAGGCTGCGTCCGGTGCTGCGGAGCAATACTCGGCCGGACGGCTTGCGTAGCGTTCGGACCCTGGTCAGGCAGCGGTCGCAGGTGCCGGGCCCGACAGTGACGGTCGGGGTGCTCGCGGTGGTGTCGACGGCGCTGGCGGGTCATCTGCGCGAGGTGGGGGAGGACCCGTCGCTGCTCGGCGCCGAGGTGCCGATGGCCAAAACCGGTGCGCGACGGGCACACAACCACTTCGGCAACGTCGGTGTCGGGCTCTATCCGGACAAGCCGTTCGCGGAGCGTGCATCGCATATTGCAGCGGAGCTGGAGGAACGCCAACGTCGTGCAGCACATCCAGCAATGGTTGCCGCGGGCCGCGCCTCTGCTGCAGTGCCCGAGCCGTTATTGCGTTGGGAAGTAGCTAATTTCGATCCGACAGTGCGCTCGCCGACGGTCACCGGCAACACCGTCGTTTCGAGCGTGAACCGCGGTCCCGCCGATTTGCGCTTCGGAGACACACCCGTCGTACTGACCGCCGGATTCCCCGCCCTCTCTCCGATGATGGGCCTGACGCATGGTGTGCACGGCATCGGCGACACCATCGCCGTCAGTGTGCACGCTGCCGAATCAGCAATCGGCGAAATCGACTCGTATGTCGAAAGATTGGATGCAACACTGACCCTCTAGAAGGCTGGGGGTTTGTTGCGTTCGGCGACGTAGGCTGCGTTGTGGCGGCGTTCGTCCGAAGGCGGTCCGGCACCACACCCGCGCCGAAAACCGCGCCCGAGCCATCGACGCGGAGTTGCCCAGGGCTGTGCCGCAAGATCCCGACCGAAAAACCCTTGGCGCTGTCAGGCTGCGCGTGTGGGCAACAAAGCCATACTGTGCATTTTCGCGCCCCGCGGCGTGTATACCCAGCGACAGGTACTCAATCGCGATGTTCGACCGCAGCGGGACGCCGGTGTGGAGCGCCGGGAACCAGGGGGACCGATGGTATGACATCGGCGGCAACGTCACCAAGGTCACCGTCAAGCGTGATCACGGGAGTGACTACGTTCGAACCAACTGGCAGCGTTGACTCCTGATCATCTGGGCACGCTCACATTGCCCGACCAAGACCCCTACGCGCGCATCTTGGCATGAGGCAGCCGAAGTCGGTTACTGCATAGGGGGGCTGGGCAGCGGCTTAACACATGGCCTAGATTTTGTCGCATGACTGCCTACGACTCAGCGTTGGATTTCGGGTTGCTGTTCCTGCGAGTGGTGCTGGGCGTGACCATGGCCGCGCACGGCTATAACAAGTTCTTCGGCGGCGGGGGTATCCCGGGCACCGCGGGGTGGTTCGAGAGCATCGGCATGAAGCCGGGGACCTTCCACGCCCGGGTGGCTGCTACGACAGAGATGGCCGCCGGTATCGGTCTGGCAGCAGGCCTGCTCACGCCGATTCCGGCAGCGGGCTTCGTGGCGTTGATGCTCGTCGCGGCATGGACCGTGCACCGGGCGAACGGCTTCTTCATCGTCAAGGAGGGCTGGGAGTACAACCTGATCCTTGCGACGACGGCCGTCGCGATCGCGACCATCGGCGCGGGCAAGTACAGCCTCGACTACGTCCTGTTCAGTGACACCGGGTTGGCCGACCTGCTGCACGGTTGGTGGGGTCTGGCGATCGCGCTGGGTCTCGGCCTGCTCGGCGGCATCGGACAGTTGGCGATCTTCTACCGGCCGCCTGCCAAGGCCGACGCCTGAGCGCTCGATCGAGAACACGAACCGCATCTCACGCAGCTAGAACACGTTCTAGTCTTTGATGCCATGGGGTTTTTGAAGCAGGACGCGCCCGTCGTCGACTTCGAGGAATGGAGCAAGGGCACCCGCGCGGAAAAGATCGTGCCGATGGCCCGGCACTGGGCCGAAGTCGGGTTCGGGACGCCGGTCGTTCTGCACCTGTTCTACGTCGTCAAGATCCTGCTCTACATCCTGGGCGCCTGGCTGGTCGTGCTGACCACCACCGGCATCGACGGGTTCACCGACGTCGCCTCCTGGTACGACGAGCCGATCGTGTTCGAGAAGGTCGTGCTGTACACGATGCTGTTCGAGGTCATCGGCCTTGGCTGCGGCTTCGGACCGCTCAACAACCGCTTCTTCCCGCCGATGGGCTCGATCCTTTACTGGTTGCGGCCCAACACGATCCGGCTACCACCGTGGCCGACCCGCATCCCGCTGACCAAGGGGGACACTCGCACGCCGTTCGACGTGCTGCTGTACGGCGCGCTTCTGGTGCTGCTCGTCGTGGCGTTGTTCTCCGACGGCACCGGCCCGATACCCGAACTGGGCACGACGGTCGGGGTGCTGCCGGTGTGGCAGATCTGGGCGATCCTCGGTGTCCTCGCCGTGCTCGGCTTGCGCGACAAGGTGATCTTTTTGGCCGCCCGCGGCGAGGTCTACGCCTCGCTGGCGGTCTGCTTCCTGTTCGCGGGGCCCGACATCATCATCGCGGCGAAACTGGTGTGCCT
Organism: Mycolicibacterium sp. ND9-15; assembly: GCF_035918395.1. Classification (NCBI taxonomy): domain Bacteria; kingdom Bacillati; phylum Actinomycetota; class Actinomycetes; order Mycobacteriales; family Mycobacteriaceae; genus Mycobacterium; species Mycobacterium jinjuense. The sequence continues at coordinate 3,754,509 of NZ_CP142362.1, forward strand.
GGTGATCTGGCTCGGCGCCGCAACGTCGAAGCTCAACAAGCACTTCCCGTTCGTCATCTCCACGATGATGAGCAACAACCCGGTGTTCCGCCCGCGGTGGATCAAACGCAAGTTCTTCGAACGCTTTCCAGACGATCTGCGGCCCGGCCGGGGGTCGCGGTGGCTGGCGCATTTCAGCACGGCGATCGAAGGCCTTGTTCCGCTGGTGCTGTTCTTCTCGGGCGGCGGCTGGCCGACGTACATCGCCGCGTTCGTGATGCTGGTGTTCCACTTCGGCATCCTGTCGTCGATTCCGATGGGCGTGCCGCTGGAGTGGAACGTCTTCATGATGTTCTCCGTCCTGGCGCTGTTCGTCGGGCACGCCGGCATAGGCCTCGGCGACCTGCAGAGCCCATGGCCGATCGTGTTGTTCGCGGTTGTCGCGGGCACCGTGGTGATGGGAAACCTGCTCCCGCGCAAGGTGTCCTTCCTGCCGGGCATGCGGTACTACGCCGGCAACTGGGACACCGGGCTCTGGTGCGTGAAACCGTCGGGCGCGGCGAAGATCGAAGAGAACGTCGTCTCGATCGCGAGTATGCCGCAGGCGCAGATGGAGCGGTACTACGGCAGCCCGGAAACCGCCCAGATGTATCTCTACATGGGATATGCGTTCCGCGCGTTCAACTCTCACGGTCGGGCGATGTTCACCCTCGCACACCGCGCAATGGCCGGCCACAACGAGGACGACTACGTGCTGACCGACGGAGAGCGCATCTGCAGCACCGCGATCGGCTGGAACTTCGGCGACGGCCACATGCACAACGAACAGCTCATCGCGGCGCTGCAGAAGCGCTGCCACTTCGAACCGGGCGAAGTCATCGTCGTGCTGATCGACGGGCAACCGATCCACCGCCAGACCCAGCAGTACCGGTTGGTCGACGCTGCCACAGGCGAGTTCGAGCGCGGCTACATCCGGGTCGCCGACATGGTGACGCGCCAGCCGTGGGATGACACGGTGCCCGTGCAGGTGACGTGGCAGAAGGACAGCGCCGACGCGCCCTAGCCCATCACGTCGCGGACCTTGACGTCCTCGAGGCCCTGCAGCAGAAGATCGCGCGCGGTGTCGAGGTGTTTGCGCCAGTGGGCTTCGGCGGCCGCGCCGTCACCAGACCGCAACAGCTGCATCAACTTCCGGTACGACCGCATCAACTTGTCGTAGTCGGACTTCGACACCGGGCGTCGCTCCTTGAACAGGAAGGCGTTGTGTCGCACCGTGATCTCGTGCAGCATCCCGGCGATGATGGACAGCGTCGCGTTGCCCGACAACTCGACGACGCGCAGATGGAAGTCGCCCGTGGTCTCGGCGAGCGTGTCGTTCTGCCATCCGGACGGCACGTGCTCTTCGAGTAGCTTGTCGAGCTCGTCGAAGGCTTCGGCGGAGCCGGACTCGGCGAGCAGCCGCACCGCCATCGGCTCGATGCCTGCTCGCGCCGTCATCAGGTCGGCGATGGTCGCGCCGGACAACTCGAGCAGCAGGCCGGCGGGGCGGGCGACTATCTCGGGGCCGGGCACCCGAACGCGGGCGCCGGTGCGCGAGCCGCGGCGGACCTCGACGAGGCGCTCGGACTCCAGCACCCGCACCGCCTCGCGCAGGGTCGGCCGACTCACCCCGAAGTGCGCCATCAGCTCGGCCTCGTTGGGCAGGAAATCGCCGTCCTTGAGTTGGCCATCGACCACCATCCTGCGCAGCGTGCCCGCAACGAGTTCGGCCGTCTTCGGCGACCGGACCGCCGTTCCGGCGCCGACGCCGTCCGGGCCGATCATCGGCGCCAGCGGTGTACTTCGAGCCACTCCCACTCCCAAGACATTCGGCTGGCCGGTCAGCCAGCTGTGCAACTCAGTAAACCATGTGGGCATTCGGGCCCGGGGCAGCGTCGAGGCTTATCGTGACATCGCCGGTCGGTATCTACGCAGAGCGACCGAACTGCGCTTCGAAGGTCATATCGCGATGGCCTGGAAACTGGACTGACCCTGCCTACCAACCAGTAGGTTGACCTAGTAAACCTTGTTCGTTTACGTTCGGGGGTGGACCCCGCGTGGGTGAATCATCGAACTTCGAAGGAGAAGTGTCATGGCTGAAGCCGTCATCGTCGAGGCAGTACGATCGCCCGTCGGCAAGCGTAACGGCGGACTGTCGGGTGTTCACCCGGCCGAACTGTCCGCGCAGGTGCTCAACGGCCTGGTCGAGCGGGCCGGCGTCGATCCGGCGCTCGTCGACGACGTCATCTGGGGCTGCGTCATGCAGGCCGGCGAGCAGGCGCTCGACATCGGCCGCACGGCGCTGCTGACCGCCGGATGGCCGGAGACCGTGCCCGGCGTCACCGTCGACCGCCAGTGCGGTTCGAGCCAGCAGTCGGTGCACTTCGCCGCCGCCGGCGTGGTGGCCGGCCACTACGACGTCGTCGTCGCCGGCGGTGTCGAGTCCATGTCGCGCACCCCGATGGGCGCCTCGCTGGCCAGCGGCGGCAACCCGTATTCGGCGGGATTCAAGAACCGCTACAGGCAGACGCCGAACCAGGGCATCGGTGCCGAGATGATCGCCGAGCAGTGGGGCTTCAGCCGCGCCGATCTCGACCAGTTCTCGCTCGACTCGCACGAAAAGGCTGCTGCTGCACAGGATGCGGGTGCGTTCGACGACCAGATTGTGGGCATCAAAGACGACCAGGGTAATACCGTCCTCAAGGACGAGGGCATCCGCCGCGGCACGACCTTGGAGAAGATGGGCCAGCTCAAGCCTGCCTTCCGGGAGGACGGTGTGATCCACGCCGGCAACTCGTCGCAGATCTCCGACGGCTCGGCGGCGCTGCTGTTCATGTCGGAGGAGAAAGCAAAAGAACTGGGCCTCAAACCGCTCGCCCGCGTGCACACCGCGGTGCTCGCCGGCGCCGATCCGGTGATCATGCTGACGGCCCCGATCCCGGCGACCCAGAAGGCGCTCAAGCGCTCCGGTCTGTCCGTTGACGATATCGGCGCGTTCGAGGTCAACGAGGCGTTCGCCCCGGTGCCGATGGCGTGGCTGAAGGACATCGGCGCCGACGACAAGAAGCTCAACCCGAACGGCGGTGCGATCGCGCTGGGCCACCCGCTCGGCGGTTCGGGTGCGCGCATCATGACCACGCTGCTCTACCACATGCGCGACAACGGAATTAAGTACGGCCTGCAGACGATGTGCGAGGGCGGCGGCCAGGCCAACGCCACCATCCTCGAGCTGTTGTGACCGCAGACGTCCAAGCCCCCGCCGCTCTTACTGAGCGGCAGGGGAACGTCATGGTGATCACGATCAACCGGCCTGAGGCGCGCAACGCCGTCAATAGCGCGGTCAGCACCGCGGTCGGCGACGCCCTGCACGAGGCGCAGAACGATCCCGAGGTCCGTGCGGTCGTCATCACCGGCTCGGGTGAATCCTTCTGCGCCGGTGCAGATCTCAAGGCGATCTCGCGGCGGGAGAGCTTGTTCCATCGGGAGCATGCCGAGTGGGGCTTCGCGGGCTACGTGCAGCACTACATCGACAAGCCGACCATCGCCGCGGTCAACGGCACCGCGCTGGGCGGCGGCACCGAGCTTGCGCTCGCCAGCGACCTCGTCGTCGCCGAGGAGCGCGCGAAATTCGGCCTGCCAGAAGTCAAGCGGGGGCTCATCGCCGCAGCGGGCGGGGTGTTCCGCATCGTCGACCATCTGCCCCGCAAGGTCGCGATGGAACTGTTGTTCACCGGTGAGCCGATGTCGTCGGCCGACGCTCTGAAATGGGGCTTGGTCAACCAGGTCGTCCCAGACGGCACCGCGGTCGATGCGGCGCTCGCACTCGCCGAGCGGATCACATGCAATGCGCCGCTGGCCGTGTGGGCGAGCAAGCGGGTCGCGATGGGTGTCGACGACGGCGTCATCACCGGCGACGAGGACGGTTGGGCACGGACCATGCGCGAGATCGGTACGGTGATCCGTTCCGAGGACGCCAAGGAAGGACCGCTGGCATTCGCCGAGAAGCGCCAGCCTGTTTGGAAGGCCAAGTAGCAGTGAAGAGAACGATCTACGACGCCGAACACGAGGCGTTCCGCGACACCGTCCGCGAATACATCGAGCGCGAACTCGTCCCCAACCAGGAGAAGTGGGAGACCGAGCGCATCGTCGACCGGTCGGCCTACACCGCGGCGGGCAAGTACGGCTTGATCGGATTCAACATGCCCGAGGAGTACGGCGGCGGCGGCTCCGATGACTTCCGGTTCAACGCGATCATCGACGAGGAGATGGCGCGATCGGGTGCGCACGGCCCGGCGCTGAGCCTGCACAACGACGTCGTCGGCCCGTACTTCAAGGACCTGACCAACGACGAGCAGAAAAAGCGGTGGCTTCCCGGCATCGCCAGCGGCGAGACCATCATCGCGGTGGCGATGACCGAGCCCGGCGCGGGCAGCGACCTCGCCGGTATCCGGACGTCCGCGGTGCGCGACGGCGACGACTGGATCGTCAACGGCTCCAAGACGTTCATCTCGTCGGGCATCAATTGCGACCTCGTCGTGGTGGTGGCCCGCACCGACCCGGAGGCCGGTCACAAGGGTTTCACGCTGCTGGTCGTCGAGCGCGACATGGAAGGCTTCTCCCGCGGCCGCAAGCTCGACAAGATGGGGCTGCACTCGCAGGACACCTCCGAGCTGCATTTCGAGAACGTACGCGTGCCCAACGCCAACGTGCTCGGCAAGGAGGGTCGCGGCTTCTACCACCTGATGACCAACCTGCCCTCGGAGCGGTTGTCGATCGCGATCTCGGCCATCGCCGGCGCCCGGGCGGTCTTCGACGAGACGCTGCAATACGCCAAGGACCGCAAGGCATTCGGGCAGCCGATCGGCAGCTTCCAGCACAACCGCTTCCTGCTCGCCGAGATGGAGACCGAGCTGGAGGTCACCGAGAACTACATCGACCGCTGCCTGCGGGCGGTCGTCGACGATGAGCTGACCGCGGTCGAGGCGGCCAAGGCCAAGTGGTGGGCCACCGAGGTCGCCAAGAAGGTCGTCGACCAGTGCGTGCAATTGCACGGCGGGTACGGCTACATGCTGGAGTACCGCGTGGCCCGCGCCTACGTCGACGGACGCATCCAGACGATCTTCGGTGGGACCACCGAGATCATGAAGGAGATCATCGGCCGCGACTTAGGCGTCTAGCCGGCTCGGCCGGCGTGGCGTCTAGCTCCTCGAGGCCGACGTTTCGGCGGATTCCAGTCGCACTTTTCCGCCAAAACGTCGGTTTGGGCGAACGGATCAGGCCGGCGTCGGCTCCGTCGTCGTCGCGGCGGTTGTCGTCGTGGTCGTCTCGGGCGTCGTTTCGGTCGTCGACGTGCCCGACGGCGTCACCGCGCTCGGCGGGCTGGCCGGGTCGAGCACCGCGTCGATCAAGTAGATCCGGGCGTTGGCAGCCTGGATACCACCGCAGACGACCTTGGCGGTGTCGTTGACTTCGATGTCGGAGTTCTCACCGGTCACCTTGATCTCCGCGCCCTGCTGGGTGGGCCGCTGCCCCTTGAGGTCCTTGGGGCCGAGGGTGCCGAGGAACACGTGGTAGTAGTCGAAGTCCGTCAGCGCCGCCGGATTGGCCTTCAGCGCGTCCAATTGAGTCGGCGGCAGCGCGGCGAACGCCTCGTTGGTCGGGGCGAACACCACGTACGGGCCGTTCTCCAGGACCGGCACCACGTTGACCACGGGGTTGAACCCACCCGAGATCGCGGAGTAGAAGGTGCTTGCGTCCGGAATGGCCTGCAGCGCCTGGCCGACGGGCAGGTTGTTCAGTGACTTCCAGTTGGGCACGGCTTCCTTGAACGCGTCGCAGCCTGATCCCTCGGGATTCGGGATCTCGACCTCCGCGGTCGAGGTCGGCTCGGCCGGCTGTGCAGGCACGGCCGGATCGGCGTATGCGGTGACGGCCAGCGGCACCGAAAAAGCGATGGCGGCGATCCCGGCGGTGGCACCCAGGGCTTTGCTGGTGCGAGTCTTCACTTACGGCTCCTCAGCTAGACAGGTCGCCTGGCATGTTAAAGGCAGTGCTACGCCAGCGCCAAAGTCGTCACCTCGTGAAACGGTCTCTGCAGGGCTCTGACCTGCGCATTGCGAATCTGCCCACATGATGCCGCAGAACGGCGAATAGGCGGTGCTTACGATGACGCGCATGCCTGAGCCGCTCATCGTTCCGATACGGGGTCGCGCCCCGGCCCTGCACGCCGAAGCCTGGGCGGCCCCCAACGCGAGCCTGATCGGCCAAGTGACGCTCGCCGCCCGGGCCAGCGTCTGGTATGGCGCGACGCTGCGGGCCGAGGCCGAACCCATCGAGATCGGTTTCGGCACCAACATCCAGGATGGCGTGACCATCCACGTGGATCCGGAGTTTCCGGTCAGCATCGGCGCGGAGGTCAGCGTCGGGCACAACGCCGTTCTGCACGGCTGCACGGTCGAGGACGGGGCGCTCATCGGCATGGGTGCGGTCATCCTCAACGGCGCGACGATAGGTGAGGGCTCGCTGATCGCCGCGGGTGCGGTGGTGCCGCAGGGCTTCGTCGTGCCGCCGCGGACATTGCTCGCCGGGGTGCCGGGTAAGGTGCGCCGCGACCTCAGCGACGCCGAGGTCAACCACAGTCGATACAACGCACACGTGTACCAGCACCTCATCGATCTGCACCGCGGCGCGACCACGTAGATTCTTCCGGGTCCGATCCGGGTACAGCCCCTACCGTGAAACGTGCTCGCACTCTGGTGACCGGCGCGACCGGTTACGTCGGCTCTCGGCTCATCACCGCCCTGCTCGCAGAGGGCAACGACGTTGTCGCCACCAGCCGAAACCCCGACCAACTGGGCGATTTCGGTTGGCAGGATCGCGTCACCGCGGTCGCGTTGGACGCCCACGACGAGGCCTCGGTGCGGTCGGCGTTTGCCGACACCGGTCCGATCGACGTCGTGTATTACCTGGTGCACGCCATCGGGCAACCGGATTTCCGGGAAGCGGACAACCGGGCGGCGGCCAACGTGGCGAGGGCCGCCAAGGACGCCGGTGTGCGACGGATCGTGTATCTGGGCGGGTTCGTGCCCGACGGCGACGACCTGTCCGAGCACCTGGCCAGCCGCGCCGAAGTCGCCGACGCTTTGCATGTCGACGGTGGCGCAGACGTGGTGTGGTTGGGCGCGGCCATCATCATCGGAGCCGGGTCCACGTCGTTCGAGATGCTGCGTTACGTGGGTGACCGGTTCGTGGTCATCCCGATGCCGTCGTGGTCGGCGAACCCGATCGACCCGATCTCGATCTGCGATGTGCTGCACTACCTTGTCGCCGCCGCGGACAGCGAACGCGTGCCCGCGGGCGCATACGACATCACCGGCCCGGAGACCACGTCGTACGGCGACCTGCTCCGGACCTATGCGCGGATCGCAGGAAAGTGGCGTGCCGAACTGCCGGTCAACGGCATCGACACCGGCCTGGTGTCGTGGATGACTTCGGCGGTGCTTCCGGTGCCCGCCGGGCTGGCGGCAGATCTGGTGCGGTCGCTGGACCACCCGATGATGGCGTCCGACGTCCGATTGCGGGAATTCGTGCCGGATCCGCCCGGCGGGCTGATCGGCGTCGAGGAGGCGATCACGCGAGCGCTGGCGAGTCGACGGCGCAGACCCGTCGACGACCTCACCGACGCGCACCACCTCGCCGACACCGACCCCGAGTGGGCCGGCGGGGACACGTTGCGCCTGCAGCAGGTCGCCGGTGCGGTCACGCCGGGAATCGTCCGCCCCGCCCTCGGCCTCATCGGCGGGGTGCCCGGCCCGGTCGCCGGGGTCGTGCGCACCGGATTGGACACCCTGCTCAACCTGGTACCGAAGGCGAGTCCGGCATGACGGAATCCACGCAGGCGCTCCGGGGTTGGCTCGCCGAAGCCGGGGAGATCCTCGGGGCGTGTCCGGTACCGCATAACGAGCCGCCGAGTGTGATACGGCGTCGGCGCATCGTCGTCGCCGTGGTGCTCGTCATCGGCGCTGCGCTGCTTGGGTATTCGCTGACCAGGACGCCGGGCGACTCGTCGTTCTATTGGCTGACGCTGGCACTTGCCGGGGTGTGGGCGCTGGGCGCGTTCGCATCGGGTCCCCTGCACCTGGGCTGCATCCGATTCCGCGGCCGCAACCAGCGGCCCGTGATCACCGGCACCGTAGTGGGTTTGACGCTGGGCGCGGTATTCGTCGTCGGTGGCCTGATCGCGCGAGAGATCCCCGGTGTGCGCGAATACATCACGCGCGTACTGGAATACGCCGACTACGGTCCGCTGGCGCTGGTGGTGTTCATCACCGTGATCAATGGTCTGGCCGAGGAGATGTTCTTCCGCGGAGCCCTCTACACCGCCTTGGGCGCAGCGAGACCGATACTGATTTCGACGACCTTCTACGTCATCGCGACGGCGGCCACCACAGGCAACCCGATGCTCGGCTTCGCGGCGATAATCCTGGGCACGATCTGCGCATTCGAACGCCGGGTGACCGGCGGCATCCTGGCACCGATGCTGACCCACTTTTTCTGGGGTCTGATCATGGTGCTCGCCCTGCCGTCGATCTTCGGCGTATAGCTCACCACAGCGGGTGGGCCACCTCGTCACGGCGCATCCCGGCGGCCGACACCGCAACCGCCGCCAATAGCGCCGGGAGGACGCCCGCGACAAGGAAGATCGTCTGCACCGAAACGACTTTCGACAGCGGACCGACGATGGCGAACGACACCGGCAGGAACGCCAACGAGACGAAGAAGTCCAGGCTCGACACGCGGCCCAGCATCGCCGTCGGCACCCGACGCTGCAACAGCGTGCCCCAGATGACCATGCCTGCGCCGTCTGTGAACCCGACGACGAACGTCGCGACGGCCATCACGGCGAACGATGTGGTGAAGCCGAACACGATCAGCGGGATGGCGCCGAGGCTCCACATCGCCATCATCACCGACAGGTAGCGGCGCGGCATCAGGCGCGACGACACCGTCAGCGCCCCGAGTGCGCTGCCCACCCCGAAGAACGCCAGGATGAACCCGTACATCCGGGCTCCGTCGGCGAATCGGTCCTTGGCGATGAACGGTAGCAACACCTCGATCGGTCCGAGCACCACCAGGACGAAGATGCTCGCGAACAGCACCGTCCACAACAGCCATGGCGTTGCGAGCATGAACATGAAGCCATCGCGAAGATCGCGTAGGGCATGTGAACGTACCTGCGCTGCATGCGGTTTCAGTGGCCCTCTGGTAGCGACGAGCAATGCCAGGCCGATGGCGAACAACGCGGCCACCGCCACTGCGCCGAGCGCCGGGAACGTCGCGCCGACGACCACGCCCGCGACGGCCGGACCGACCGCGCGCTGAAACACCGGACGCACCACGCCCTCGACGCCGTTGGCCGCGAGCAACTGCTCCGGCGGCAGGATCCGCGGCAGGATCGCGCTGTAGGCAGGGAAGAAGAATGCCGCCGCGGCCCCCACGGCTGCCGCGCCCACCGCCAGGTGCCAAATCTGCAGAGCGCCAAGCAGTCCCAGCACAGCGATCGTCGTCGAGGCGAGCACGTTGACCATCTCGACCGCGATGATGATCGAGCGTTGGCGGAACCGGTCGGCGGCGATCCCGCCGACCAGAACGAACGTGACAAGGGCGGCGCCGAAGCACGTCGTCACGATCGACAGCGACACGGGATCGTTGTCGATTGCGATGACCTGCATCGCCAATACCACAGCGAACATGCCGTCGGCGAAGATCGACAGCGTGACCGCCGTGATCAGCAGCCGGTACTCGCGGAACTGGAAGGGTGCGAGCACGCGCCACCGGGCCGGTCGTTGGGTCTCGAACTGCGTACTCACTCAAAGATGGTCGCCGACGCGCGGGCGGCGAGTCCACCGATTTTCCTGCGCGAGTGACCGGGTTTGTACGCGCATCCGCGGCGTGCCGCGGTGCAAACACGGTCGCTCGCGCAGAAGGAGAAGGTCAGAAGTCGGAGAAGTCGGCCTGGCGGCGCTGCTGGAACGCCTTGGTGCCTTCGCGGAAGTCGTACGAGTTCAACAGCGCCAACTGGCCCTGCTTCTCGCGCTCGAGTGCGCCTTCGAACTCGGTGAGGGTGGCGGCGTTGATCGCGTGCTTCGTCTTCCGCAGGGCCACTGCGGGACCCGACACCAGCGTGGCGATCACCTTGTCCACCTCGGCGTCGAACTCGTCGGCGGGATACACCGCGGTCACCAGGCCCCAGTCGTAGGCCTGATCGGCCGGGATGCGTTCAGCCAGCAGCGCCATCCGGGTGGCGCGGATGCGTCCGATCGCCGCGGCCACCAACGCTGACGCGCCGCCGTCGGGCATGAGGCCGATCTTGGTGAACGCGAGCATGAAAAACGAGCTGTCCGAGGCCAATACGATGTCGGAAGCCAACGCCAGCGACACCCCGACCCCCGCCGTCGGGCCCTGCACCACGGCCACCACCGGTTGCGGCAGGGCCACGATGGACCGGACGGCGCGATTGGCGGCGTCCAGCACGTCGGCCGGTGTCCCGTTGACGCCCGGGTTGGCGTGGTCCTCTTCGCTGATGCCCGCCCCTGAGCAGAATCCGCGACCGGCCCCGCCCAGCCGCACCACCCGGACCCGTGGATCGGAGGCCGCCGCATCGAGCGCGTCGGCGATGCCGGCGAGCATCGGCTGGGTCAGCGAGTTGAGGCTGTCCGGTCGGTTCAAAGTCACCGACAGCACTCCATCGGCCAGTTCGACCCATAGCGCGTCGATACCGGTGTAGGTCGGGGCGTTCGCGTCCAGCGATGTCATGACCTGCACCCTAGGTCTGAACGACTTGGTTATACAAGTAAGCTATGTCGGCGATCCGGGAGCGTTAGTCCAACGAAGGGCGGTAAGCATGGCGGGACCTCTGCACGGGCTGCGGGTGATCGAGCTCGCGAGCATCGGACCGGGCCCGCATGCCGCGATGATTCTCGGCGATCTCGGCGCGGATGTTGTGCGCATCGAGCGGCCGGGCAAGCTCGGCGGCGTCCCCACCAGCAAGCGCGAGGCCGCATTGCGCAACCGGCGGTCCGTCGCGGCCGACCTGAAGAGCGACGAGGGTCGCGAACTGGTGCTGCGGCTCGTCGCGAAGGCCGACGTGCTGATCGAGGGGTTGCGCCCCGGAGTGACCGAGCGGCTCGGCCTCGGCCCGGAGGACTGCACGAAGGTCAACGAGCGGCTGGTTTACGGCCGCATGACCGGGTGGGGCCAGACCGGACCCCGCCGCCTGCAGGCCGGCCACGACATCAACTACATCTCGCTCAACGGCGTGCTGCATTCGATCGGCCGCGCGGGGGAGCGGCCCGTTCCACCGCTGAACCTGACCGGTGACTTCGGCGGCGGCTCGATGTTCCTGCTCGTCGGCATCCTGTCCGCGCTATGGGAACGCCAGACATCAGGCAAGGGCCAGGTGGTCGACGCCGCGATGATCGACGGCTCCAGCGTGCTGGCGCAGATGATCTGGGGCTTCCTGCAGGACGGGCTGTGGGTGGACCAGCGCGGGGTCAACATCCTCGACGGTGGCGCACCGTACTACGACACCTACACCTGCGCCGACGGCCGCTACATCGCCGTGGGCTGCATCGAGCCGCAGTTCTACGCCGAGTTCCTCAAGGGTCTCGGTATCGAAGGTGAAGACCTGCCGGACCAGAACGACATGGGCCGCTGGCCCGAACTGCGCGACCGGTTCACTGGGGTCATCGCTTCCAAGGACCGGGACCACTGGGCGAAGGTCTTCGCGGGCAGCGACGCCTGCGTGACGCCGGTGCTGTCGTTCTCCGAGGTGGAGTCCGAGCCGCACGTCACCGAACGCAACACCTTCTATCGCGACGGTGACCATCTGCAGCCGATGCCCGCACCGCGGTTCTCGCGCAGCGCGCCGGACGCACCCACTCCACCCGGGCCGGCCGGAGCCGACACCGAAGCCGTCTTACGGGGCTGGACGTAACAGGAGAGGAACTCAATAAGTGGAGATCAAGGACGCCGTAGCCGTCGTCACCGGTGGTGCATCGGGCCTCGGCCTGGCCACCACCAAGCGCCTGCTCGACAAGGGCGCGTCGGTCGTCGTCATCGACCTCAAGGGCGAAGACGCGGTCAAAGAACTCGGCGAGCGGGCCCAGTTCGTCGAGACCAACGTGACCGACCCCGACGCGGTCAGCGCGGCCCTCGACGCGGCCGAGAAAATGGGCCCGCTGCGCATCAACGTCAACTGCGCGGGCATCGGCAACGCGGTCAAGACACTGAGCAAGGACGGCCCGTTCCCGCTCGACGGGTTCCGCAAGGTCGTCGAGGTCAATTTGATCGGCACCTTCAACGTGCTGCGCCTGAGCGCCGAGCGGATCGCCAAGACAGAACCCATCGACGGCGAGCGCGGCGTGATCATCAACACCGCCTCGGTCGCGGCGTTCGAGGGTCAGATCGGTCAGGCCGCCTACTCGGCGTCCAAGGGCGGCGTGGTCGGGATGACGCTGCCGATCGCCCGCGACCTGTCGCGTGAGTTCATCCGCGTCGTCACCATCGCGCCGGGACTGTTCAAGACCCCGCTGCTGGGGTCGCTGCCCGAGGAGGCGCAGGCGTCGCTGGGCAAGCAGGTGCCGCATCCGGCCCGCCTCGGTGATCCCGACGAGTACGGCGCGCTGGCCGTGCACATCGTGGAGAACCCGATGCTCAACGGTGAGGTGATCCGCCTCGACGGCGCGATCCGGATGGCGCCCCGATGAGCGCTTGCGCGAAGAGAATTGAGCACAGATGACGATTACGACGAAGTTCACCGAGACGTTCGGTATCGAGCACCCCATCGTGCAGGGTGGGATGCAATGGGTTGGCCGCGCGGAACTCGTTGCCGCGGTGGCGAACTCGGGTGCGCTGGGGTTCATCACCGCGCTCACCCAGCCGACGCCCGCCGACCTGGCCCGCGAGATCGCCAAGTGTCGTGAGCTGACCGACAAGCCGTTCGGGGTCAACCTGACGATCCTGCCGACGATCAACCCGCCGCCCTATGACGAGTACCGCCAGGTGATCGTCGACGCCGGCATCAAGATCGTCGAGACCGCGGGCTCCAACCCGGCGCCGCACTTGCCGATGTTCCACGAGAACGGGATCAAGGTGCTGCACAAGTGCACCTCGGTGCGGCATGCGGTCAAGGCGCAGAGCCTCGGCGTCGACGGCATCAGCATCGACGGCTTCGAGTGCGCGGGCCATCCCGGCGAGGACGACATCCCCGGTCTGGTGCTGATCCCCGCCGCGGCGACCAAGATCGACATCCCGATGATCGCCTCCGGCGGCTTCGCCGACGGCCGTGGTCTGGTGGCCGCGCTGGCGCTGGGGGCCGACGGCATCAACATGGGCTCGCGGTTCATGTGCACCGTCGAGTCGGCGATCCACCAGAACGTCAAGGAAGCGATCGTCGCGGGCACCGAACTCGACACCGAGCTGATCTTCCGGCCGCTGCGCAACACCGCCCGGGTGGCCAGCAACGCCGTCTCGCGTGAGGTTGTGGAGATCCTCGACCGGGGCGGTCAATTCGAGGACGTCAAGGACCTGGTCGCCGGCTCACGCGGGGTGAAGGTCTACGAGGTCGGCGACCTCGACGCCGGCATCTGGAGTGTGGGCACCGCGATGGGCCTGATCAACGACATCCCGACGTGCGGTGAACTGGTCGCACGGATCGTCGACGAAGCCGTGGAAATCATCAGCGGCCGGCTCGGCGACATGATCGCGGACGAAGAAGAAGAGAACGTGGCTTAAGGACTTAGCGGGCGGACTCGACAAGAAAGCAACACGGAACCCGGCTCGGGCTGCGGCCGAACCGTCGGAGCGAATGCGCGACCCCTCGGCGCGCGTTCGGTCAGACGGCGGTGCGCAGGGGGTGCTCGTCGTCGACCTGCTCCGAAGTGTCGCCTTCTACCAGGACGTCGCCGTGGTAGAGCGCATCGAAGTCGACCTTGATGACATCGGCACTGGTGTCGTCGATCCACATGTACTCGACAGTAGGGTTCAGCTCTAAGGAATCATTGAGTCACGATTCGGAATATCGTGGCAATATTACCGCCGGGTAGGGTCCCGGAATACCCGTCGGTAGCGATTTGCTGGGCGGCTAACTCGGCGCGGTGAAGTGGATCGGGTCCGTCCCGAGCAGCGCCACCCAGGTCAGGATCGCGGCGGCGAATGCCGCGACGAGCAGGCCGACGGCGATGCGCGTCCGCCAGACCGTTCGGCCCAGCACCTTCGCGTCGAGCGAGTAAGCGCCGGCGCCGGTGAACAACAGCGCGGTGGCTCCGATGCCGATCAGGAACGGCGCATTGAACGGCTCGGACCAGAACGCCGAGGCCGACACGTTGACCGCCCAGGCATCGACCATCGCCGCGATCACCGCGAAAGACGCGAACGGCGTCAGCGCGCCGAAGATCAAGCCGAGACCGCCGAGCGTCTCGGCCGAGGTCACCATGGCCGCGGCCAGGCCGGGCAGGCGCCACCCCGCGGACTCCATGAAGCCGACCGCGGTGCCGAAGTCGAGGGCTTTGATCAGGCCGGCCTGCAGTATCGCGGCGCCGACTCCGATCCGCAGGATGAGGAGTGCATTGACGCCACTGACTTACCGTTGTTAAGTTAGCGGCGTTAGTCCAACGGGGACCGAGAGGGTGCGGCGTGCTGCAACGAATCGCAAATCTGGCTATCGCAGCGCCTCGGCGCATCATCGCGATCGCGGTCCTGGTGATGGTGGCGTGCGGAATCTTCGGGATTCCCGTCGCCAAGCACTTGTCCGCCGGCGGCTTTCAGGACCCGACGTCGGAGTCGGCGAAGGCCACCGAGCTATTGGTGGACAGGTTCGGCCAGGGGGATATGGAGTTCATCGTCAGTGTGCGCTCCGACGACGGTGCGCGGAGCGCGAAGGCCCGTGCCGTCGGGGAGGAGATCGCGGCCGAACTGCGGACCGCTCCGTTCGTCGTCGGAGTCAGTTCGTTGTGGACCGCGCCGCCGACGGCCGCTCCCGCGATGATCAGTGCGGATGGCAAGACGGGGTTGATCGTCGCCGGAATCACCGGCGGCGAGAGTGGCGCGCAAAAGCACGCGAAAGAACTCGCCGAGCGACTCGTGCACGACCGCGACGGCGTCGCCGTGCGCGCCGGCGGCGAGGCCATGATCTATGTGCAGATCAACGGGCAGAGCGAAAAAGACCTCCTGAGGATGGAAGCGATCGCGATCCCGTTGTGTTTCGTGGCACTGGTCTGGGTGTTCGGAGGACTGCTCGCCGCCGCGTTGCCGCTGGCCATCGGTGGCTTCGCAATCCTGGGTTCGATGGCGGTGCTGCGAGCGGTCACCTATGTCACCGACGTGTCGATCTTCGCGATGAACCTCTCCGTCGCAATGGGTTTGGCGCTCGCCATCGACTACACGCTGTTGATCATCAGCAGGTACCGCGACGAGGTCGCTGACGGGGTGGACCGAGAGAGCGCGCTGGTTCGTACCATGGTGACGGCAGGGCGCACGGTCTTGTTCTCGGCGATGACGGTCGCGCTGTCCATGGCCGCAATGGTGCTCTTCCCGATGTACTTCCTGAAGTCGTTCGCCTACGCGGGAATCGCGGTGGTGACATTCGCGGCGACCGCAGCGGTGTTGGTCGCGCCCGCGGCGATCGTGCTGCTCGGTGACCGGTTGGACTCACTCGACGTGCGACGGTTCTTCCGTCGGCTCTTGGGCAGGCCAGAGCCGGTGCGCAAGCCCGTCGAGCAGACGTTCTGGTACCGCTGCACGGAATATGTGATCCGACGGGCGGTTCCGATCGGGCTCGCGATCGTCGCGTTGCTGCTGGTGCTCGGTGCGCCGTTCCTCAGTGCTCGGTGGGGCTTCCCCGACGACCGGGTGCTGCCCGCGTCCGCGTCGTCACGACAGGTCGGTGACGACCTGCGCAACAACTTCGCCGTCGACTCCGCGCGTAATGTCACGGTCGTCATACCCGACACCCACGGGACCACGCCCGCGGTTCTGGACCGCTACGCCGCGAACCTGTCGCGGGTTGCCGACGTGTCATCGGTGTCCGCCCCCGGCGGGACGTTCGTCGACGGCAGACCGGTCGGCCCGCCGTCGACCGCGACCGGCGTCAAGGACGGCAGCGCGTTTCTCACGATCGCCAGCGACGCGCCGCTGTTCAGCGAAGCCTCCGAGGCGCAACTCGACCGGTTACACGCGGTGAGCACTCCCGCCGACGTTCCCGTTCTGATCACCGGGGTCGCGCAGGTCAACCGGGACAGTGCCTCGGCGATCACCTCGCGGCTTCCGCTGGTGCTCGGGGTGATCGCCGTGATCACCTTCGTGCTGCTGTTCCTGCTCACCGGAAGCGTGGTGCTGCCACTGAAGGCGTTGGTGCTCAACGTCTTATCGCTGACGGCGGCGTTCGGGGCACTGGTGTGGATCTTCCAGGAGGGCCACCTCGGCGCACTGGGCACCACACCGACCGGGACGTTGGTGGCGAACATGCCGGTGTTGTTGTTCTGCATCGCGTTCGGGTTGTCGATGGACTACGAGGTCTTCCTGGTGTCGCGGATCCGCGAGTTCTGGCTGCAGTCAGGAAACGGCGGGGAGGCATCTGCTCGCGTACGCAATGACGAGAGCGTGGCGCTCGGCCTGGCCAAGACGGGCCGCGTCGTCACGGCTGCGGCGCTGCTCATGTCGATCTCGTTCGCGGCGCTGATCGCCGCCGAGGTGGCGTTCATGCGCATGTTCGGCGTCGGGTTGACCCTCGCGGTGCTCGTCGATGCCACACTGGTGCGCATGGCGTTGGTGCCCGCGTTCATGCATCTGCTCGGCCGCTGGAACTGGTGGGCGCCAAAGCCGTTGGTCAAACTGCACGCACGAATCGGCTTCAGCGAGTCCGGCGAATCCTCACGGGCAGCCGGAGAAAGATCGACCGAGCCCGCGGGGACCCGATGAAACGACGACGTGCGCCGCGGGGGTCCGGCGAACAGTTGCGCGAGGAGATTCTCGACGCGGCGACAGACTTGCTGCTTGAGACCGGCCATGTGAAGGAGGTGTCGATCCGGTCCGTGGCACAGCGCGTCGGGGTCACGCCGCCGTCGATCTATCTGCACTTCGCCGACAAGGACGCCCTGCTCGACGCGGTGTGCGCACGGTACTTCGAGAAACTCGACGAGGAGATGCAAAGTGTGGCGGCGAGGCAGCCGTCGACCATCGAGGTCCTGCGAGCCCAGGGTCTGGAGTACGTCCGGTTCGCGATGAAAACTCCTGAGCTGTACCGCGTTGCCACGATGGGGGAGAGTCGCCCGGGCAGCGACATGGATATGGCGTTGAACAGCTCGGCGTTCGTGCACCTGCGCGCCACGGTCGAGAAGCTGATGGCGGAGGGCATCTATCCGCCGGGCGACTCGACGGCGACAGCGCTAGAGTTGATGACCGTCGCGCACGGGGTGGCCGCCATGCTGATCTCCAAGCCGTATCTGCCGTGGGGCGATATGGAAGACTTCGCCGACCGCGTACTGACCGCGGTGTGTCTCGGGCACATCACGAAGGGTGCGGTCGACCCGGACGCGCCGCCGCCGGAAACCGTCGCTCAATTGAAGGGACTACTCAATGTCGAACACGGTCGATAACCCGTTTTTCGCGAGGCTGTGGACGGTGATGTCCACGCACGAGACCGATGCCATCCGGCGCCTGCGAAGGGAGAACCTCGCAGGCCTGTCCGGCCGGATACTGGAGGTCGGTGCGGGCACCGGGACGAATTTCGAGTTTTATCCCGACACGGTGACCGAGGTGGTGGCCGTCGAACCGGAGCGCCTCCTCGCCGGACACGCCCAGCGGGCCGCGGCGGCCGCGCCTGTCCCGGTCACCGTGAGCACCGGCACGGTCGAGCAGTTCCTGGCGGCCGGTAATGAGCCGTTCGACGCCGTGGTCTGCTCACTGGTGCTGTGTTCGATCGAAAATCCAAATCTCGTTCTGCAACAGCTACATTCGTTGCTACGTCCGGGTGGTGAACTCCGCTACCTCGAGCACATCGCCAGCGCCGGCGGCCGGGCGCGCCTGCAGAAGATCGCCGATGCGACGGTGTGGCCGCGGCTGTTCGGAAACTGCCACACTCACCGCAACACCGAGGACAGCATCGTCGGCGCGGGTTTCGCGGTGTCCGGCGCTCGGCGGGAATGGACAATGCCGCGATGGCTGCCGCTGCCAGTCGCCGAATTCGCGATCGGACGTGCGGTCAAGCCCGTGTGATTTGTGCCGAAGGTGGCTACGATCGCCGACGACCAGGCACGCCGCTTCCCATCCCGAACGGAAGCTGGGGTTGGTTCGCGGGGGGTGCCACCGTTCCCGGCCTCGTCTTGATCGACACGCTGCCGTTGGTCTGGCAGATGGACTTGGTATCCGTAGTCTGGCAGGTCGGTCGCGCATCGGCGGTTGGAGCCGAAATACCGGTTATCACAACCAAACTCACCATCAGCAGTGCTGGGTTAATGCGACGCATTACTATGTCCTTCCCCTTGGGGGTACTACCGCGATAGCGAAATGGTCATGCGCCGCACGACCTGACATCCGGTCAGCCATCAGGGGCAGGCCGATATGACAACCGAAGCGGACGGATCCAGTGGCGTGTTGTGGGCCGCCGCCCGATTGAACGCGTCCGCACGCGCAGCCTCGACAGTCGCTCCGGCGCCGCCGGCCACTACATCGCTGATGTCATCAGCGACGGATACGATGCACAGATTATCGTTGGTGACCTCGTCGCTGGTGCACTCGACGCCACCGGCGCTCTGGCATTGCGCGACCACGGCGGCCGAGGCCTCCTCGTTGGTGTCGCCCGTCGCGGTGAAACCCACCAGGGCGCCATCGAACAGCCCGGTACCGACAGCCGCGGAGATGTCCTCGGGGTCCTCGACCACTCCACCCGGGCCGCCCGCCCAAGCGGTGCCAGCCGTGATTCCCGCGCCGATAAGGCCCGCAGCCGCGATCACCGAAACCAAACGGGTATTGACCATTGCGGTCCCTCTCGTCAACAAAGTTTAGAGGGAGGATATTACAGCGCGCTGATCTTGACACTTCGACAACGACGGATTTGATCTTCTCCGCCGGTTGGTCCCCGGGTGGGGCGATCCTGACGTTGAGCAGATCCCGGCTAGCCGAGCAGGGCGGGCAGGCGCTGTAGCAGGTTGGGCAGTGCGCCCGCTGCAGTCTCCCGCAGCGATACCGTCGCGGCGTCGGACAGCGGTGTGCGTTCCGGGTTCACCTCGATCACGACGGCGCCGTTGGCGAGTGCGATGTCGGGCAGGCCCGCGGCGGGGTAGACGATCGAGGAGGTACCGACCACGATCACGAGGTCGGCGTCGCTGACCGCCTCGACCGACCGTTGCCATGCATCCTCGGGCAGCGCCTCGCCGAACCAGACCACGTTGGGCCGGATGAGTCCGCCGCATACGCAGCGCGGCGGGTCGACGGTCTCCACCGGCTCCGGCATGGCCGGTAGATCACCGCCGAAGACCGCGTGGCAACGATCGCAGCGGAATTCGAACAGGCTGCCGTGCAGGTGGTAGACGTTCCTGCTGCCCGCGCGCTCATGCAGGTCGTCGACGTTCTGGGTGACGACGTGCACGTCGGCGTAGTCCTGCCAGGCCGCGATGGCCCGGTGGCCGTTGTTGGGTTGCACCGAGCCCATCATGTAGTGCCGCCACAGATACCAGGCCCACACTTTCTCGGGGTTTGCTCGCCACCCCTCCGAACTGGAGATTTCGTAAGGGTCGACTTTCGCCCACAGCCCGGTTTCGGCGTCGCGGAACGTCGGGACCCCGCTTTCGGCCGAGATGCCCGCACCGCTGAGGACCGTTACCTTCACACGACCAAACTAGCCGGTGTGGGCAATACTGGGCACGTGGCCGAATTGGGGGATTGGGTGCGCATCGACCAGCGCTCGTCGGGCGCCTTGTTCGACCAGCTCAGGACGCAGATCATCGACGGTGTGCGGGACGGCAGGCTGGTGCCGGGTACCCGGTTGCCGACGGTGCGCCAACTGGCCGGGCAGCTCGGTCTCGCGGTGAACACGGTGGCGCGCGCATATCGCGAGCTGGAGTCGGCGGGCATCCTCGAAACCCGCGGCCGTTTCGGCACATTCGTTGCACGCGCGGACCCGGCGGACGCGGCGATGGCCACGGCCGCGAACACGTTCGTCTCGGCGGCCAAGGCGCTCGGCGTGGCCAAGGACGACGCGCTGCGGTACGTGGAGTCGGCGTTCGGTTGACTCCCCGGGCGCTGGACTCAGCCGAATTCGAGCACTGTCAAGACCGCTCGCACGGAATCGAACCACCGAAGTCGTTGCGCGCCCCACATCAGCGCGTTCAGCACCTTGCCGCGTAAGGGCGGCAAGGTCACGTCATGCACTGCGCGGATGCCGGGGATCTCGTTGACGAGGTCGGCGACCTGCGACGGCGTCATATAGAACGGCATCGGCGGAACCCGGTAGCCCAACGAGGGCCGTAACAGGCCTCGGCTGATCAGCCGTGCAAACCAGGCAGGCGGCAGCTCGAACATCATCTGTCCACCGGGGAAGTGGGCGGCGCACTGCGCGATCAGGTCGAGCGCCTGCTGCGGTTGCAGGTACATCAGCAGTCCTTCGGCGGTGATGAAAACGCCGTGTTCGGTGTCGACCTGATCCATCCAGCTGAAGTCGAGCGCCGACTGGGCGAGCATCCGCACCCGGTCCGATGCGGGCAGCAGCTCACGCCGCAGCTCGATGATCGGCGGCAGATCCACGGTAAGCCAACGGAATTCATGCCCCACATCGGCCGCGTCGAGGCGGTAGAAGCTGGTCTGCAGACCTTCGGCGAGCGCCACGACGGTCGCGCGCGGATGATCGCCGAGGTAGCGACGCGCCTCGCGGTCGAAGGCCAACGCGCGCGCCGCCACGTCCTGGCGTCGCGATCGACCGAACTTGGCGAAGTCGAAGTCGATGGAGTCGACGAGCCGAATCGCCATCGGGTCCTCGATGAGTGAATCGGGTCGACGGGCCTCCGTCGCCCGCACGTTCAGCGTCAGCAGCGCGGTCTCGGAGACGCCGGTCAGCGCGGTGGCGTCTGCTTTCGTAGTGGGTTCGGAGCTCACCCGTCCGAATCTACCCAGCGCAGGACTTTGTCCAGCGTGCGCAGGTTCCTGGTGGTGGTCGACGACTTGTAGCGCTTCTTGCCCATGGTCTTGCCGACGGTGCTGTTCAGCGTCGTGGTCCTGGGCACCTGCCAATAGACGACCCCGTCGCCGCGCTCTGTCTTCTCCTCGGGCGCGGCGTCCTCGGCCAGGCCGGCGAGTTCGTCGAGAACCCGTTCGTCGGTCACGAACGTCACGTACGAGTGGTGTCCGGGGACCTCCCGCTCGAAAGGGTAGGCCTGGGAGATCGCGGCCACCGCCTCGATGGGATAGGCCAGCACCCAGGCGTCGTAACCGAAGGCATCGCGCAGCGTCTTCTCCGCTTTCTCGCGCACCGCGTCGACTCCCCACCTGCTCTCGAACAGGACGTTGCCACTGGCGAGAATTGTTCGTACAGAGGCGAATCCCACGTCCTCGAAGGCCTTCGCGACGTCGGCCATCTTGAGATTGACTCCGCCGACGTTGACCCCGCGCAGGAACGCGGCGTAGCGCGTCATCAGCCGAACTCCAGAAGGGTGAAGCTCGGCCGGCCCCGGCGCAGGACTCCGACGCGGTCCAAGTACAGCGCCCACAATGCAGTCGCGGAGACGCCTTCGAGAACATTGCCGTCGACTCGAGGTGCTGGGCCGGTCACATGTCGATGGTAGAGACGTAGGCTCGGCACATGGGGCGTCACGTGTTCGATGACAAGCTGCTCGCGCTGATCGGCGGGAACTCACTGGGCGTCCTGGCGACCATCAAACGCGACGGCCGGCCTCAGCTGTCGAACGTGTCTTACCACTTCGATTCACGCGCGATGACGATCCAGGTGTCGATCACCGAACCGCGGGCCAAGACCCGCAATCTGCGGCGTGACCCACGTGCCTCGATCCACGTCAGCTCGGACGACGGCTGGGCCTACGCGGTCGCTGAGGGTGACGCGGTCCTCACCCCTCCCGCATCGGCGCCGGACGACGACACCGTTGAAGCGCTGATCGCCTTGTACCGCAACATCGCCGGCGAGCATCCCGACTGGGATGACTACCGACGTGCGATGGTCGATGACCGGCGGGTGGTGATGACGCTGCCGATCAGCCACGTCTACGGCATGCCACCGGGCACACGTTAAAAGCAGGCGACGGCTGTGGGCTGGACGGGCTAGGCTGCCGTCTATGGCCGAGTCACCGGAAGACGACACCAAACGCAAGTTCCGGGAAGCGCTGGAGCGGAAGAAGGCTCATGCGGCTGGGGGTGCCGCCCACAAGGACGGTGGCGCCAAGCAGCCACGGGCCCACGGGCCCGTCGAGAATCGCCGCGAGTTCCGCCGCAAGAGCGGCTAGTCGGACGTCTCGCCGACGGAATTCGCGCCGGGCACCCGGCCTGAGCGGGGACGAGGGGCGCCCACCGGCCGTCCAGCGCATTCGGACGTTTCAAACCATTCATTGCGCGGAATGCCGTAGGTGTTTATCAGTAACAGCGATGAAAAGGAGTGATGGCAGTGGAACAACGACACACGGGCGGACGCGCGCCGCGGTTCCTGGCCGCTGCGGGCGTCGCCGCAGCGATGGCACTGGCGGTCGCCGGCGCAGCGAGCGCCCAGCCGAATCCGGACCCCTGTTCCCCGGCAGCAGTGATGCGTGCGCACGCCGCCGCGATGACGCAGATGGCCGACTATCTGGACTCGCGCCCAGATGTCCAGCAGGTGTTCGTCGACGCCAGGGGCCGCGCCACTCCTCAGGAGCGACACGACGTGATCAAGTCCTACGCCGATTCCCATCCCGACGTGGCGGCCGCTTTCCGAAACATCCACCAGCCGGTTCAGGATCTGAGCACCAGGTGCGGCCTGCCCATGCATCCCGGCATGGGTCCGGGGGGTATGGGTCCTGGTCCGATGGGCCCCGGACGGTAGGTCGGCCCGCGTCTTTTCGGTGATCGACCGGCGCAGCGTGTCTCGATGGCAGACCCGATCAGGCGCGATTCTGCGTCATGATTCCGATGAGGCACGCCAGCGCCAGGATTGCCACTATCGCCGCGAAACTGACGCCCGCCGTGCGCAACCCCCATTCCTGCGCCGCCAGGCCCTCGCCGACGACGGGTAGCGAGATCGCCACGTAGCCGATGACGAAATAAGTCGAGTTGACCTCGGCGCGGCGCTCGGGCGGGCTGTGTTCGGAGATGGCGGCAAGGCCGCGGCTGAAGCTCATGCCCTGCCCGATGCCCGACACGACGGCAGCGGCGATGAGCCCGGTCAACGACGAAAGCTGTAGCGCCACAGCCAGAGTCGTCATACCGGCCACCAGGATCCCGCATCCGGCCGCGAGCGCCCGCTGCGGCGCCATGGAGTTGGTGACGACCTGGGTGATGGCGGACGCGGCGAAGATCGAGCCGGCGATGAGTCCGGCCAGTGCCTGGTTGTCGATGCCGATGACATCGACCACGAAAGATGGCGCCACGGCGGCGAACAGGCCCGTCACGGCGAACCCGGCGAACCCGGCGATCGCCGCGATGATGAACACCGAGCGCACCTGGGAGGGCACCGACAGACGCTGTAGGGCGATCCGCCCGGAACGCGGCGATGTCTCCGGCACCCGCAGTACCGCCACACCAGCCAGGCTCGCCAGAACGATGTGCACGACGAAGCTCAAGTGCAGCGGTTGCGGCGCGTACTCCACGAGCAAGCCGGCCACCATCGGACCCGCTCCGAGGCCCCCGACGTTGGCGACGGTCGCGACCGCCGCCGCCCTGGTGCGCCAGTGGGGCGGGGCGGCTTCGATGACGGCGGCGGTGGCCGTTCCGGTGAAGACGCCCGCCGACAGTCCGGAGAACACGCGGCCGACGAGCAGCAGCGGCAGCGAATCCGCCGCCAGAAACACCCCGGCGCTGATCAACGCCGCGGCCACGCCGCCCAGGAGCAGTGGCCGCCTGCCGATCACGTCGGACCACCGTCCGAACGCCAGCAGCGCGAACAGGACGCCGCCCGCGTAGGCCGCATAGATCACCGTGGTGATCACCACCGAGAAGTTCATCTGCTCGCCGTAGAGCGCGTACATCGGCGTCGGCATCGTGGTGCCGAACATGATCGCGGCGAAGCTGTAGGCCAGCAGTGGGAAGGCCAGGCGGCGGGCCGTCGCAGGGGAACCCGCCGGGGCGGCGTCAAGCACGCTTGTTGATAACCACGTTGGCGGGCACCCTAATCCTCGATCAGGTCATTGTGTGACCGCTTTCTCGGCGCCGAAGCCGGTCAGCGAGCGGACCTCGAACTCGGCGTTGATGTCTGGATCCCCGCGATCGCAGGAGGTCAGCGTGCCGATGATGCCGAGCAGGAAGGCCAGCGGGATCGACACGATGCCGGGGTTGGCCAGCGGGAACCAGGCGAAGTCGACGCTGGGCAGCATCGCGGTCTTGGAACCCGATACGGCTGGGGAGAAGACGATCAACACGATCGTGCAGATGAGCCCGCCGTACATGCTCCACAGCGCGCCGCGGGTGTTGAAGCGCGCCCAGTACAGCGAATACAGGATCGTCGGCAGGTTCGCCGCGGCGGCCACCGCGAACGCCAGCGCGACCAGGAACGCAATGTTCTGCTCGGCGGCCAGGACGCCCAGGCCGATCGCGAACACACCGAGCACCACGACGGTGATCCGCGATACCCGTACCTGTTCGTTCCTCGGAGACTGCGCCTTTTCCGTGGGCGCTTCGCACTACGCTGGCGTAGATGTCGTGGGCGAACGACGTCGCCGCCGTGATGGTCAGGCCCGCGACCACCGCGAGGATCGTCGCGAACGCGACGGCCGAGATGATGCCCAGTAGGATCACCCCGCCGAGTTCGAACGCCAGCAGCGGCGCCGCCGAGTTCTGCCCGCCGGGCGCGGCCAGGATGGCGTCGGGGCCGACGAGTGCCGCGGCGCCGTAGCCGAGGGCGAGGGTGAACAGGTAGAACGCACCGATCAACGCGATCGCCCAGACCACCGAACGGCGCGCCTCCTTGGCGGTCGGCACCGTGTAGAACCGCATCAGCACGTGCGGCAGACCCGCAGTGCCCAGCACCAGCGCCAGCGCCAGCGAGATGAAGTTGATCTGCGATGTCAGCGAGACACCGTACTGCGCGCCGGGTGCCAGCACGTCTCGGTCGGCGACGGCCTCGTTGGCCGACCCCGAGACCGCCGACTCCGCGGCGCCGAGGACCTCGGAGAAGTTCGCCCCGAACTTGGTGAGCACCCACACCGTCATCAGCGCGGTACCACCGATCAACAGCACGGCCTTGATGATCTGCACCCAGGTGGTGCCCTTCATGCCGCCGATCAGCACATAGACGATCATCAGCACGCCGACGACGGCGATGACAACGGCTTGGCCGAGATCACTGGTGACGTCGAGCAGCAAGGCGACCAGCCCGCCGGCGCCCGCCATCTGGGCCAGCAGATAGAACAGGCAGACGGCCAGCGTCGTGGTGGCGGCGGCGAGCCGCACCGGGCGCTGCTTGAGGCGGAAGCTCAGCACGTCGGCCATGGTGAATTTGCCTGCGTTGCGCAGTAATTCGGCGACCAGCAGCAGCGCTACCAGCCAGGCCACCAGGAAGCCGATGGAGTAGAGGAAGCCGTCGTAGCCGTAGACCGCGATGGCGCCCGCGATGCCGAGGAAGCTGGCGGCCGACAGGTAGTCGCCGGAGATCGCGATGCCGTTCTGCGGACCGGTGAATGACCTTCCCGCCGTGAAGAATTCGGCGGCGGTGGCGTTCTTCTTGCTCGCACGGATCACGATGTAGAGCGTCACCGCGACGAACAACCCGAAAATGCCGATGTTGGCGACCGGGTTGCCGATGGTCGGGTCGGCGGCGAGCACCGTGGTCATGCCGCGCCGCCTTCCAGCTCGGCGCGGACAGCCTCGGCCCGCGGGTCCAGCTCGCGGTTCGCGAAGCGCACGTACAGCCCGGTGATGACGAACGTGGAGACGAACTGGCCGAGTCCGATCAGCAGCCCGACGTTGATGTCGCCCCACACCTTGATCGCCATGAACTCACGGGCGAACGCGCCCAGCATCACGTACGCGGAATACCACACCAGGAACAACGCGCTCATCGGGAAGACGAAGCGGCGCAGCCTACTTCGCAGTTCCTGAAACTCCGGGCTGGCCTGTACGGCTCGATACTCGACGCCGCTGACCGGGGTGTCCGAAGGTGATTGTCGTATCTCGGACACCGCCCACTCCCCATCGTGACGTAGTCGTGCGCGCAAGGATGGTGCTCGCGACACTCAGCTGATTGCCAGGCAACTTTAAGGCCAAACCCGGGAGCCGGCCCGGCGGCGTGCCGAAACTACTGGACGGGGCAGGCGTACTTCCTGGCCACGTCCATGACGCGCTGCTGTGCCCCGGGTCCGACAACGCCCTGAGCAGCCAGTTCCAGACCGATGTATCCGGGTATGCCGCCAATACACGCCTGGTGCGCAACGCGCCACGCGGTATCTGGATTCAGGTGGTAGCCATTGCGTTGCAGGCCCTGTAGGTATTCGTCGAATGCCGGTGTGCCCTGGTCCGGCACCGCTTGGGCCGCGCCGGCCAAGGCAACGGCCGCAACGAACGCGGCAACAAGAGGTGTGATGACCCGTCTCATGTCCGTCTCCTAGGGGTGTCCACCCGAGATCACTCCACGATGGCACACCCCCGCGACACAGACCAACCGGCCAGATCGCCCCATGCCCGAGAGGGGATGCGTCCAGTCCACCGCCTGAGGTAGCAGTCGGCTTCGGCGTCGAGGCCTGCGATCATCCTAGACTGGCGGCGTGCCGAGACTGCAGCTAGTTCAAGATCCCGCGGCCGACGAGCTGCTGGAATCCAATCCGTTCGCGCTGTTGACCGGGATGCTGCTCGATCAGCAGTACCCGATGGAGGCGGCGTTTGCCGGGCCGAAGAAGATCGCCGACCGTCTCGGCGGCTTCGACGTCCGTGAAATCGGCGACTACGATCCCGAGAAGTTCATCGAGCTGTGCTCGAAAACACCGGCCATTCACCGTTTTCCGGGCTCTATGGCCAAGCGCGTCCAGGCACTGGCTCAGCTGATCGTCGACCGCTACGACGCCGATGCCGCCGCGTTGTGGACCGCGGGTGACCCGGACGGTGCGGAGGTGTTGCGGCGGCTCAAAGCCCTTCCCGGGTTCGGCGAGCAGAAGGCGAAGATCTTCCTGGCGCTGCTGGGCAAGCAGTACGGAGTGAGTCCGCAAGGCTGGCGGAAGGCTGCCGGCGATTACGGCAAGGCCGGGTCGTTTCTGTCGGTGGCGGACGTCGTCGATGCCGGTTCGCTGGAGAAGGTGCGCTCGTACAGGAAGCAGGCGAAAGCGGCCGCAAAGGCTGCTAAGGGGTAGCGACAGCGGAGTCCTCGGAGTCCAAGCGGGCCAGCGTCTTGATGACTGCGGCGACGACGCGTCCGGTCGAGGATCCGGTGTCAAGGCCTTCTTTCAGGGTGCGGAGCCGAAGGCCGCGGTCGCAGAGTTCGGCGATGGTGCGGGTGATCTCGGTGCCGGTGCGGCCGAGTCGGTCGAGCGCGACGACGATGACGGTATCCCCCGAGCGGGCATAGCTCAGCATTGCGTGCAGCCCCGCACCGATACGGTCGGCGGATTCGGGGAGCCGGTCGGTGAATACTCGTCGAGGGTCGACGCCCGCAGCGTTGAGCGCCGCGAGCTGACCCTCGAGGCCCTGCTCGGCGGTGCTGGCTGTGGCGTAGCCCAGCATGCAGGTCACCTGCCCAAGGTCCCACGAAATGTGGGCTGCGCGGAACCGGCACCGCCACATCGAGTCTCGTTGCCGACCGAACTGTTACCGGGCGTCAACCTGCGTCAGATGCCGAGCGGGTCGCCGTCGAAGCGTTCCTTGGTGGCGATCTGGGCGACGGGCCTGCGGGTCAGCTTCCTCGGCTGGCGAACCGGCTTGCCGAGCGGAAGCAGGGCAGCGACCGCGTAGTTGCCGGGGATGCCGAGCAGTTCCCGGACGCGGGGCTCGTCGGCGACCGCGGCCGTGGTGAGCACGCCGCCGTAGCCCTCGTTGCGCGCGGCCAGCAGGATGTTCCACACGAACGGATAAATGGAGGCGCCCGAGATCAGGCCGACTCGGTCGAGGTGCTGATCGAACGCCGCCACGACACCCAGGTCGACGCAGACCACGAGCACCACCTCGGCAGAGCGTAGTGGTGACCGGTCGGGGACGTGGACCGCCGCGATCGTCTGTTCGTCGACCCCGCACGGATGCAAGGGATTCCACGGACTTTCGCCGCTGCGCAGTTGTGCGATGTAGCGCTTGGTCCCGGGTACCGCGCATTCGATCAGCGCCTCGCGCGTGCGCGGATCGCGGACGGCGACGACTCGGTTGCCCTGACGGTTGCCGCCGCTGGGCGCGAAGCGGGCGTTGTCCAGAATGCGCTCGAGGACGTCGTCGGGCAGCGGGTCGCCGGTGTACTCGCGCACCGCGGCCGTCGTGCGCATGACGTCATAGAGATCCATGGCTATATCTTGGGCCTGTTCGCGCCGACCTATGCGAAGGTGGGGATATGAAGACGCATTTGAACTGCCCGTGTGGCGAAGCGATCGTCGGTAAGGACGAGGAGGACCTGGTCGAGAAGGCCCAGGCGCACCTCTCCGAGAAGCATCCCGGCCGCGAGTACGACCGGGACGCGATCCTCTTCATGGCCTACTGATCCCCGACGTGCGCCCATGCGCAAGCTGGCGAGCGACCACGTTTGCACATGCCGCGGCGGCGTGTCGTGGCGCAAACGCGGTCGCTCGCGGAGAGGGCGCGACGTTACGGAACGACCGTTGAGCCGATGGTCGGCATGAACTGACACTGCCGTTCGGTGGTCGTGACCTGCCCGAAAATCGTCGAGAGGATGCTGCCCGATCCGGTGTCGGCGATCGCCGTCAACGTGGTCGGCCCTTCGGGATTGATGTCCGACCGCGGCGTGAGCGTGGCGCTGCCCGACTTGCCGGTGGTCAGGTTGACCCAGGTGACGTTGAGCGGCAGCTTCTGCTCGGCGGCGGGGCCCGGGGTGCCGACCGCGGTGAACACGTAGGCCGTCTGGCCGGGTCCGGGGCCCGGCGTCGGAATCTTCGCGGGTCCCGCCACCGAGATCGCCGTGGCGAGCACGTTTCCGCCGTCCGCGAGGCAGCCGTTGCTGATCGACGGGTACAGGAAGTCCTGTGTGGGCGGCGCATCCGGGCCGAAGGCCGGACCGGGCGCGGCGTCGGGCGCCGGTGGGGCAGGGGCTGCAACGGGGACGGCCTCGGGGGCCGGCACGGGTGCAGGCGCGGGTGCGGCCTCGGGGGCCGGCGCGGGTGCAGGCGCGGGCGCGGCCTCGGGGGCCGGCGCGGGTGCAGGCGCGGGCGCGGCCTCGGGGGCCGGCGCGGGTGCAGGCAATGCTTCCGTCACCGGTCCGACGGCATGCGCCGGGTCGATACCCGCGGGCAGGTGTGCCTGCTCGCCCGGCACCGCGCCCGGTGCGGGATTGTGCGCGACGAACTGGTTGACCGCGGCGGCGACATTTCGTGAGTCGGCGGGCGCGATCGCGTCACCGGCGAACACCGCGGCAGCCGCCATCAACGTCGACGCGGCATTGGTCGGATCGGCGGCGGCCTGCTGGATCGCCGGGCTGATGCCCTGGACCGCCGACAGGCCGGGGGCCTGCGCCCCGTCGATCGGCGGTGGTGGCGGGGGTTCCGCGCCGGCCACACCGACCACGCCGCTGACGAGCAGCGTGGCCGATGAGCCGATCGCGACGGCGACGGTGGCGAACATCCTTCGAGCTGACATGGCTCCCTCAGAACATGGTTGTAGTGGTCGTGTCGGCCGGTGAGTGTTCCGCGTCGCCGCGGTGATCACGGAAGTGCCGACAGCGGCATCAGCAGCGGCGCCATACCGGCTCCGGCTGCGGCGGGAGCGGACGGAGCGGGCGCTGCCGGTGTGGCAGCCGACGCCGCGGCGGGCAGGAGGCCGGTCAACGGCGTTCCCTGCGGCAGCAACGAGGCCAGGCCGGTCGGCAGGTTCGACAGCAGGTTGCCCGCCGGGTTGCCCGGCGCGGCCGCGGGCGTGGCCGCCGCCGGCGGCATCCCCGGCAGGGTCGCCGGCGGCTGCGGCAGGGTGACCGTAGCGGTCGCCGACGGAGGCGTTGCGGCCGGCGCAACCGGAGCCTGCGCATTACCGAGCAACGACGTGAAACCCTGGATCAACTGCGTCGCTGCGGCCGGATTCGACGCCAGCTGCTGGATGATCGGCAGGCCGGGCACGCTCGGCGCCGGCGCCGGAGCCGCGGGTTGGGCGGACGCGGTGGCGCTCAATGCCACTGCGGCCGAGACCGCTCCCGCGGCGGCAATCATGGTGGTAGCGAACAGTTTTCCGGTGCTGTGCATGGTTCTCCCAATCGGTTGTGTCGGCACGCCTTCGCCCGAAGCTACGGAGTTACTGGTGTGACTCAAGTGACACGTGTGGCAGTGACTCAACCGTTACGCAAGCGAGGGGTTTCGGTGACCGGCCGATAGAGTCGGGCGGATAGACACCTCGACCAGCGCCGCCCCGTCAGCGCCGCGGATGCCCGCCCGACTGGCCGCGGTGGCACCTGTGCTGCTGGCGATCAGCATCGCGGCCCGACTCGCGTGGACATATCTGCTGCCCAACGGTGCGAACTTCGTCGACCTGCACGTCTATGTAGGTGGTGCCGGCGCACTGGACCAGCCAGGCACGCTCTACGACTACGTCTACGCCGACCAGACGCCGGACTTCCCACTGCCGTTCACGTATCCACCGTTCGCCGCCGTGGTGTTCTATCCGCTGCATCTGCTGCCGTTCGGATTCGTCGCGCTGCTGTGGCAACTCGGGATCGTCGCCGCGCTGTACGGCGTGGTGCGGATCAGCCAGCGGCTCTTGGGCGCCGGCGATCGGCGGGTCGCGATGCTGTGGACGGCGGTTGGCATCTGGATCGAACCGCTGCGCAGCACGTTCGACTACGGCCAGATCAACGTCTTGCTGGTGCTGGCTGTCCTGTACGCGGTGTACAGCAAGCGGTGGTGGCTATCCGGCCTGTTGGTGGGACTCGCGGCTGGAGTGAAGCTGACGCCGGCGATTTCCGGGCTCTACTTCCTGGGCGCGCGGCGATGGGGTGCGGCAGCGTTCTCGGCGGTCGTTTTCTTCGCCACGGTGGGTGTTTCGGCCCTGGTGGTCGGTGACCAGACGCGGCGCTACTTCACCGAACTGCTCGGTGACGCCGACCGAGTCGGCCCGGTCGGGACATCGTTCAACCAGTCGTGGCGCGGGGGGATATCCCGGATCCTTGGGCACGACGCCGGTTACGGGCCGGCGGTGTTGGCCGGTATCGCGGTGACGGCGGTGTTGGCGGTGCTGGCGTGGCGGGCGATCGGCGGCGCTTCGGACCGACTGGGTGCGATCGTGGTCGTACAGTTGTTCGGCCTGTTGCTGTCACCGATCTCGTGGACGCATCACTGGGTGTGGTTGATCCCGTTGATGATCTGGTTGCTGCACGGGCCGCTGCGCGCCCGGGTGGGCGCGCGGGTGCTGGGCTGGGGTTGGCTGACGTTGACCCTGATCGGCGTGCCGTGGCTACTGAGTTTCGCGCAGCCGACGATCTGGGTGATCTCCCGGCCGTGGTACCTGGCGTGGGCCGGGCTGATCTACATCGTCGCGACGCTTGCGACGTTGGCGTGGATCGCTGTCGGACGACGATCAAGCGGCGCCAGCCGCGTTGAGGACTCCGACGATTCGGCCTAGCTACTGGTCGATAATCCCGTTGATGTCGCTGGCCATCTCCACGTCTTTGTCCGTGATACCGCCCTCGGAATGCGTTACCAATGCGAAAGTCACTGTGCGCCAGCGGATGTCGATATCGGGATGGTGGTCCTTGGCCTCGGCGTGCGCGCCGACCCGGCGGACCGCATCGATGCCGTCGAGGAACGCCGGGAACTTGACCGAGCGGCGCAGGGCCCCGTCGGCGCGCTCCCAGCCGGGCAGTCCGGGCAGTGCCGCGTCCACTTGTTCGTCCGTTAACACAGCCATGTCTTCGACCGTATACCGTCAGCCGCAATGTCGAACCAGCCGTCGAACCAGATCGTCGTCGCGGGTGCCCTGATCTCCGGGTCCTCGCTGCTCGTCGCCCAGCGCGACCGGCCCGCGGATCTCGCCGGCCTGTGGGAGTTGCCCGGCGGCAAGGTGGCGGCCGGCGAGACGGACGAAGCCGCCCTGGCCCGTGAACTGCACGAGGAACTCGGCGTCGCGGTGAGCGTCGGCGTACGGCTCGGAGAGGACGTCGCGCTTGATCCGACTACGGTCTTGCGCGCCTACCTTGTCACCCAGACCGGCGGGACCTTGCACCCGAACGACCATCGCGCGCTGCGCTGGATCACTGAGGCCGAACTCGACGACCTGACCTGGGTGCCCGCCGATCGGGCCTGGTTGGGCGAGCTGAGGCGCGCGCTCGGCGGGTAGGCGCAACCCTCGTTGAGTAGCGAAGTCGGTCGTCGTCCACCCGAACCGCCGGATGGTGGTGCGCCGCGCAGATCGGATGCAACAGCACGGGGTGGGGGCAGTGGGCGCAGGATTCTCGCCACTCCCGGTAGGGCTTCCAGGCGTTGGCGTAGCGATCGGTTGGTCCACGAGAACGTCAGATAATGACAGTGCACGCATCGCACGACGTGGAAAACACCCATCCAATTGAGCAATCCGAGGTAGATCGCCGTGGTCGCAGCCGCCGCCAGCAGGGCGATCAAAGGCACGGTGGAGACTTCGTAAACCGCCATCACTTTCCCCTCCCTGTTGACGTGTAGTCGACGGTAAATCGGTCAACCTGCAGAGGCGCTGTGAATTTTCGAAGGCGGACCCAGTCAGGACGGACGACCTAGCGGGTCCGCCGAGCGCGCTTGTACACCTTCGCCAGATCCTTGCCCCGGATGCCGTTGCGTTCGGCCTTGCGCACCCGGTGCACGACGACGGGGCAGCGCTTACACCGGGGTTTGCTGCGGCAGCACTTCTTCTTCGGCTTGACGTCGGCCAGCTTGCTCGGCTTCAAGTGACCGGATCCTCGCTTCGAATTCGATGACGATATCGGCGTGAGGGCGCGCTGGCGCCATCGTGGCACAAGCGGTTAGAGCCGATACCGTGCCCGGCCGCGGACGGGCACCGCGAGCGTAGTATCGACGGCCGTGACCGACGACCGCCGGGGCCGCCCCGAGCCCCGGGCACGGCGCAGGTTGTTCACAGTCGCGGCGGCATCCGTCGTCGGGCTGGCGGTCATCTCGCTGCTGGTGCTGGTGGCAGTGGCCGCGATCGGACGCGTCGACGGGCCCGATGACACCCCTCCCGCATATCACCTCAATCCCTCGCCATCGACCGCTGCTCATCCCTGAACACCGCACGTCGCGGTGTTCGCGGTAAGATCGCTTAGGTTTGGCTGTCCAAAGCTGGGCTCGCGCGGCCAGCGCAAATCGAGGACGGGGATTCGATGAGCGTAGACACGTCGCGCACGCTGGCTGACCTGGCGATCGGTACGGTAGCCGAAATCGTGGGCCTCGACTCCGTGGCGCCGCACGACGTGGCGCAGCGGCTGCGCCATCTCGGCTTCCGGGCCGGGACCACCGTCTCCAAGTTGCGCACCGCGCCGCTGGGAGACCCGTCCGTCTATCGGCTGCTCGGCTACGACACGTGCCTTCGCCGGCACGAGGCCGCGTATATCAAGGTGTCCGACCCGTCATGACCGCCGCCTGTCACCAGGACAGCGGCACCGTCGCCGATTCAGACCAGGTCCGCATCGCCCTGGTGGGCAGCCCGAACGCCGGAAAAACGAGTGTGTTCAACCACCTCACCGGACTGCGCGCCCGCACCGGAAACTATCCCGGCGTCACCGTCGCCCGGTACCTGGGAACCGGACGCTTCCGGTGCGAGGAGCACGGCGTCCACAAGTTCACCGTCGAAGACCTCCCGGGCGCCTACAGCCTGCACCCGGTCAGCCCGGACGAGAAGGTCGTCGCCGACGTGCTGCACGGCCGGCTACCGGGCATAACCGCTCCCGATGCCATGGCGGTCGTGGTGGACGTCACCGTGCTGGAGCGATCACTGTCGCTGGTGGCGCAGGTGTTGGCGCTCGGCAAACCGACCATGGTGATCCTCACCATGACCGATGAACTGGCCGCGCGCGGCGGCCATCTCGACGTCGACCGGTTCGCCGCGGCGCTCGGCATCCCCGTCGTCGGCGTCATCGGCAGCCGCGGCAAGGGTTTCGAACCGCTGCGCGCGCTACTGGCGTCCCCGCACAACTGGGGCCGCGCCCCCATCCCGCCGCCGCGCGACGACGCCGAGTTCAACAGCTGGGTGGCGTCCGTGCTGCACGCAGGACGATATCGGCTGCCCGAACCCGACCGTCGCAGCGCCCACATCGACCGAGTGTTGCTACATCCGGTGTTCGGCTCGCTGATCTTCGTCGCCGTGATGTTCCTG
Organism: Mycolicibacterium sp. ND9-15; assembly: GCF_035918395.1. Taxonomy (NCBI): domain Bacteria; kingdom Bacillati; phylum Actinomycetota; class Actinomycetes; order Mycobacteriales; family Mycobacteriaceae; genus Mycobacterium; species Mycobacterium jinjuense. The sequence continues at coordinate 3,789,174 of NZ_CP142362.1, forward strand.
CTGTTCCAGGTGATCTTCACCGTTGCGGCGCCACTTCAAGATCTCATCGAGCAGTTCTTCAGCTGGCTCGGTCCGGTGGCCGGTGACGTCATCCCAAACGCCACGCTGTCCGGGCTGGTGAGCGGCGGCATCATCGGCGGTGTCGGCGCGGTGCTGGTGTTCATTCCGCAGATCATGCTGATGTTCCTGCTGATCGCGCTGCTGGAGAACGTCGGCTATATGGCGCGGGCGGCGTTCCTGGTCGACCGCATCATGGCCACCACCGGCTTGGAGGGCCGCGCGTTCGTCGCGATGCTGTCCTCGGTGGCCTGTGCGGTCCCCGGCATCATGGCTACCCGAACCCTGCCGTCGTCGCGGGACCGGATCGCCACCTCGATGGCGGCGCCGCTGATGACCTGCTCAGCGCGGCTTCCCGTCTACATATTGCTGATCGGGCTGCTCGTCGACGCCGACGCACGGGTCGGCCCACTGTCGGTGCAGGGCTTGGCAATGTTCGGGCTCTACGTGCTCGGCGGTGCCTCGGCGATGTTCACCGCGTGGCTGTTCAAGTCGGTGGTGCTCGGTGGCGACCTGCTGCCCTTCTACATGGAGATGCCGCCCTACCGGTTCCCGTCCATCAAGTCCGTGGTGCTGACGATGTGGGACTCGGCAAAAGCCTTCTTGCGCAAGGCCGGAACCATCATCCTGGCCACCTCGATCGTGCTGTGGCTGCTGCTGAATCTGCCACTACGCACTGCCGAGATCGCGGGCATGGACAGTTCGGCGGCGGCCGCCTTCGTGGTCGACAACTCCTACGCCGCGGCACTCGGAAAATTCATCGAGCCGCTGTTCGCGCCGCTGGGCTTCGACTGGCGCATCTGCGTTGGGCTGATCGGAGCGATCGCGGCCCGCGAGGTGTTCGTCGCGACGATGGGGCAGATCTTCGCCGCCGCCGACCCGGAAAGCCCCACCGACGCGGTGCAGACAGCGGTGTTCATGTCCGGCCCGCACCAAGGCGAGCTACTGTTCACCGTCCCCACCACCGTCGCGCTGCTGGTGTTCTTCGTCTATGCGTTGCTGTGCATGTCCACGGTGGCCACGATCCGCCGCGAGACCAATTCGTGGAAATGGCCCGTGGTGGCGTGGACCTATATGTTCGTGCTGGCGTGGGTGGCGGCGTTGCTCGCCCGCCACATCACCATCTGGCTGACGGGCTGAGGGGTCCGACATGTCGATGCCGACGCTGCATCCCGAGGGCACCTCGGACCCCCGCCTGATCCGGTGGGTCACCGGAGGTCGCCAGCTGTCGGCGAACTGTCCCGAACTGGCCGCGTTGATCGCGGACGGGACGCTGGAGCAGGTTCAGGTCTTGCCAGGCGAGGTGCACACATGCCTGGGCGACGACCGTTCCTGGCCGGTCGACGGCCCCCGGGTGCGCTCGGCGCTGCTGGAGGCGCTGTCCAGCTCCGGCGGCGCAGACGAGCAGTCTGACGACATACGACGCAAGGTCGCGGAGATCATCGAGCGCGAGGTGATGCCGGTGGCCGGTTCGCACGGCGGCAGCGTCACCGTCGAGTCGGTGAGCGACGGCGTGGTCACCGTCGACTTCGGCGGTGCCTGCGCGGGATGCACGCTGCGCGGGCGCACGCTGAGAATTCTGATCGCACGCGCAGTTCAGGCGCAATATCCGCAGATCCGCGAGGTCCGCACCACGCAGAAGCGGCGCCTGTGGCTCAAGATCTCCGGCAACAGAAGAGGGCAGTGAGATGGGACTGCTGGGACTTCCGCTTCAGGCCGTTCGCGCCGCGGCCGGCGGGGCGGCCGCGGTGGAGGCCGGCGTGGGGGCGATGACCCGCACTGCCGCGGGAGTGGTGCTCGAGGCGGTCGCCGGTCGACCGGCGCGCCGCACCAGTTCCAATGGGGATGGCCGCTGGATCGAGATCCGCGGGCTCGACGGTGAAGACGCGCAACGTATCGGCGCCGAGGTGCTCGCCGCGCTGCGCTCGGCGCCCGGCGTCGACACCGCGATGTTGAACGTGGCGAGCTCCCGGGTAGTGGTGACCGTCCGCCCTGGCGGCCCGGACTGCACCGAATTGGGCCGCGTCGTGGACGAGGCCGAGACGCGGGCACGCCGCTCCGCCACCCCGTGCTCACCCGTCTCGCTGCCGGGCGACGACGAACTGCTGGCCGCCAGGCTGCTTGCCGCCGGAGTCGCCGCGGCCGGGATCGGCCCCGCCGCCGTCGCCGCCGGATTGCGCCTCGGCGGGCTCACCCGCGCGCTGTCCGTCCCCGTCGTCTGGTTCGAGAACGTCCCCCGGCTGCGCGGGCACCTCGAGCGCTATCTCGGTCGCGACGGCGCCGAGTTGGCGATCGCACTGGTCAGCACCGGCACCTCAGTGCTGAGCGCCTCGCCGGCTGCGGTGCTCGGCCAGGCGGTCACCCGTGCCATGCTGGCTGCCGAGACGGTCAACGGTCGACGCAGCTGGCGCCGGCTCGAACCCGGCCTGACCGAACAGGCGATCAAGTCGTCCGGTGACCCCGGCGACGTGCCCCGCCGAATCGACGAGTCCGCCTACGGTGCCGGTGAGCGGTACGCCGATCGCGCCGCTGCGGTCGGTGCCGGTGCGTCCGCGGTGATCGGCCTGACCACCCGAAGCGTCCGCGCGGCCGGCGACGCAGCACTCGTTGCCGCCGCGCGACCGGTGCGCAGCGTCAAGGAGTCCTTCGCATGCGCGTTGGGTCGCGGTCTGACGGCCCGCCACCACGGACTGGTGCTCCGCCCGGCCGCGCTGCGCCGACTGGACCGGATCGACACCGTCGTGATCGATCCGCGCGTGCTCTACACCGATGAGCTGACCGTCACCCGCGTCCGCGGCGTCGAGAACGCGAGCCGCGCCACGGCCTGGGAGGCGGCGCTAGCGGCGCTCGATGACGGCCGGTTGGCGCCAGGCTGGCACAGGCTGGCCGGCATCGCGGACGCGGGCGACGACGGGGAGGCGCTGGTGAGCGCCATCCGTGATCCGCTCGCATCGGCGGTTGTCACCGAGGCGCGCCGGGCCGGCGCCCGGGTGGTGTCGCTGGACGACGAGGGCCTGCGCTCGCTGGGTCAGGGCTTCGACGAGTTGCGACCGGCCACCGGAACGGTCGACGACGCGCTCGCCGAAACGGTGGCGGCGCTGCGGAGCAGCGATGCCCAAGTGATGCTGGTGACGGCGGGCGCTGGGCGCGCTGCAGCCGAAGCCGATGTGACAGTTGGCGTTTGGTGTAACGGTTACCCTCCGCCGTGGGCGGCGGACGTGCTGCTGCCTGACCTCGCCGGGGTCTGGCGGATGCTGCACGCGTTGCCCGCCGCACGTCATGCCACCGCCAAGGGCATCGAGGTGTCGGCAAGCTCCTCGGTGCTCGGTGCGCTGATGTTGATGCCAGATGTCGTCGGCAACGGGCCGGCGGCCGGCAACCTCGCCGCGCTCGCTGCGCTGTGGACCGGCTACCGCATCGGTGACGGGGTCTTCGGTGAGCGACTGCCGCATCCCGAACCCGGGCACGAGTGGCACGCGTTGCCGGTCGAGGAAGTGCGGCGGCTGCTGCCCCGGGAACATCTCGACGGCTCCGCACGCACGGAGAGTGATGCGACGGGTCCGCTGCAGCCGATCATCGCAGCGGTCTCGCGGTCGTGGCGAATGCTCGCCGATCTGCTCGACGCCATCCGGGAGGACCTGTCCGATCCCATGACGCCGTTCCTCGCCACGGGCGCTGCCGCGAGCGCATTGCTCGGTTCACCACTGGACGCTGCGTTGGTGGCCGGCGTGTTGCTGTCGAACACGACGATATCCGCCCAACAGTCGCTGCACGCCGAGCGCGTGCTCGATCGGCTGCTGGCTGTACAGGATCCGCTGGCCCGACGACTTGTCGGCCCGGCATCCGGGGAGCGGTACGAAGACGTGCCCGCCGGAGCCCTGGTACCGGGTGACCTGATCCGCGTCAAAGCGGGGGAGGTCATCCCCGCCGATGTCCGGGTGATCGTCGCCGACGCCGCGGAGGCCGACGAATCGTCGCTGACCGGCGAGTCGCTGCCCGTCGCGAAGACCGCTGAACCCGCCCCCGGGGCTCCACTGGCCGAACGTGTCAGCATGCTCTACGCGGGCACCACCCTGCTCTCCGGCCGCGTCACCGGCATCGTGACCTCGGTCGGCGCCGGCACACAGATGAACCGGGTGGCGGCGATGACCGGACGCAAGTCACGCAAGGTGGGGCTGCACGCCCAGTTGGCGCACATCACCGGCCGGGCGTTGCCGTGGAGCATCACCGGCGGCGGGACGGTCGGCCTGCTCAGCTTGCTGCGGGGCACCCCGCTGCGGGAGGCGGTGGCCGGCGGCGTCGCGATCGCGGTGGCCGCCGTACCTGAAGGCCTGCCGCTCGTCGCCACGCTGGCCCAGCTCGCTGCGGCCCGCGAGCTCACCAGGTCATCCGTCCTGATCCGTAATCCGCGGGCGGTCGAGGCATTCGCCCGCCTCGACGTGGTGTGCTTCGACAAGACCGGCACGCTGAGCGAGAACCGGTTGCAGGTGAAAACGGTCCGGCCCCTCGCGGGTGTCGACGCCGGCAGGGTGCTCGCCGCCGCGGTGCGCACCGTGCGGCCCACGTCCAGCGACCAGTCCGACCATGCCACCGACGACGCCGTGCGCCTGGCTGCGGCCGAGATCGACGTCTTCCCCGGGGACACCGACGCCCGCCTGCCGTTCCAGTCCGACCGGCCCTACGCCGGCGCGCTGGTCGGCACCCGGCTGTCGGTCAAGGGGGCGCCGGAGGCGGTGACGGCCGCACTGGCCGGGGCCCACGAGGAGATGACGGCGCTGATCGAGGAAATGACCGCGGCCGGTCTGCGGGTACTGGCGGTCGGCGAGCGTGAACTGTCCCCCGAGCAGGCCACGGCAGCAGCGGCCGATCAAGCCAAGCTGGCCGAACTGTGCGGGTCCGACCTCACCCCGCTGGGCGTGGTCGGGATCGCCGACACACCCCGCAGCGGTGCGCGCCCGCTGTTAGAGCAGTTGCAGGCACGGAATATCGGCGTGCGCCTGATCACCGGAGATCATCCGGTAACCGCCGCAGTGGTGGCCAACGACCTCGGGCTGACCGTCACCGCCGACGAAGTCATCACGGGACCGGAGTGGGAGTCGCTCACCACGGAAGCGCGTGTCGAGGCGGCACGGAACCATCGCGTGTTCGCCCGGATGGCGCCCGAACACAAGGTTCAGGTGGTCCAGGCCCTCGAGGCGGCCGACCTGGTGACGGCGATGGTCGGTGACGGAGCCAACGACGCGGGCGCCATTCGTGCGGCCACAGTGGGTGTGGGAGTGGTGTCCGCGGGCAGCGATCCCGCCCGTACCGCGGCCGACGTGATGCTCCTCGGCGGTGACATCGGTGCGTTGACCGACGCTCTCGACGAAGGCGAACAACTGTGGCAACGGGTGCGGTCCGCCGTGTCAATGCTGGTGGGACACAACATCGGTGAGCTGAGTTTTGCCTTGATCACGACTTTGGTGATGGGTCGTCCCGCGCTCAATGCCCGTCAGATCCTGTTGATCAACATGCTCACCGACGCGTTGCCTGCGGCCGCGCTGGCGGTGAGCCCGCAGACCGGCGAACAGATGTCCGATCGCGACGAGGCCGCGCTGTGGCGAGCAATCTGGGTTCGGGGCGCCTCCACCGCGACCGGTGGGACGCTGGCCTGGGTGTTCGGCCGCGCCACCGGAACGCCGCGCCGGGCGGCGACGATGGGGTTGATCGGGCTGGTGCTGACGCAGATGGGTCAGACACTGACCGATTCACGTGGGCGCCTGGTGGTGCTGACCAATATCGGGACGCTGGCCGGGATGGCCGCGATCATCAGCACCCCGGGGGTCAGCCAGGTGTTCGGTTGCACTCCGGTCGGCCCCATCGGTTGGGCACAGGCGGCCGGCGCCGCCGCGATCGCCGGTGCGCTTCCGAAGGTCGCCCCGAACCTGGCCGACAGGGCCTCCGCAGCGATACAGTCGCTGCCCGAGGTGTGGGAGAAGGTCTCTCAGTCGTCGATGGTCAGTACGCCGACGCGAACGAGCAGCGCATAGATCTCGCGCAGAGGGGGCGTCAGTAAGCGGACACCGGCGTCTAGCAAGGCTTCGGGCCCCACCGAGCGCGAGACATCAGTCATGCAGGTAAGGCTAACCAACCAAGATAAAAATGTCAGCGGTTCACGCCGATTTGATGGAGGCGAGATGTGGGATGCAGCACGGTCGTTCGTGGCGGAGCACCGTGACCTGTCGAAACTGGTCGAGGAGGGTCAGCGGTTCTCGGTCCGAGTCCCGGTCCTCGGGCGGGTGGGCGTGCCGCGGCCAGACCAGCTGGCCTTCTACGCTGCACTTGGCGTGTTGGCCGCGGCTCAGGTGATCGACTGGCCGGTCGCGCTACTCATCGGAGTCGGACATGCGGTCGCCATGCGAAATGTCGGTCATCGGGAAGCCGCCGCCGACCAGAAAGCCGATTCCGAAGAGGCCCTCGCGCCCGCGGAAACCGGCTGATCGCACGACCCTCGAGCTCGATCGGCTCGCCGTATCGCAAGTGACGGGGATCTCTCGTTTTCGTGATTGGCCGACCGCGCTGCGACAATCTCGCAGTGGATTTTCGCAACGTCGCCATCGTGGCACACGTCGACCATGGGAAGACGACCCTGGTCGACGCCATGCTGCGCCAGTCCGGCGCCCTGACACACCGCGGCGACGACGCCACCGAGCGCATCATGGACTCCGGTGACCTGGAGCGCGAAAAGGGCATCACGATCCTCGCCAAGAATACCGCCGTGCACCGCCACCACGCTGATGGCAGTGTGACGGTAATCAACGTCATCGACACGCCCGGCCACGCGGACTTCGGCGGCGAGGTCGAACGCGGGCTGTCCATGGTCGACGGCGTGCTGCTGCTGGTCGACGCGTCCGAGGGCCCGCTGCCGCAGACCCGGTTCGTGCTGCGCAAGGCGCTGGCCGCGCACCTGCCGGTCATCCTCGTGGTCAACAAGACCGACCGCCCCGACGCGCGGATCAGCGAGGTGGTCTCCGACAGCCACGACTTGCTGCTCGACGTCGCATCGGACCTCGATGAGGAAGCGCAGACGGCTGCGGAGGAAGCACTCGGGTTGCCGACGCTGTACGCGTCGGGCCGGGCCGGTATCGCCAGCACCACCGCGCCGGCCAACGGCGAGAACCCCGACGGCACCAACCTCGACCCGCTGTTCGACGTCCTCATGGAGTACATTCCGCCGCCCAGCGGCGACCCGGAGGCTCCGCTGCAGGCCCTGGTCACCAACCTCGACGCCTCGGCGTTCCTCGGCCGCCTGGCGCTGATCCGCATCTACAACGGCAAGCTGCGCAAGGGCCAGCAAGTCGCCTGGATGCGCGAGGTCGACGGCGTGCCCGTCATCACGAACGCCAAGATCACCGAACTGCTGGCCACCGTGGGCGTCGAGCGTAATCCCACCGACGAGGCCATCGCGGGTGACATCGTCGCGGTCGCCGGCATACCCGAGATCATGATCGGTGACACGCTCGCGGACCCCGAGCACGCTCACGCGTTGCCGCGCATCACGGTCGACGAGCCGGCGATCTCGGTCACCATCGGCACCAACACCTCCCCGCTGGCGGGCAAGGTGTCCGGCCACAAGCTCACCGCGCGGATGGTGCGCAACCGGCTCGACCAGGAACTGGTCGGCAACGTGTCGATCAAGGTCGTTGACATCGGTAGGCCGGACGCCTGGGAGGTGCAGGGCCGCGGCGAACTGGCGCTGGCCGTCCTCGTCGAGCAGATGCGCCGCGAGGGCTTCGAGCTGACCGTCGGCAAGCCGCAGGTGGTCACTCGCACCATCGACGGCAAGCTGCACGAACCATTCGAGGCGATGACCATCGACTGCCCCGAGGAGTTCGTCGGCGCCATCACGCAGCTGATGGCCGCGCGCAAGGGCCGCATGGAGGACATGACCAACCACGCTGCGGGCTGGGTGCGGATGGACTTCGTCGTGCCGAGCCGCGGCCTGATCGGCTTCCGCACCGACTTCCTGACACTGACGCGTGGCACGGGCATCGCCAACGCCGTGTTCGACGGCTACCGGCCGTGGGCAGGGGAGATCCGCGCCCGGCACAGCGGGTCGCTGGTGTCGGACCGCAGCGGCAGCATCACGCCGTTCGCGATGATCCAGCTCGCCGACCGTGGCCAGTTCTTCGTCGAGCCCGGCCAGGACACCTACGAAGGTCAGGTCGTCGGAATCAACCCGCGCGCCGAGGATCTCGACGTCAACGTCACCCGGGAGAAGAAGCTGACCAACATGCGCAGCTCGACGGCCGACGTCATGGAGACCCTGGCCCGTCCACTGGAGTTGACGCTCGAGCAGGCCATGGAGTTCTGCGCGGAGGACGAGTGCGTGGAAGTCACTCCCGAGGTCGTCCGCGTCCGCAAGGTCGAGCTCACCGCGAGCCTGCGTGCCCGCGCCAAGGCGCGCGCGAAGGCCCGCGGTTAGAGCTGTCGATACCCTGTTTGTCGTGTCGGGCCCCCAACGCGTCATCGCCGCGGTATTCGCGATGGTGACACTGGTGGCCGCGTGCACCGTGAGCCCTCCACCCGCGCCGCAGAGCACCGACACCTCCGAGACGCCGCCCCCGCCGCCTCTGCGCGCGACGCAGATCATCATGGCCATCGATTGGATCGGGCCGGGCTTCAATCCGCATCTGCTGTCCGACCAGTCACCGGTCAACGCCGCGATCAGCTCGCTGGTGCTGCCCAGTTCGTTCCGGCCCATCGCCGATCCGAAGACCCCGACCGGGTCGCGCTGGGAACTCGACACCACGTTGTTGCAGTCGGCGGAGGTGACGAGCGAGGACCCGTTCACCATCACCTACAAGATCCGCCCCGAGGCGTCGTGGACGGACAACGCGCCCATCGCCGCCGACGACTTCTGGTACCTGTGGCGGCAGATGGTCAGCCAGCCCGGTGTCGTCGACCCGGCGGGCTACGACCTGATCACCGGCGTCCAGTCGATCGAGGGCGGCAAGACCGCGGTCGTGACGTTCTCCCAGCCGTATCCGGCGTGGCGCGAGTTGTTCAACAACATCCTTCCGGCCCACATCGTCAAGGACGTGCCGGGCGGATTCGCCGCGGGGTTGGCGCGTGCGCTGCCCGTGACGGGCGGTCAGTTCCGTGTCGAGAACATCGACCCGCAGCGCGACGAGATCCTGCTGGCCCGCAACGACAGGTACTGGAGCGCGCCCGCGAAGCCGGATCAGGTGTTGTTCCGGCGCGGCGGCAACTCGGCCGCACTCGCCGACTCGATTCGCAACGGCGATACGCAGGTCGCCCAGGTGCACGGCGGGGCGGCCGCGTTCGCGCAACTCTCCGCGATCCCCGATGTGCGCACCGCGCGGATCGTGACGCCGCGCGTGATGCAGTTGAGCCTGCGCGCCCAGCAGCCGACGTTGGTCGATCCTCAAGTCCGCAAGGCGATTCTGGGCCTGCTCGATATCGATCTTCTCGCCGCGGTGGGCGCCGGTGACGACAACACGGTGACGTTGGCGCAGGCGCAAGTGCGCTCGCCGTCGGATCCGGGTTACGTGCCGACCGCGCCGCCGGCGATGGCCAAGGCCGACGCGCTCGGATTGCTCGCCGACGCCGGTTATGAGCCCGAGCCGGCCGTGATCAGCCCGCCGCCCACCCCGGGCACCCCGCCGCCGGACGGCGGGCGCGGGTACATCGCCAAGGACGGCGAGCCGCTGTCGCTGGTGATCGGGGTGGCGGCCAACGACCCCACCTCGGTGGCGGTCGCCAACACCGCCGCCGACCAACTGCGCAACGTCGGCATCGCGGCCTCGGTGTCGGCGCTCGACCCGGTGGTTCTCTACGGCGACGCGTTGGCCAACAACCGGGTGGACGCGGTGGTGGGCTGGCATCACGCGGGCGGAGACCTCGCGACGTCCCTTGCGTCGCGGTACGGCTGCCGGGCGCTGGAGGCTACTCCAGTGGCGACGGCGCGACCCGGTCGGCCGGCGACGACCACCGCGACCAGACCCACCACGACGCAGCCGACTCCCACCGCCACTACGCCCAGTCCGGCACCGGACTCGGGTGAGCTCGTCCAGGCGCCGAGCAACATCACCGGCATCTGCGACCGCAGCATTCAGCCGAAGATCGACGCCGCGCTGGACGGCAGCGAGGACATCGCCGACGTGATCAGCGCCGTCGAACCGCGGCTGTGGAACATGGCGACCGTGCTGCCGATCCTGCAGGACACCACGATCGTGGCGGCCGGGCCCAGCGTCGAGAACGTCAGCCTGTCCGGCGCCGTGCCGGTCGGCATCGTCGGCGACGCCGGCAAATGGGTGAAGACGAAGCCGTAGACAAGCTGGTGCGAATGGAGTCCAAGACGATGGACGGCGCCGCCGCCGCACGGTTGTTGTTCGTGCACGCTCATCCCGACGACGAGACGCTGACGACGGGCGCCACGATCGCCCATTACGTCGCCCGGGGCGCACAAGTGCGGGTCCTTACATGCACGCTCGGCGAGGAGGGGGAGGTGATCGGCGAGCGGTGGGCAAACCTCGCCGTCGACGCCGCCGACCAACTTGGTGGCTATCGCGTCGGCGAACTGACCGCCGCGCTCAACGCTTTGGGGCTCGACGAACCCGACTACCTCGGCGGGGCCGGCCGCTGGCGCGACTCCGGGATGGCGGGCACGCCGGCCCGCCACCACCAGAAGTTCGTCGACGCCGATCCCATCGAGGCGGTCGGAGCACTGGTCGCGGCCATTCGTGACCTGCGCCCCCACGTCGTCGTCACCTACGATCCGCGGGGCGGCTACGGCCATCCCGACCACATCCGCTGCCACGAGGTGACGATGGCCGCCGTCAGGGCCGCCGGTACAGCCGCCGGCGGGCCCGACTGCCCAGGTGTCCCCTGGACCGTGCCGAAGGTCTACTGGACGGTGACGTCGAAGACCGCCATCGCCGAGGGTCTTGCGGGGCTCGGTGATGCGCCCGCGGAGTGGATCCGGGTGACGGCCGACGAGGTGCCCTTCGGCTACCCCGACGACGAGATCGACGCGGTGATCGACGCTCCCGAAAAGCTGAGCGCCAAGGTGGCGGCGATGCGCGCGCACACCACGCAGATCAGCGTCGCACCGACCGGTCGCTCGTTCGCGCTGTCCAACAACATCGCGTTACCCATCGGCGCGGTCGAGCACTACATCCTGGCGGCGGGCAGCGCGGGCCAGCGCGACCACCGCGGCTGGGAAACCGACCTCCTCGCCGGACTGACCTTCGATAAGGAGGTTGTGGAGGAGTAAGCTCCCCCGCAGTCGGCGGCGCGACGAAGGGACGGCACATGGATCAAGACCTCGATCCCAATCTGCAGCACTGGCAAGACCGGTTCGACAGCCTGCAGTGGGTGATCGGCTCGCTCACCGGACTGCTGGACAGCATCCCGACCTGAGCTCACTTCCTTTCGCCGCGGATCGTCGTCGCGTGGCGGTCCTGACGCTGCTGGCCATCGACGGGGTGCTGTGCGCGGTCGCCGCAGCCTTCTTCCTTCCCCTACGCCTGGGCACGACGCCGTTTCCCGTCAGCGCGGTGATCGCCGGCGTGGTCAATGCCGCGCTGGTGTGGGCCGCGCTGCACTGGACCTCGTCGCCGCGCGTTGCGGCGCTGCCGCTGTGGACATGGCTGCTCACGGTCGCGCTGATGACGCTGGGCGGGCCGGGTGACGACGTCATCTTCGGCGGCGTCGAGCTACTGGAGTATGCGGCGCTGCTGCTGATCGCGCTCGGCACCCTGCCACCGGCCGCGGTGCTGCGGGCCTACGTGAAGCGGGGACTATCGTGACCGGTATGCGGGGTGCACCGGTTTCAGAATGTGAGACGCACGGATGAAACTCGTCAATGCCGGGGTTACAGGGGAGTGGCTCTGAACCCTCAGCGCGGCGCCGATCTGCCCAGCCCGGTGATCCCACCGAAATCCGAACAGCCCAGTCCCGCGGCTCTGCGGCGGGTGCTGCGGCGCGCCCGCGACGGGGTGACGCTCAACGTCGAGGAAGCCGCGGTCGCGATGACCGCCCGCGGCGAGGACCTCGCTGATCTGTGTGCGAGTGCCGCGCGCGTACGCGATGCAGGCCTGGAGGCCGCGGGGCGGCGCGGACCGGCCGGGCGGCTTCCGGTCAGCTACTCGCGCAAGGTGTTCATTCCCGTCACGCATCTGTGCCGCGACACCTGCCACTACTGCACGTTCGTCACGGTGCCAGGCCGGCTACGGGCCCAAGGCAAGGGCATGTTCATGGAGCCCGACGAAATTCTCGACGTGGCGCGCCGCGGGGCCGAACTCGGTTGCAAGGAAGCGTTGTTCACGCTCGGCGACCGGCCCGAGGCGCGCTGGGACGAGGCCCGTCAATGGCTCGACGAACGTGGTTACGACTCGACGCTGAACTATGTGCGCGCGACGGCGATCCGCGTGCTCGAGGAAACGGGCCTGCTGCCGCATCTGAACCCGGGCGTGATGAGTTGGTCGGAACTGTCGCGACTGAAGCCGGCCGCGCCGTCGATGGGCATGATGCTCGAGACGACCTCGCGGCGGCTGTTCGAGACGCGTGGCGCAGCTCACTATGGCAGCCCCGACAAGGACCCCGACGTGCGGCTGCGGACGTTGGCCGACGCGGGCCGGCTGTCGATCCCGTTCACCACGGGCCTGCTCGTGGGGATCGGCGAGACGGTTGGCGAGCGTGCCGAGACCATCCACGCGATTCGCCGGTCGCACAAGGAGTTCGGCCACGTGCAGGAAGTGATCGTGCAGAACTTCCGCGCCAAGGATCACACCGCGATGGCCTCGGCGCCCGACGCGGGTCTTGACGACTTCCTGGCGACGGTGGCGGTCACCCGGCTGGTGATGGGACCCAAGATGCGCATCCAGGCGCCGCCGAACCTGGTGTCGCGCAACGAGTGTCTGGCCCTCGTCGGCGCCGGGGTCGACGACTGGGGCGGTGTCTCGCCGCTGACTCCCGACCACGTCAACCCGGAGCGGCCGTGGCCGGCTTTGGAGGAGTTGGCGGCTGTCACTGCCGAGTCGGGTTACGACCTGGTGCAGCGGCTCACCGCGCAACCGCAGTATGTGCAGGCGGGGGCGGCGTGGATCGATCCGCGGGTGCGGGGCCACGTCGACGCGCTGGCCGACCCCGACACCGGGTTTGCGTTGGACGTCAACCCGACGGGCCGGCCGTGGCAGGAGCCCGACGAAGCATCGGAGTCGTTGGGCCGGACGGATCTTCATACGGCCATCGACGCGGCGGGCCGACTGACCGAGACCCGCAGCGACCTCGACAGCGCGTTCGGCGACTGGGAGTCCATCCGCGAGAAGGTCTCCGAACTGGCGTCCAGGACGCCCGAACGCATCGACACCGACGTGCTGGCCGCACTGCGGGCGGCCGAACGCGATCCGGCCGGACTGTCCGACGACGAGTACCTCGCGCTGGCATGTGCCGACGGCCCCGCCTTGGATGCCGTTGGTGCGCTTGCCGATTCGCTTCGCCGCGATGTCGTCGGCGACGACGTGACCTTCGTCGTCAACCGCAACATCAACTTCACCAACATCTGCTACACCGGCTGCCGGTTCTGCGCGTTCGCGCAGCGAAAAGGTGACGCCGATGCGTACTCACTGTCGGTCGACGAGGTCGCCGACCGCGCATGGGAGGCACACGTCGCAGGGGCGACCGAGGTGTGTATGCAGGGCGGCATCGACCCCGAACTCCCCGTCACCGGGTACGCGGATCTGGTGCGCGCGGTGAAGAAGCGCGTGCCGTCGATGCATGTGCACGCCTTCTCACCGATGGAGATCGCCAACGGTGTCACCCGCAGCGGGCTGTCGATCCGCGAATGGCTGACGTCGTTGCGTGAGGCCGGCTTGGGTTCCATCCCGGGCACCGCCGCCGAGATTCTGGACGACGAGGTGCGCTGGGTGCTGACCAAGGGCAAGCTGCCGACGTCGATGTGGATCGAGGTCGTGACGGCCGCGCACGAGGTCGGGCTGCGGTCCAGTTCGACGATGATGTACGGCCATGTCGACCAGCCGAGGCATTGGGTCGGCCATTTGCGGGTGCTACGCGAAATTCAAGACCGGACAGGCGGTTTCACCGAGTTCGTTCCGCTGCCGTTCGTGCATCAGAGCTCGCCGCTGTATCTGTCCGGTGGCGCGCGCCCGGGCCCGACGCATCGCGACAACCGCGCCGTGCACGCGTTGGCGCGAATCATGTTGCACGGCAGGATCTCCAACATCCAGACGAGCTGGGTCAAGCTCGGTGTCGAGCGCACGCAGGTGATGCTGGGCGGCGGCGCGAACGACCTCGGCGGCACGCTGATGGAGGAGACGATCTCGCGGATGGCCGGTTCGGAGTTCGGTTCGTACAAGACCATCGAGGAACTCGTCGCGATCGCCGAGGGCATCGGCCGGCCGGCGCGCCAGCGCTCCACGACGTACGCGCCGCTGGCCCCTTTCCGTTTGCCGCGAGCGACCGCGTCTGCACGCCGACACGCCGCGATCCGGTGACATTTCGCGGTCGCTCGCGCGCCCGCACCCCCGAGATCCATGCCATTAAAGCCTGACTTCAGGTCTTCAACTGAAGCGGTGGTGGCGCCTCGTCGGGGACCAGCACCGCGACGGCCAACTCCAGAATCCAGAACACCACTGTCGACACGAGGATGGTGACTGCGGGCAGGACGACGATCGGTGCGGCGACCAGCAGCACCAACAGCAGCGCCGCCGGCAGGTCCTTCCACCACCCGGCGCCGCCCTTACCCTGCAGGACCGCGGACAGTCGCACGGCGGCCCAGATGATCCACCGCCGCAGCAGGCTCACACCGTCGCGCTGCATCTGCAGGCGGAAGCGGTAGTCGCCGGCCCGGCGATCGCAACCAGTGCGGTCGGGGTAACGCCAGAGATAGTCGTGCAGGACGGCGGCGCGCGCATAGCGGCCCGCGCGGGGGACGAACCAGGCGACCATTCCTGGCGCCGACACCAGATCGGTCGGAAAGTCGACGCAGACCTCGAACTGTTGGTTCGGTCCTTCGAACCCCAGAGGCTGCGTGGTTCGCCACTCGTCCCACGCGCTTTCCTTGAAGAACCGCTTCGCGGCGCGTACGGCGTCGAGTTCGTCGGCGGTCAACTGGCGGACATGCAGGACGGCCGTCTTCTCTACCGGAGGGGCGCAACGTTCCATGACGCAGGTATAGCAAGGTCGCGCTGCCGCGAGCGTGCGCAAAGTACTGTTATTCAGCCGCGTGTCGTGGACAGACGCGCACGGTCGCGCCTAGACAGGGGTGGCTGCTAGGCACCTGTATGTGCAACGTTTAGTATCAGTAACCACGCGCAACCCCTAACAGGTTGCGCGTGAAGTTAGGGCACACTGAGACGACCGTCCAGGTAACGAGCACGGATACTTGCAGCCGAGCTCGCACGCCCTACCTCGTACGGCGGCCCACCGGACAGGAGATCGAGAAACCTTGAGGAGAACACGGTGACGTACGTCATTGCCGAACCTTGTGTCGACGTTAAAGACAAGGCGTGTATCGAGGAATGCCCAGTCGACTGCATCTACGAGGGCGCTCGTATGCTCTACATCCATCCGGATGAGTGCGTGGACTGCGGCGCCTGCGAGCCGGTGTGCCCAGTCGAGGCAATCTACTACGAAGACGATGTGCCCGACCAGTGGAGCAGCTACACCCAGATCAACGCCGACTTCTTCGCCGAGCTCGGATCGCCCGGCGGCGCCTCGAAGGTGGGGCAGACCGACAACGACCCGGAGGTCGTCAAGAATCTGCCGCCGCAAGGTGAGGACTGATAACGGCTCGCGGAGGGCTTCGACAGCCTCGCAGCGCGTCGCTGCCGGCATTCCCCTGGGACACCCTGGCCGAGGCGACCGCCCTGGCCCGCGCGCACCCGGGCGGCATCGTCGACCTGTCGGTGGGCACCCCGGTAGACCCGGTGGCGCCGGTGATCCGCGACGCGCTCGCGGCGGCGAGCTCGTCACCTGGTTACCCGACCACGGCGGGCACCCCGGCACTGCGGGAGGCCGCGGTGAACGCGCTGGCGCGGCGCTACGGAGTCTCGGGAGTCGCTGCCGACGCGGTGCTCCCGGTGATCGGCACCAAGGAGCTCATCGCCTGGTTGCCGACGTTGTTGGGGCTGGGTCCCGACGACGTGGTCGTCGTCCCCGAACTGGCCTATCCGACGTATGAAGTGGGTGCGCGCCTGGCCGGGACCCAGATCATCCGGGCCGACTCGCTGACCCAGCTCGGGCCGCAGAAGCCCGCACTGGTGTACCTGAACTCGCCGAGCAATCCCACCGGCAAGGTGCTCGGAGTCGACCATCTGCGCAAGGTCGTCGGGTGGGCGCGCGAGCGCGGCGTGCTGGTCGCCTCCGACGAGTGCTACCTCGGCCTGGGTTGGGAGGCCGAACCCTTGTCGGTGCTGCACCCGTCAATCACCGACGGGGACCACACCGGATTGCTGGCCGTGCATTCGTTGTCGAAGACGTCATCGCTGGCGGGTTACCGAGCCGGTTTCGTCGCCGGCGACCAGAACGTGGTTTCGGAACTGTTGGCCGTTCGCAAGCACGCAGGCATGATGGTGCCGACGCCGGTGCAGGCGGCGATGGTCGCGGCGCTCGACGACGACGAGCACGAACGCAAACAGCGGGCCCGCTATGCGCGACGGCGCGAGATCCTGCTTCCCGCATTGCGTTCGGCAGGGCTGACCGTCGAAAACTCCGAGGCCGGGTTGTATCTGTGGGCGACGCGCGGCGAGCCCTGCCGCGAAACCGTCGCCTGGCTCGCGCAGTTCGGCATCCTGGTCGCTCCCGGTGAGTTCTACGGCGCCCGCGGCACCAAGCACGTGCGGGTGGCGCTGACGGCGACCGACGAGCGGATCTCTGCTGCCGCGCAGCGCCTTACGGCCTGAACCTCTGCTCAGGCCTAGGGTTCCGTCGCGCGGAGGCCGAGCGCGAGCACCAACCGGTCGTCGGGGTCGGCCAGCGACGTCGACAACAGCTTCTCGATGCGACGGACGCGGTAGCGAACCGTGTTCGGATGCACATGCAACCGCTGTGCGACCGCGGCGATGTCGCCGAATCCGTCGATATAGGCGCCGAGCGTCTCGGCGAGAATCGGGTCCTGCTCGCGCAGTCGACGTATCCGCGGGTCGATCAGGCGCGGCTGCGCGGCCACCCGAAACACGATTTCGTCGAGAAGCACGGTGGTGTGCGCGTCGTCGAGCGAGGTGACGTTCCCGAACGCGCCGGGGTGACGCGCAGCGCTGTCGAAAACCCGGTCCACTTCAGCGCGGGCACTCGCGGCGGCCGCCAACCCGCGCAGCGGAGCAGCGACGACCGCCCGCAGCGAAAGCCCGAGTTCGCGGTCGAGCGTCGACACGGCACCGCGCACCCAGGACATCACCGACGCCGGCGCGCCGATCTTGGGCAGCAGTACATACGTACGGCCGTTGCTCGACGCGATCTGGGCATCGGGGCGGAACGCGCCGGCGCTCAACGCGATCACGCCGGGCGGTGCCGTGCCGTCCAGGTCAACGAAGCCGATCACCGCGACACGGCTATCGGCTGTGATACCGAGTTCCTCTGCGAGCGAGCCGATATCGGCGCTATCGCCGGACAAACCGAGCAGTTCCTGCACCTGCCTGGTGTGGGTGGAGGGCGAGGCCGAAAGTCTCGACATGATTCTGGCGGCGAGTACGGCGCCGCCGCGCAGGACGTCCTCGACGTCGTCGGCCAGCGGTGCTGAACCCTGTTGCAGCCAAATGGTTCCCGCGAACCGGGGGGCGTTGGGGTCGGCCAGATGGATGCCGACCGCCAGCCGCGGTCGCAGTCCGAGCTCCGGTCGTTCGGCGACACGCACGACGTCGGGACCCGAACGCAGCGCGTCGAAGATCCCCCACTGCGCGATCCAGGCGAGGTGCTCGGGCGGACCGGCGCGACCGAGGATGGTCAAGCGGCGTAACTCGTCGGCCTGCTCGCTGGACGCCGAATAGGCCAGCACGTGGGAGTCCTCGTCTTCGATGCTGATCATGCCGCGAGTGCGGTCGGCCATCGACTGCGCCAGACCGAACAGGTCGGTGCCCGGGTCGTGGTGCGGGTCGCCGCGATCGCCGTGGTGGTCGAAGGCGTGGTTCATCAACTTGTACAGCGACTCCCAGCGGGCCTGCGGTTCGACGGCCACCACCGCGGTGCCCAGCGCGACCGCCCGTTCGATCGTGGCCCGAGACGGTTGTTTGACGAAGATCGCCGCGGGCGCTCGACCGGTGCCGGCGAACTGCTGCTCGAGCCAGTGCACCGCATCCAGGTCGGGGACACCGAGCAGAAAGAACAGGTCCGCCGAACCGGGGCCGACGGCCAGTCCCAATCGGACGTCGTCGGCGTCGACCAAGGCGACCGATGCGACCGGCATGTCCAGGCCGCGCGGCGCGTCGATGAGTGCCACCGTCGTGCGGTCCAACGCCAGCAGTAGTTGGCCGAGGCCGAGCCCGCCGGTTCGTAGCCCGCCGGTCCGTGGGTCCATCGCACACCCCTTTGTCTGATCCGACTATAGATCGCGGTCGGCATTGTCGGATTGACCATCGGTTCGGGCGCCGTGTCCGAGCATCATTTTCGACATGGACGCGATCACCGGCGTGCCTCTTCCGGTCAACGAGCCGGTCCACGACTACGCGCCCGGCTCGGGTGAACGCACCCGGCTCGTGGCAGCGCTGAATTGCGTCGCTGCCGATCCGGTGGACCTGCCGCACGTCATCGGCGGCCGGCACCGCATGGGCGACGGTGAGCGCATCGACGTTGTGCAGCCGCACCGCCACTCGGCACGGTTGGGGACGCTGACCAACGCCACCCACGCCGACGCCGTCGCCGCCATCGACGCCGCGATGACGGCCAAAGCGCGGTGGGAGGCCACCCCGTTCGACGACCGCGCGGCGGTCTTTCTGCGCGCCGCCGAGCTGCTCGCCGGTCCGTGGCGCGAAAAGCTCTGCGCGGCGACCATGCTCGGCCAGTCCAAGTCGGCGTATCAGGCCGAGATCGACGCGGCGTGCGAGTTGATCGACTTCTGGCGGTTCAACGTCGCGTTCGCGCGTCAGATCCTCGCGCAGCAACCACTCAGCGTCCGCGGTGCCTGGAACCGGACCGACTACCGTCCGCTGGACGGATTCGTCTATGCGATCACCCCGTTCAACTTCACCGCGATCGCGGGCAACTTGCCGACGGCGCCGGCCTTGATGGGCAACACCGTCGTGTGGAAGCCTTCGCCCACCCAGACCTTCGCCGCTTACCTGACCATGCAGTTGCTCGAAGAGGCCGGTCTGCCGCCCGGGGTGGTCAACCTGCTGACCGGCGACGGGGTGGCGGTTTCGGATGTCGCGCTGTCGGATCCGCGGCTGGCAGGCATCCACTTCACCGGTTCGACCACGACGTTCCAACACCTGTGGCGCGAGGTCGGCAACAACATCGACCGCTACCACGGCTATCCGCGACTGGTCGGCGAGACCGGCGGCAAGGACTTCGTCGTCGCACATTCCAGCGCACCACCCGATGCACTGCGCACCGCACTGATTCGCGGCGCGTTCGACTATCAGGGGCAGAAGTGCTCGGCGGCGTCACGGGCCTTCATCGCCCGCTCGGTGTGGCAGCAGATGGGCGACGACTTCCTGTCGGCGGCCGAAGCACTGCGCTACGGCGACGTCGCCGACCTGAGCAACTTCGGCGGCGCGTTGATCGACAACCGGGCGTTCGCCAAGAACGTCAAGGCTATTGAGAGAGCGAAGTGCGGGCGGCATATGACGATCGCCGTCGGTGGCGAATACGACGACACCGAGGGCTATTTCGTTCGTCCGACCGTGGTGCTGTCCGACGATCCCACCGACGAGGCGTTCTGCACCGAATACTTCGGACCGATCCTGGCCGTCCACGTCTACCCGGACGACGACTACGACCGCGTCCTCGACCTCGTCGACTCCGGAGCCAAGTACGCGCTGACGGGTGCGGTGATCGCCGACGACCGCGCGGCGGTGCTGCGGGCCGAACGGCGACTGCGCCACGCGGCGGGCAACTTCTACATCAACGACAAGCCGACCGGTGCGGTGGTGGGGCAGCAGCCTTTCGGCGGCTCGCGGGCCTCGGGCACCAACGACAAGGCGGGCTCGGCACTGAACCTGCTGCGGTGGACATCGGCGCGTTCGATCAAGGAGACATTCGTGCCGCCGACCGACCACAACTACCCCCACATGGGGGCGTGAATGGGAGTGTTCGAACGCGTGGCGCGGCCCGCGATACTGGCCGCCGCTCGACGGGACGTCCTGCGAAGAACCGCGGAGCGGTTGCCGGTGACGCGCGAGGTCGTGCACCGGTTCGTGCCGGGGGAGACGGTGGCCGACGCACTCGACGCGGTTGCGCGGCTACGTGATTCGCATCGCCTCCTGTCGATCGACCACCTCGGCGAGGACGTGACGGACGCGGACACCGCTGAGGAGAACGCACAGGCGTATCTGACGCTGCTCGACGGTCTCGCGCGGCGCGAGGAGGGGGTGGCGCCGGTGCGAGCGCTCGAGGTGTCGGTGAAGCTGTCGGCCTTGGGACAGGCGTTGGACCGCGACGGCGAGAAGATCGCGCTGGAGAACGCCCATACCATCTGCGAGCGGGCGCGGCGGGCCGGAGTGTGGGTGACGGTGGACGCCGAGGATCACACCACCACCGACTCGACGCTGTCGATCGTGCGCGAGCTGCGGGCCGAGTTCGATTGGCTGGGAACGGCTCTGCAGGCCTACCTGAAGCGCACCCTCACAGACTGCGAAGAGTTCGCCGCCTCCCGTGCGCGAATCCGGCTGTGCAAAGGGGCGTACGACGAGCCGTCGTCGGTGGCCTACCGCGACCGCGACGACGTCACCGACTCCTATCTACGGTGCCTGCGCGTGCTGATGGCCGGTGGCGGCTACCCGATGGTCGCCTCACATGATCCGGTGATCATCGCGGCCGTGCCCGCGTTGGCCCGGGAGAACCGCCGCAGTAGTGGCGATTTCGAGTACCAGATGTTGTACGGCATCCGAGATGCCGAGCAGCGCAGGCTGGCCGACGCGGGCCACCCTGTGCGGGTGTACGTTCCGTTCGGCACCCAGTGGTACGGCTACTTCGTGCGCAGGCTCGCGGAGCGTCCCGCCAACTTGGCGTTCTTCCTGCGGGCGTTAGCCGAACGCCGGGCGCCCTAGATGGGACGGGCCGCGACCGGCATCAACACCGTGCCGCGACACGCCCCGGCGAGGATCTCGGTGTGCCAGGTCCCGAACAGCTGTCCGTCGATGTCGGGGGCGTAGAACACCCGTGACCGGGCGGGGGCGTACTGGCTGGGCACCCCGTCGCCACGGAAGCACTCCCACTGCCAGTTGTAGGCGTACTGCCATCGCGACCCATCCCAGGTGTAGCGAACCGGCCGGGGGATGGTCGGATTGGTCGGCGCCGGACCTTCCACGACAGTGGCCACGCACAACCCCGCCGGACAGTCCGTCGCCAGGACGTACTGCGCGCTGAAGTCGGGTTCGGCCTGCGTGGCGGCGATGCTGGTGCCCATCTTGTCCGAGGCGTAGGTGACGATCTCGTAGCGCCCGTTCCATGCCGGGTTCGCTGCGGCGGCCGGCGGCGGCGTCGAAAGGTTCACGGCCGCAGCGCAAGTCATGCCCAAGATCGCGCCGGTCAACGTGTGGGCAGACATGGTATGAACAGTACTGAGCGGGGTCGCCGAGTACGCTCGCGACACGGTTGGACCAAGGCTACGAGACCATCACGGATTGGTATCGGCGCGTCCGCCTGTTGGCTTACCGGGGCGGGCCGTTGCGGCTCCGCTGCAGCCGTCGGAGGACACGAGGAAGTAACCGGCGCCGCCGAAGATCAGCGGCATCATCGCCATCATCCCGTACAGCGCGGTCATCGTGTCACCCCTACTCGTTATACGAAACAGACGGCCGCGCGGTTCGAGGCTTCTGGAGTGGCTACCGCCCCGACAGCAACAGCAGCGCCCACGCGGCGATGGACTGCGCATCGGTGATGACGCCGTCGCGAATCATCTGCTCGACCTCGGCGCCGGTGAACCATTCGCGGTGCATGTCCTGCTCCTCGTGCTCGCGGTCGGCCCCGCCCTCGGTGATGCCCGTCGCCAGGAATACCCAGCCGCGCTGGCTGCTCATTCCGGGAGCCACGTCCAACTGGCCCACAGACACACGCGCCCCGGTATCGCCGAGTCGACGTGGGTAACCTCGCTGGTTATGTTGCTCGCTTCGTTGAACCCCGCCGCGGTCACCGGCGGCGCAGACATACCGGACGCGGTCCGTGTCGACGAGGCAGTGCTGTCGCGCAGCGAGCTACTGGGCGCCGCGACGTCGGTCGCCGAGCGCGTCGCGGGTGCACGCCGGGTCGCGGTGCTGGCCACCCCGACCGTGGAGACCGTGTTGGCGGTGACGGGCTGCCTGATCGCGGGGGTGCCCGTCGTGCCGGTGCCCGCTGACGTCGGCGCCGCCGAACGCCGGCACATCCTGACCGACTCCGGCGCGCGGGCGTGGTTGGGGCCGAAGCCGACGGAGACCGGCGGCCTGCAACACGTTCCGGTGCGCCTGCACGCGCGGTCGTGGCACCGCTACGCCGAACCGGCCGCCGAATCGACCGCACTGATCATCTACACCTCCGGCACGACGGGCCCGCCCAAGGGCGTCGTCGTCAGCCGCCGCGCCATCGCCGCCGACCTCGACGCGCTCGCCGAGGCCTGGCAGTGGACGTCCGATGACGTCCTGGTGCACGGACTACCGCTGTATCACGTGCACGGGCTGGTCCTGGGCCTACTGGGATCGCTGCGGATCGGGAATCGGTTCGTGCACACCAGGAAACCGACCCCGCAGAACTATGCGGCGGCCGGCGGCTCGTTGTACTTCGGCGTCCCGACGGTGTGGTCGCGGGTGGCCGACGACCGCGCGTCGGCCACGGCGCTTTCATCGGCACGGCTGCTGGTGTCGGGCAGTGCCCCGCTGCCGGTCCCGGTGTTCGAGAAGCTGGCCGAGACGACCGGGCACCGGCCCGTCGAACGCTACGGCACGACGGAGTCGCTGATCACGATCAGCACTCGCGCCGACGGTGAGCGCAGGCCGGGGTGGGTGGGCTTGCCGCTGGCCGGCGTCGAAACCCGCCTGCTCGACGAGGGCGGCGCCGCGGTTCCGCACGACGGGGAATCCATTGGGCGGCTGCAGGTTCGCGGTGACACGCTGTTCGACGGCTACCTCAACCGGCTCGACGCCACCGCCGAGGCGTTCGACGCCGACGGGTGGTACCGCACGGGTGACGTAGCGGTGATCGACGGCGACGGCATACACCGCATCGTCGGTCGCGAGTCCGTCGATCTCATCAAAACCGGTGGCTTCCGAGTGGGAGCGGGTGAAATCGAGACGGCGCTGCTCGGCCACCCCGATGTGCGGGAAGTGGCCGTCGTCGGTGTCCCAGACGACGACCTCGGACAGCGCATCGTCGCGTTCGTCGTGGGCGATGCCTCCGCCGATGAGCTCATCGACTATGTGGCACAAGAACTTTCGATACATAAGCGACCGCGTGAGGTGCGGCTGGTGGACTCGCTGCCGCGCAACGCGATGGGAAAGGTGCTCAAGAAGGAGTTGGCGGGGTGACATTGGTCTTCGACGAGATCTGGGCCGCTTGACCCCCTTGGCGCGAGCGTGCGTGTTTGCACACGGCACGCCGCGGAAATTCAGCATTCTGCGCACGCTCGCGGCGGTTTCAGTGTGCGTGATTGTCGCTTGCGGCGCACCCCCGCCGCCCCCGGCGCCGACACCCGCCGTCGGCCAGGAGCCGCTCGGCATCGGACCCGCCGCGCAGGACACCGTCGGCGGCTGGCTGCCCGACGGGCGGATGCTCAGCCCGTTCGACACCGATGATCCCATCGTGGAGTGGCTGGACCCCGCCCTGAGCGAGGCGGTTCAAGAAGCAGCCCGCAGCGCCGAGGCCGACGGAATCGAGATACGCATCACGTCCGGGTGGCGCTCGAAGGGATTTCAGGAACGGCTCTTCGACAACGGTGTCATCACATACGGAAGCGTCGAGGCGGCAAGGGAATTCGTCGCCTCTCCGGAGAAGTCCAAGCACGTCACCGGTGAAGCGGTCGACATCGGTCCGGTCGAAGCGGACAAGTGGCTCATCGCCAACGGGCGCGATTTCGGCCTGTGCCAGATCTACGCCAACGAGATCTGGCACTTCGAACTGGCCGCCATCGACGGACGCTGTCCGCCGCTCAAACCGAACGCCGCGGCGGATTGAGCGCTCGCCACCCCTCGGGCGTGCGCAAACTGCTGAAAATGCGCGGCGTGCCGTGTGCAAACACGCACGCTCGCGCCGAAGCGGCTCAGTTCTGGTGTAGGGCCTCGTTGAGCGTGATGCCGCTACCGTCGCGCTTGACCACCTCGACGGCGCCGGACAGCGAATTGCGCCGGAACAACAGGTTGTTGGCCCCCGACAGCTCCCGCGCCCTGACCGTCTGACCGTCGACGGTCTGCACCTTGGTCCCCGCCGTCACGTAAAGGCCGGCCTCTACCACACAGTCGTCGCCGAGCGAAATGCCAAGTCCCGCATTCGCGCCCAGCAGGCAGCGCTTGCCCACCGAGATCACTTCCTTGCCGCCGCCCGACAGGGTGCCCATGATCGACGCGCCGCCACCGAGATCGGTTCCGTCGTCGACGACAACTCCCGCCGAGATCCGGCCCTCGACCATCGAGCTGCCCAGTGTGCCCGCGTTGAAGTTGACGAAGCCCTCGTGCATGACCGTCGTCCCCTCGGCCAGATGGGCTCCGAGCCGCACGCGGTCGGCGTCGGCCACCCGCACACCGGTCGGCAGCACGTAATCCACCATCCGCGGGAACTTGTCGACGCCGTACACGGTCACCGGGCCGCGCCTGCGCAGCCTCGCCCGTACAGTCTCGAAGCCGTCCACCGCACACGGCCCATGGTTGGTCCACACGACGTTGGTCAGCACGCCGAAGAAGCCGTCGGCGTTCAGGCCGTGCGGCGCCACCAGCCGATGCGACAGCAGCTGCAGCCGCAGATAGGCGTCGTAGGCGTCGGCGGCCTTGTCGTCCAGAGACGAGATCACCGTCCGGACCGCCACGACGTCGACGTCGCGATCGTCGTCACGCCCGGTCAGCACCCCCAACTCCTCGGGCACCTCGGCCACCGACAGCCGGACCGTGCCCGACGGGCCGTCCCCACCGAGTTCGGGAGCCGGGAACCACACGTCGAGGACCGATCCGTCGGCGGCGATCGTCGCCAGCCCGATGCCTGCAGCAGAAGTCACGCGGGTAAGACTAACCTCACCCGCGTGGGCCTGGATTTGCACGGTGATCCGATCGCGCTGACCGCTGCACTGGTGGACATCCCCAGCGAGTCACGCCAGGAGAAGCGCATCGCCGACGAGGTCGAGGCCGCGTTGCGCGAGCAGACCGCCCTCGAAGTGATCCGCAACGCCGACGCCGTGCTGGCGCGCACCAACCTGGGCTTACCGTCGCGGGTGTTGCTTGCCGGCCACCTCGACACGGTGCCCGCCGCCGGGAACCTGCCGAGCCGACTCGTCGACGGCGAACTGCACGGCTGCGGCACGTCGGACATGAAATCCGGCGATGCGGTGTTTCTGCATCTGGCCGCCACCGTCGCCGAGCCCACGCACGACATCACGCTGGTGATGTACGACTGCGAGGAGATCGAAGCGTCCGCCAACGGGCTGAACCGCATCCAAAACGAGCTCCCCGACTGGCTGCAGGCCGACGTCGCGATCCTCGGCGAGCCCTCCGGCGGTTACATCGAGGCCGGCTGCCAGGGCACCCTGCGCGTCGTGGTCAGCGCGACCGGAACCCGCGCCCACTCCGCACGATCCTGGTTGGGCGACAACGCGATTCACAAGCTCGGCGCGGTACTGGACCGGCTGTCGTCGTATCAGGCTCGCAGTGTGGAGATCGACGGCTGCACCTACCGCGAGAGTCTCTCGGCCGTGCGCATCGACGGCGGCATCGCCGGCAACGTCATCCCCGACGCCGCGTCGGTGACCGTCAACTTCCGTTTTGCCCCGGACCGCAGCGTCGACCAGGCGCTGCTGCACGTGCGCGACGTGCTCGACGGCCTCGACGCGGAGATCGCACTCACCGACGCGGCGGCCGGTGCCCTGCCGGGGTTGACCGAACCCGCCGCCGCAGCGCTGGTGCAGGCCGCCGGCGGACGGGTGCGGGCCAAGTACGGGTGGACCGACGTCTCCCGCTTCGCCGCGCTCGGGATCCCGGCGGTCAACTACGGGCCGGGGGACCCCAACCTCGCGCACCGCGTCGACGAGCGCGTCGAGACGCAGAAGATCACCGCGGTGACGGACGTGCTGCGCCGATACTTATCCGCGTGACCGCGCGCCCACCCTGACCCCGTCAGCGCCGGGCATCGGCGTGCGACGTCGGCGCCGGCTATCCGCCGGCCGCCTCGAGTGAAGCCCGGATGCCCTGGCCGGGCGGCCCCAAGGTCCGAATCAGCGCACCGACAGCTACCCGGGAGCAGGTAAGTTTGAGACCCGTAGCGCGTCATGAGAGGGGGTCGCGTCATGGGAATCCCACCCGATTCCAGCCCGTACGGGTCGCAGACGGTGACCGGACCCGGCTGGCCGAATGTCGACGAGGAGATGCTGGCGGCGGCCGCAGCGTCGTATGAGGCGCTGGCCGCCAAGATCAACGGCAGCGTGGTCCCTCGACAGCAAGGTCAGCTCATGGCGCTGTCCGACTCATGGGAGGGCACCGGCTCGCTCGCGGCGGCGGGGGAGGCCACCACCATCATCGGCGGCCATGAGGCCAACGCAGCGCAGGCGGCAGCGATCGCGGCCAAGCTGCGCGCGATGGAGGCCACCGTCGTCAAGACGAAGACGCTGGCGAACACGATCGCGCAGGAAGTCCAGCACGAGTGCGAGGCCATCGCGGCGATGCCGTTCAGCAACGCCCAGGAACTGGTGCAGAGCCGCATCAAGATGGGGTTGTCGCAGAACGTCGCAAACGTCACGACCAACACCACCGAGCTCGCCGGCACCCTCGGCGTACGGCCGAGCATCCCGTTCTTCGGCGCGCCGACCGTGCCGGGCGGTGAGGAGGCGCAGGACCGTGGGGAGGAAGCCGCGAAACAGGCCGGCGACGGCTCCCAACAGGCGACGCAGATGGCGAGCCAGATGGCGTCGATGGCCGCGCAGCTGCCCATGCAGATCGGCCAGTCGCTGATGGCGCTGCCCCAGCAGATGGGTCAGCAGCTCCAGCAGCTTTCACAGCCGCTGCAGCAGCTGACGTCGATGTTCGGCCAGGGCGGCAAGGCCGACTCACTGGGCGCCGCCGGGCTGCCGTTCTCGTCGTTCTCCAACCATCCGCTGGCCGGCGGCTCGGGTGCGGGCGGCGGTTCGGGCATGGTGCGGGCGGCTTCGCTACCCGGTTCCGGCGGTGCGCCGTTGCAGACCCCGCAGATGGCGAACCTGGTGGGCAGCAAGCCCGTCAGCACCGCGCCCGCCCGGGAGGGCGCGATGGCCGGATCCGCTGCGGTCGGCGGGGCCGCGCCGATGGCCGCGGGTGGCGGCATGGGCGGGATGGCTCCGATGATGGGCCAGCGCGGTGAGAGCGGAGGCACCGTGGCGGGCCTGGCGGTGCCCGCGCCGCTCGAGCACGACCTCGACGAAGGCGACCTCGATGACGACTGGTGACGAGGAGCGCGAATGAGTAGCCCGCTGAGAAAGCCCGAGGGCATCACCTGGAATGCGGCGGCGGTCGAATTGCCGCAGATCCCAACGATTCCCGCTGGACAGGACGCGATGAGCGCCACCATCTCGGCGGTGCTGCCGACGCTGGCCGCCGAGTTGACCGCCAACGTCGCGGCGCTGTCGGCCAAGGAGAACACGTTCTCCGGCAAGGTGGGTGCCGCGCAGGTCGCGTACCAGAACTCCGACGACGCCGGCTCTCAGTCGGTCGGTCAAGTCGTGGGGATGCTCGGCCAGGTCGGCCAGCAGGCCGGTCAGATGGGGCAGATGGCGGGGGCGCCCACCCAGGCGCTGGGCGGGCAGGCAGGGATGTTCGGTTCGTTGATTCAGCAGGCCATGCAGGGTGCCCAATCGGGCAGTCAGTCCGCGGGTGGCCCAGCCGGGGCACCCGGGCAGCAGCCGCGGGGCGATACCCAGTCGCAGGTCGAAATACCAAGCGCACCAGGAGAATCCGAATCCGAAGTGCGCGACGACGAAGACCGCGAGCCGCTACGCCGCGCCGACGACCGCACTTGGGCCGGGGCGTCCGGAGCCGAGCAGAGCGGATCGGGCGCCGGTCCGGTGCCGGTGAACCCTCCGGAGAGGCGCGACGACGACGGGATCGCGCGCAACCTGTAGCGCTGGTTTTCTCGTCTGGGGTCGTGATCGCCCTCAGCGCAGTATTCGGCTGCGCTAGCCGGACTGCGGACGCGTCGGCGCGGGCCGGGGCCGCTGCGCATCTGCCGGTGCCTCGGGAGTTCGTCCGCTCGTCGATTCGCTCGACGCGGCACCAGCGGTGCTGGACTCGGCCCGCTGCGTGCGTTCAGGCGGTTCGTCGGCGTCGGGGTCGGACGGCTCTCGGGTGCGTTCGGCTTTCTCCCCGGCGCGCAGCGCCGTCTCACCATCGCGCGTGGACCCGGGCGTGCCTTGGACGGCCTGCATGACCTGCTGCGGAACCTGTTGCAGCCCTTGTGCGAGGCCCAGCAACGGCGCCGTCAGCGAGCCGGCGAGCTGTCCGACCTGCTGGCCGACTTGCCCGAGCATCTGTCCGATCATCTGACCGCCGGCAGCACTGCCCGGGCCGGTCGTCGGGGCGCCCGCAACGCTGGCACCGCCCGGAGCGCCCGCAGCACTCGGAGCGCCGGCGTCCTGCCCGTCCCGCTGTCCCTGCAGCACCTCGGCGGCGGCGCGCAACTTCTCGGCACCTTGGCGATCGCCCTGTTCGTACATCTGAGCGGCCTTCCGCAACAGCTCGGAGATCGTCGCACCCGACCTGGCGGTGGTCTGCATGGTGCCGAGCCGGGCCTCGAGCGCGTTCGACAGCGCGGTGCCCACCGCGGCGGCGATCGTGCCGTGGCTGTTGTGCACGCCGGCCGCCTCCGTGGCGCCGCCGCCGATCAGCTGCGAGAGACCCGCCGCGATCCGATCGTGTGTCTGGGCGTAGGACCGCACCCCGTCGGTCTGCACGAACAACTGGCTCATGACAGTCCAGCCTAGGGCCGCGGCAGAACCCGTCCCGACACCAATTCAGCGGTGGGCCTCGCTCTGCGCGGCCGCATCGGCGGCGGCGCCACGCCACCCGGCCGCCGCGTAGCTCGAAGACACCTCGGCCAGCGCGGCCCCGTCCCGCGCGGCGAGCGCTCGGCCGTGCGCCAACACCAACCGTCCCGTCGCGCAGTCACATTGGGCGCTGATCCGCCCGATCGCATCGACTGCACGCATGTCGCCAAGGCGCGCCGCGTCCAGCAGCGCGCGCAACGCGACCGCCGTCTGCCCACCCCGCTCCGCGCTACGTACCGCCTCGCGGGCAGCGGTGACCGCGCCGTGCCCGTCGCGCCGAGCCGACATCGTCCACGCCCGCGCGAGAGCCAACTCCGGAGCGAACAGCATCGACTTCAACCCGTGTCGAGACTCGGCGCGCGCCAAGGCTTTCCCGGCCTCGACACCCGCGCCGAGCTGGCCGAGGGCCTGGGTCAGAAGCATCCACGCCAACGGACCCCACGAATAGCCGGTCGGCGACAGCGCGGCAGCCGCGCCGCGTAGCAGGCGCGCGGCCTCATTAAGCTCACCCTTGGCGATCAGCACGTCGGCCACCAGCACCTCGCCGATCGCCCGGCCCGGTTGCTGCAGCTGTGCGAAGTCGGTGAGTCGCCGGGCAAGCCGCTGCGCCCGATCCAGCTCTCCCGTCATCACCAACGCCGTCGTCTGACCGAAGCCACTGGTGAACCGCAGCAGCCCGGGGTGTCCGGCGGCCATCGCGCGCTCGGCCAGGGCGTCGACATCGGCGAAGCGGCCCGTCCGCGCCGAGCTCAACGCCGCGGCCGCCGCGGCCCAGCCGACCGCGGTGTCATCGGCCGCCGGTGACGCCAGGACCTCCGCCGCGACCCTCATTGCCCGCGACACGCTGCCTGCGTTCATCGCGAACGTCGCCGACAACGCGTCCAGCGTGGTGCGGGCCACCGGCGACGACACCCGATTCCGTGTCGCGCGCAGGAACGCGGTGGCGCGCTCGGGCTCGGACAGCATCCAGAACTGGTTCGCGGCCCGGGGCAGTGCCCAGGCCATCAACTCGGTCTCGGACAGCGCGGCGCTGTCCACCTCGTCGAGTGCCGCGTCGGCGTCCCGGCCCCGGCCCTGCCATGCCAGCGCGTAGGCCAGCGTCAGCCGGGTCGACAGTTCCGGTGCACTCCCCAGCGCGGCACGGGCAAGCCGTTCGCTGAGTACCAGGTCCCCGAGCCGCAAGGCCTCGCCGGCCGCCGCGGCCGCCTCGGCCGGCGCCTGCGGACTGTCGCTGTCGAGTGCCAGCACCCCGCGGCGCAGCCGGTCGATGGCACCGTGGCCCGGTCGCGCGGCGAGCCGGTCGACCAGCTCACCCCGCAACCGGCGCAGCTCCGGACCCCCTAACGCCTCGCGTACCGCGTCGGCGAACAACGGGTGCGCCGGACGCAACCAGCCGTCGTCGTCGACGACTGCGCCGGAAGCCAGCGCAGAATCGACGGCCTCGCCGCCGGCCAGGGCTTCAAGCTCGTCGAGCGCCAGCGGGTCGTCGACCGCGAAGTACTCGAGCACCCGATGGGCGTCGCGGGGCAGGCCGGCGATGAACTCGTCGACCGCGACGGCCAGCCGGCGGTCATCGTGGCCGGCCGGCTCGAGCTCGATGCGCTCGACGAGGCCGTCGTCCCACAATGCCGGTACCCCGTCGGCCATCACGCCGTGCGGTGCCACCGTCAGGATCAGCGTCGCCGCCGCACTGACCGCGAGCTGGTACACCAGCGCGGCCGACAAGGGGTCCAGAAGATGCGCGTCGTCGATCACCAGCAGGCGTCCGTCACCGAGAGACTCGCGCGCGCTGCGCAGGACGTCTGCGGTCTTGCCGGTTTCCGGGATATCGATGAGGCGGGCGAAGGCCGCGAACGGCACCGCGGCCATCGGTGCGGTGGCGGTGACCCAGTCGACGCGGGTGTACGCCGCTCGGAGCCGGTCCACGGCCGCACGCGCCAGCGTGCTCTTGCCCACGCCGGCAGGCCCGATCAATGCTGCGCCGGAACGCTTCTGCAAACCGGCTTCGATCGAATCCAATGCCGGTCCAGGCGGCGAGGTGACCCACTCAATCGGCACCGCCGGAGTCTATGGCTAAATCGATCGCCGCACTCCTCAACGCGGCCGGGGGCCGCTTGATCGTCGTCCGGCTGAATCGATCGCCGCACTCCTCAACGCGGCCGGGGGCCGCTTGATCGTCGTCCGGTTAGGTTGTGTTCGTGTCCGGCGAAACTGGCCGCCAATGGGCGGTATGCGTCTACTGCGCGTCGGGACCGACGCACCCCGAACTCATCGCCCTGGCCGAACAGGTCGGAGTGGCGCTCGCCGAGCGCAACTGGAGCCTAATCTCCGGCGGCGGCAACATCTCGGCGATGGGTGCGGTCGCCGGCGCTGCCAGGTCACGCGGCGGACACACCGTCGGGGTCATTCCGAAAGCGCTGGTGCATCGGGAGGTTGCCGACGTCGACGCCGACGAGCTCGTCGTCACCGACACGATGCGTCAACGCAAGGAGGTCATGGAAGGGCGGGCGGACGCGTTCATCGCCCTGCCCGGCGGCATCGGCACCCTCGAGGAGTTCTTCGAAGCCTGGACGGCGGGCTATTTGGGTATGCATGACAAACCGGTCGTGATGCTCGACCCTGTGGGGCATTACACCGGCCTGTTGACCTGGCTGCACGAGTTGCGCGACAGGGGCTACGTCCCCCAGGGGGCACTGGACCGACTCGTCGTCGTGACCGATGTCGAGTCGGCTCTGGCGGCGTGCGCGCCTCGACCCAACCGCGGTCACTAGGGTGTGCGACAAACGAACAGCGGAGGACGAACGCACATGACCGAGAAGTCGGGGACCCGCAGCAGCGTCGGGTTGCTGGACATCGCCGCCCGGGTTCCCGGCCTGATCGCGGACGTGCCGACCATCGTGCGCGGCGTGGTCACCGGCTTCAGCGCGCGGCCGTCGGCCAAGACTTCGATCGGCAAGGTGTTCCAAGAGCGGGCCGCACGCTACGGCGACAAGGTGTTCCTCAGGTTCGGCGACGAACAGATCACCTACCGCGAAGCCAACGAGACCGTCAACCGCTATGCCGCCGTGCTGGCGGCCCGCGGTGTCGGGCACGGCGACGTCGTCGGCATCATGCTGCGCAACTCACCCGAAGCGGTGTCGCTGATGCTGGCGTCGGTCAAGTGTGGCGCGATCGCCGGCATGGTCAACCACCATCAGCGTGGTGAGGTCCTCAAGCACAGCCTCGGGTTGCTGAATGCCAAGGCCGTTGTCGCCGACACCGACTTCGTCGAGCCGATCACCGAGTCCGGCGCCGACACCGACGGCCTGATCACCGTCGACGAATTGACGAGGCTGGCCGAAACGGCGCCCACCGGCAACCCGGCGACCACCTCGGCGGTGCTCGCCAAGGACAAGGCTTTCTACATCTTCACGTCCGGCACCACCGGCATGCCGAAGGCCAGCGTGATGACGCACTACCGCTGGCTACGCGCGCTGGCCGGCTTCGGCGGGATGGGCATGCGGTTGTCCAGCGGTGACACGCTCTACTGCTGCCTGCCGCTGTACCACAACAACGCGCTGACGGTCGCGCTGGCGTCGGTGCTGAACTCCGGAGCCACACTGGCGCTGGGCAAGTCCTTCTCGGCGTCGAGGTTCTGGGACGAGGTGATCGGATACGACGCGACCGCCTTCGTCTACATCGGCGAGATCTGCGCATATCTGCTCAACCAGCCCGAAAAGGAAACCGACCGCAAGCACAGGGTGCGGGTGATCGGCGGTAACGGCCTGCGCCCAGCGATCTGGGACGACTTCACCAAGCGGTTCGGCATCGACCGGGTCTGCGAGTTCTACGCCGCAAGCGAGGGCAACACCGCGTTCGTCAACTTCTTCAACCTCGACAAAACCACGGGCATCTGCCCGACGCCGGTCGCGTTCGTCGAGTACGACCACGACACCGGTGACCCGCTGCGCGACGACAGCGGCCGGGTCAAGAAGGTCCGCAACGGGGAACCGGGCCTGCTGCTGTCCAAGGTGAGCAGTTTCCAGCCCTTTGACGGCTACACCGACGACAAGGAGTCGGAGAAGAAGCTGGTGCGCGGCGCCTTCAAGAAGGGCGACGTGTGGTTCAACACCGGCGACCTGATGCGTTCCCAGGGTTTCTGCCATGCCGAGTTCGTCGACCGGCTCGGCGACACCTTCCGGTGGAAGGGCGAGAACGTGGCTACCACCGAGGTGGAGGCGGCGCTGTCGATCGACCCGACTGTCGACGAATGCACCGTCTACGGCGTCGAGATAGAAGGGGCCGGCGGCCGAGCCGGGATGGCGGCGATCAGGCTGAACGAGGGATGTGAGTTCGACGGCAAGTCGCTGGCGGCGACGCTCTACGACCGGTTGCCGACGTATGCGGTCCCGCTTTTCGTGCGGATCGTGGGGGAACTGGAGCACACGTCGACGTTCAAGAGCGTCAAGGTCGATTTGCGTAAGGAAGGCCACGGCGACCACATCGAGGACCCGCTGTACGTCCTCAAGGGTCGCGACGAGGG
Source organism: Mycolicibacterium sp. ND9-15 (assembly GCF_035918395.1). Taxonomy (NCBI): domain Bacteria; kingdom Bacillati; phylum Actinomycetota; class Actinomycetes; order Mycobacteriales; family Mycobacteriaceae; genus Mycobacterium; species Mycobacterium jinjuense. The sequence continues at coordinate 3,823,112 of NZ_CP142362.1, forward strand.
CTACGTCGAGTACTACGACGACTACTCCAAAGAGGTTGCCGAGGGCAAACGCCCCAACAACTGAGTGATTTGTGGAGCCACACGGCGATGAGCGCCGCCAAGACTCCACAGATCGCACGGCCGTAGCCTGGAAATCGTGAGAACCTTCTGCGGTCGGCCGGTGGCCGGTGACCGAGCGCTGATCATGGCGATCGTGAACCGGACGCCGGACTCGTTCTACGACCGCGGCGCCGCGTTCACCGACGAGGCGGCCCAGGCGGCGGCGCACCGGGTGATCGAAGAGGGTGCCGACGTCGTCGACGTGGGCGGGGTCAAAGCAGGCCCGGGCAACACAGTCGACGCGGACGAGGAAACCGCGCGCGTCGTCCCGTTCATCGAGTGGCTGCGCGGTGCCTATCCCGACCAGTTGATCAGCGTCGACACGTGGCGCTCCGCGGTCGCCAAGCAGGCCTGCGCGGCGGGCGCGGACCTGATCAACGACACCTGGGCCGGCCACGACCCGGCATTACCCGAGGTTGCCGCCGAGTTCGGTGCGGGCCTGGTGTGTTCGCACACCGGGGGCGCGCAACCGCGGACGAGGCCGTTTCGGGTCAACTACGGGATATCCGAGCGTGGCGTTGTCGACGACGTGATCGCCGAGGTGACCGCGGCCGCCGAACGGGCGGTGGCGGCCGGCGTGGCGCGCGACGCGGTGCTGATCGACCCGACGCACGATTTCGGCAAGAACACTTACCACGGTCTTACTTTGTTGCGCCAGGTAAAAGAGCTTGTAAACACTGGATGGCCGGTCTTGATGGCGCTGAGCAACAAGGATTTTGTCGGGGAGACTCTGGGGGTGGGTTTGACCGAACGCCTGGAGGGCACCCTGGCGGCCACCGCTTTGGCGGCCGCGGAGGGAGCAGCGATGTTCCGGGTGCACGAGGTCGGACCGACTCGACGCGTACTGGAGATGGTCGCGTCGATCCAGGGCGGGCGGCCGCCCACGCGCACGGTGAGGGGACTGGCATGACACTCACGCCCGAACTGCCCGGAGCCGACGTCGTCACCGCACGGTGGCTGGCCGACCACAGTTGGAACCGGCCGACGTGGACCGTCGCCGAACTCGAAGCCGCCAAACGCGCTCGCACCGTCTCGGTCGTGTTGCCCGCGCTCAACGAGGAAGAAACGGTCGGCAGCGTCGTCGAGACCATCGCCCCGCTGCTCGGCGGTCTCGTCGACGAGCTGATCGTGCTGGATTCCGGCTCGACCGACGACACCGAGATCCGCGCCGTCGCCGCCGGCGCCAGGGTGATCAGCCGCGAGATCGCGCTGCCCGAGGTGGCCCCCCAACCCGGCAAGGGCGAGGTGCTGTGGCGCTCGCTGGCCGCGACCACCGGCGACATCGTGGTGTTCGTCGACTCCGACCTGATCGACCCCGACCCGATGTTCGTGCCCAAGCTGGTCGGCCCCCTGCTCACCACCGACGCCGTCCACCTGGTCAAGGGCTTTTACCGCAGGCCGCTGAAGGTCAGCGGCAGCGAGGACGCCAACGGCGGCGGACGCGTCACCGAGCTGGTGGCCCGGCCGCTGCTCGCATCGCTGCGGCCCGAGCTCAGCTGCATTCTGCAGCCTTTGGGCGGCGAGTACGCAGGCACCCGCGAGCTGTTGACCTCCGTGCCGTTCGCACCGGGTTACGGGGTGGAGATCGGCCTGCTCATCGATGCCTATGACCGGCTGGGGCTGGACGCGATCGCCCAGGTCAACCTCGGTGTGCGCACGCACCGGAACCGGCCGCTGACCGAGCTGGCCGCCATGAGCCGACAGGTCATCGCGACGCTGCTGTCGCGTTGCGGGGTGCCCGACTCCGGCGTCGGGCTGACGCAGTTCTTCGCCGACGGTGACGGCTACACGCCGCGGACGTCGTCGGTGTCGCTGGCCGACCGCCCGCCGATGGTGACGCTGCGCCCGCGTGGCTGATGGTCGCGTGTCGGCCCGCTGAGGCAGTATCGAGGGGGTGACCCTCGTTCTGCTGTATCTGGTCGTCCTGATCCTGATCGCGGTGGTGCTGTTCGCCGTGGGCAGTGTGGTGTTCGGCCGCGGTGAACCGTTGCCGCCGCTACCGCGCGAGACCACCCCTACGGTGCTGCCCGCCTCCGGTGTGACGAGTGCCGACGTCGACGCGGTCAAGTTCACCCAGACGCTGCGCGGCTACAAGACCAGCGAGGTGGACTGGGTGCTCGACCGGTTGGGTCAGGAGCTCGACCAGCTCCGTGGCCAGCTGGCCACGCTGCGCGCGAGACTCGGCTTCGACGACGACGAGCCGGTCGAAAGTGGCGCCCATGCGCTGCAGTCGGAAGGCGGCGACGACGAATCATGACCGCGTCGGTGACCCCCGCCGATGGTCGCGTCCGTTGCGCGTGGATCGACGAATCTCGTTTGACGCCTGCCGATTTCGTCCTCTACCGCGATTATCACGACACCGAGTGGGGTCGGCCGCTGCGCGATTCGGCCGCACTGTTCGAACGGATCAGCCTCGAAGCGTTCCAGAGCGGGCTGTCGTGGCTGGTGATCCTGCGCAAGCGGGAGAACTTCCGTCGCGCGTTTCACGGCTTCGATGTCGAGCGCGTCGCCCGCTACGCCGAACGCGACATCGCCCGGTTGATGGCCGACCCCGGAATCGTACGCAACCGCGCGAAGATCGAAGCCACCATCGCCAACGCGCGCGCGGCGGCCGACCTCTCCGACGGCGGGGCCGATCTCGCCGAGTTGTTGTGGTCCTTCGCGCCGCCGCCCCGACCGCGGCCCGCCGGCTTCGCCGACGTCCCGGCCGTCAGCCCGGAATCGACCGCGATGGCCAAGGAACTCAAGCGTCGCGGCTTCCGCTTCGTCGGGCCCACAACCGCGTACGCGTTGATGCAGGCCACCGGAATGGTCGACGACCACACCGCCGACTGCTGGGTGCCGGCGACCTGATCCGCGGCAGGAAGACGGCCATAGCCGGGTCTTTGCACACCGAACGCCGCCGATAGGGAACAATAGAGAAGTTCAGTAGCAGTTCAGTGCCGGGAACTGTCAAACGGGTGGGCAGTCCGGCCCCGACCGAGCCCGCGAGCGGGCCGGCTCATGTGGAGGGAGCACTCGATGGCGGCGATGAAGCCCCGGACCGGCGACGGTCCACTGGAAGCAACCAAGGAGGGGCGCGGCATCGTGATGCGGGTACCACTGGAAGGCGGCGGGCGACTGGTTGTCGAGCTCACTCCTGACGAAGCCGCCGCGCTCGGGGAAGAGCTCAAGAACGTCACAAGCTAACTCCCCACTTTTCGGTAGATCTGCAGGGTCTGCTCGGCGATGTGGGCCCAGGAGAACTCCTGAATGCAGCGTTGCCGCCCGGCTTGGCCGTACTGCCGAGCCTTCTTCGGGTCGGCCACCAGCTCGTTGACCGTAGCGGCCAACCGGCTTTCGTAGCCCGCGGTGTCCTGCGGGTCGTAGTGCACCAGCCGCCCGGTGTGCCCGTCGGCCACCACCTCGGGAATGCCGCCGACGTCCGACGCGACCACCGCCGTCGCGCACGCCATCGCCTCCAGGTTCACGATGCCCAGCGGCTCGTACACCGATGAGCATACGAAAACCGTTGCTGCGGTGAGTATTTCACGAATCTTGACGATGGGAAGCATCTCACGCACCCAGTACACACCTGCGCGGGCACGCGACAACTGTTGAACCGCCTCGGTCACCTCGGCGGCGATTTCCGGGGTGTCGGGCGCTCCTGCGCACAGTACCAGCTGGACATCGGGGGCGAAGTCGTGGGCCGCAGCAATCAGGTGCGCGACGCCCTTCTGCCTGGTGATCCGCCCGACGAACGCCACGATGGGACGCGAGAGGTCGACGCCGAGTTCCGCCAGCACCGATTCGCCCGGTTCCGGCGCGGCCGGATACCAGACGTCGGTGTCGATCCCGTTGCGCACCACATATACCCGGCTCGGGTCCAGCGCGGGATAGGTGCGCAACACGTCGTCACGCATACCGGAGCTGACCGCGATCACCGCATCTGCGGCTTCCACCGCCGTCTTCTCCACCCACGACGACACCCGGTAGCCGCCGCCGAGCTGTTCGGCCTTCCATGGCCGCATCGGCTCCAGCGAATGCGCGGTGAGCACATGCGGGATGCCGTAGAGCAACCCGGCGAGGTGGCCGGCCAGCCCGGTGTACCAGGTGTGTGAATGCACGACGTGGGCCTGTGCCGCGGCGTTCACCATGTTCAGGTCCGCCGACAGCATCGACAGTGCCGCGTTGGCGCCGCGCAGCGCCGGATCGGGTTGTGCGACGATCGCGTCGAGCCGCGGTGCGCCCATGCAGTGCACCTCCACCTCGCAGAGGTGGCGTAGCTGAGCGACGAGTTCGGTGACGTGAACACCCGCGCCGCCGTAAACCTCGGGTGGATACTCCCGAGTCATCATCGCCACCCGCATGGTTGTAGACGATAGTTACGGGAGCAAGCCGTCGCAGGCTCGTTCCCGCCCGGGAGAAGTTGATTCATACGCGGATCCAGTGGCTGACCGAGGGCACCAATGCCTAGCCGCGGACAGGACCGGCCGATAGGTTTGAGGCATGAGGGAACTGCCGCACGTGCTGGGCATCGTCCTGGCCGGCGGGGAGGGCAAGCGGCTCTACCCGCTGACCGCGGACCGGGCCAAGCCCGCTGTTCCCTTCGGCGGCGCCTACCGGCTGATCGACTTCGTGCTGTCCAATCTGGTCAACGCGCGATATCTGCGGATCTGCGTGCTGACGCAATACAAGTCGCATTCGCTCGACCGTCACATCTCGCAGAACTGGCGCCTATCGGGCCTGGCCGGTGAATACATCACGCCCGTCCCGGCCCAGCAGCGGCTCGGGCCGCGGTGGTACACCGGCTCCGCCGACGCGATCTATCAGTCGCTGAACCTCATCTACGACGAGGATCCGGACTACATCGTCGTGTTCGGCGCCGACCACGTGTACCGCATGGACCCCGAGCAGATGGTTCAGTTCCACATCGAGAGCGGCGCGGGCGCGACGGTTGCCGGTATCCGGGTGCCGCGCAGCGAGGCCACCGCGTTCGGGGTCATCGACGCCGACGACTCGGGTCGCATCCGCAGCTTCGTGGAGAAGCCGGCCGACCCGCCCGGCACCCCGGACGATCCCGACGAGGCGTTCGTATCGATGGGCAACTACATCTTCACCACCAAGGTGCTCATCGACGCGATCCGCGCCGACGCCGACGACGACCACTCGGACCACGACATGGGCGGCGACATCATCCCGCGTCTGGTCGACGACGGCATGGCGGCGGTGTACGACTTCAGCAACAACGAAGTCCCCGGGGCGACCGAGCGCGACCACGGCTACTGGCGCGACGTGGGGACCCTGGACGCGTTCTACGACGCGCACATGGATCTGGTGTCGGTGCATCCGGTGTTCAACCTCTACAACAAGCGCTGGCCGATCCGAGGTGAGTCGGAGATGCTGGCACCGGCGAAGTTTGTCAACGGCGGCTCGGCGCAAGAGTCAGTGGTCGGTGCGGGCAGCATCATTTCGGCGGCGTCCGTGCGTAATTCAGTGTTGTCCTCCAACGTCGTCGTCGACGACGGGGCGATCGTCGAGGGCAGCGTGATCATGCCTGGCGCCCGCATCGGCCGCGGCGCGGTGGTGCGCCACGCGATCCTGGACAAGAACGTCGTCGTCGGCCCGGGCGAAATGGTCGGGGTGGACCTCGACAAGGACCGCGAACGGTTCGCGATCAGCGCCGGCGGAGTGGTCGCCGTCGGCAAGGGCGTTTGGATCTGACTCCCTAACTCCCTAACCGCGGACTGCCCGGCAGCCCCCACGGCGCATCAACGGCCTTGGGCCTCGGCCCCGTTATGCGCGATGTGGTCTGTGTCTCACGCTGGTTCGATCACCAACGGCCAACGAGGCCACGAACACAGGAGACAGCACAATGAAGCGCACCAGGATTACGGCCGCCGTCGCCATCGTCGTCGGCGCGCTGATGACCACGACCGCCCCGCTCGCACACGCCGAGAAGCTCTCGGAGAACACGATCAAGAGCGAATGCAAGGCCGCCGGCGGCTCCTACACCAACAGGGGGACGGTATCCACCTGCGCGTACAAGGACATCGGCGGCAACAGCTACACCGACATCTTCTCCGGCGGCCATTACGTCACCACGCTCACCTAAGCGGGGTCAACTCGCTGCCGCGTTGCGTCGTCGCCGCACCAGCCGAACCGCCGCCCAGATCAACGCGACAAGGGCCACCAACACCAAGACCGGCACCAGGATCGCGATGAAGACCAGGCTCACGCTGACGCCGTCCTCGACCGTGCTCAGCACCGGTGCGGCCACCCCCGCGGTGGCGACGTTGGCGGCCGGCCGAACCGTCGACTTGGTCAGCGACACCACCAGTGCGACGACGACACCGATGACCACCGCGATCCACTGCCCGGATTCGGCGAACGCACCGGGGTCGGTGACCGCGGACGTCTGCGCCGCGGTGCCCGACCCGAACACGATGCCGCCCGCCGTCGGCCGGATGAACGTCTGGACAGCGTCGTTGACGCTGTCCAGCGCGGGCACCTTGTCGGCGACGATCTCGACGACGAGCAGCACCGCGACGATCGCCATCACCCAGCCGTTCTCCAGCCAGGCCCAGCCGGCGGGCAGCGTGATCAGGTCGGTGAACCGGGACAGCAGGCCGAGCGCCAGCAGCGGGATGTAGGCGTTGAGTCCCGCGGCGGTCGCCAGGCCGAGGCCGGTCAGCAGTTCCACATCGGCATTATGCGCGCCCGTCAGCGCAGTACGGTCAGTTCGACCTGACGAAGCCGTTGGGTATCCGCGGCGATATTGAGCTCGACGATGCGGTGGCCGGCGATCCTGAAGAGCAGCACCAGCGTGAGGCGGCCGGCGGGCGCGACGACGATCCCAGGCACACCGTCGACAACAGCGGTCTCGGCGAATCGTGAGTTGGCAGAGAACATGCGCGCGTTGGCGGCCACCGCACGCGCGCCGCGGATCGTGATAGGCGTACCGGCGGCGGTCGCGTCGACGTGCAGGACCACGTCGTCGTCCAGCACCGCCAGCAGCGCGTCGAAATCGCCGTGGCGCGCCGCGGCGAGGAAGGCATTGACAAGATGTCGTTGCCGCACGAAATCCGTTGTGGCCTCGACAGTCTTGCCGCGCACCCTGCGCCGGGCCCTGGCGGCCAGCTGGGCGGCCGCGTTCTCCGAGCGCCCCATGATCGGACCGATTTCGGCGAACGGCAACCCGAACATGTCGTGGAGCACGAATGCGAGCCGCTCAGCCGGAGACAGGGTCTGCAGGATGACGAGCAGCGCGACACCGACCGAATCGGCGAGCCCGGCTTCGGCCTCGGGATCGACGGGGCCGGTCGTGGCGCCGGCGGGAGCGACGTGCGCGGCCGGAGTGTCGACGACGTCGTCGAGCGGTTCTTCGGCTCGCACGTTGCGGGCGCGCAGCATGTCCAAGCAGATCCTGGCGACGACGGTGGTCAACCAGCCGCGCAGGTTGCGCACGTCGCTGATGTCGGCGCGATTCATCCGCAGCCACGCGTCCTGCACTGCGTCATCGGCCTCACTGACCGAGCCGAGCATCCGATAGGCCACCGACCGCAGATGCGCACGGTGTTGCTCGAACGCGTCTGCGCTCACCTCTGTACCTCCTCAAGGTCATACTGCGTCCATCAGCGCCGTCATATCTATGACGGATGACAACGCCCGCGCATGACAGAAAGGCGGACCTATGACAGTGCTACGGGTAGTACTCATGGTGCATGGGCTGATCACGCTGGCCGGCGCCGTCGTGCTCATGGTGTTCCCGACCGCTATCCCAGCCGTCGTGGGCATCACGCTCGAACGACCGGAGTATCTGCTTGCGTACCTCGTCGGTGCGGCCGAACTGGCGGTTGCGGTGCTGTCCTTCGGCGCGGCGCGGCTGACGGACTGGGCGGCGTTGCGGCTCATCGTCACGGCGCTGGTGGTGCTGCACCTGACGAGCGGTGTGCTCAACCTCGTCTACTTGGGATTGACTCAGCTGAACGGCACGATGATCGCCAACACCGTGGCACGCTTCGCCGTGGTCCTGGTGTTCGTCGCGGTGTGGCGATCGGCGCGCCGTCACCAGACGTAGGGCACCAACCGGAACCGCACCTTCTGCATGTACTCGCGGTAGCCGGCCAACTGCTGCCGCAGCATCTTCTCCTCGTCGGCGATGCGCACCGCGAGAATCAGCAGAGCGGGCAAAACGGCGACCAGGCCCCAGTACGAGTCCAGCGCAAGCGGAGTGCCGATCATCATCATCAGCGTTCCGGCGTACATCGGGTGGCGGACCACGCCGTACAGGCCCGTCGAGACCAGTGGCTGCTCGGACTCGACGGTGATAGTCGCTGCCGCATAGCTGTTCTGGATGACGACGAACTGAGCCGCCGTCAGACCTGTCCACACGAGTACGTCACCCAGCAGAACTACTGCAGTCGGCACCGTCGACCATCCGAAGCGATGGTCGAGTGCACTGGTCACCAGCACGGCTACCACCACCAGGACGGTCCCGGTGATGGCGACCTTCTGCACGGGTCGAGTCTCGGCGAACGGCCCCACCTTCATCCGTCGACGCAACGCCTCCGGGCGGTTGACCGCGAGATAGATGCTTGGCCCCATCGTGCCGAGGAGGAAGACGCCGATGAAAACCCAAGCGTGCCAATAGTCCAACGTTCCCGCCGGCAAGAACAGCGCTGCGGCGAAGAACACGAATCCGAAGACCGCGGACGCCAGCGTCTGCAGAGCAATCTTCATGAGAGCGCGTCCCGGCGGCGATAGAGCGCTCCGGCGAGCCACGTCGACGCCGCGGCGACGAAGAC